>CAMHNO010000010.1 GCA_946186575.1 uncultured Prevotellaceae bacterium
TCACGCAGTTGATGGTAACGTCGGCCATCTTGCCATCGGTGAGCTTGCTCACGAGCTCATAAACCTGCACTGGAGTCATGCCGGCTACGCTCTCTACCACGTCGCAGAAGCCCAGGTCCTTGATGCGCTGGGTCGACTTGGGGCTATTGGCCAAACCAATCACCTTGCCAGTCACGCCCACGCGCTTCTTAGCCTCGTAGCAGCACAGCATGCCGCTCTTGCCACCAGCACCCAGGACAACCACATTCTGGCCATACTGGCACAGCTTAGCAGTCTGAGCAGGAGCACCGGCCACGTCCAGAGCACTCAGAGCCAGCTTCTCGGGCATGTCATCGGGAATTTTAGCATATATTCCACTCTCAAAGAGGATGGCCTTGCCCTTGATGTCGACCTGGTCAACGTCGGCCTTGATGTTCAGTATCTCGTCGATGCGCAGTGGTGTGAGCGACAGCGACACGAGAGTTGCGATGCGGTCGCCTTCCTTAAGGTCGATTTTTCCCTTAAGAGCGTCGCCAATCTTCTCAACGGTGCCAAGGAGCATACCACCCGAACCAGTGCGACGGTTGCGGTGCTTGCCCTGGAGCTCAACGTTGAGGAACATCTCCTTCTTAATCTCCTCCATTACCTCGGCCTCATCGTCGGGATTCTTGGCCTGGCTCTTGGCATAGTTGTGGATGTCGGTGAACGAAGCACTGTCGATGTTCAGAGTTTGAACGTCGATCAAGATCTCGTTGTCGTAAATCTCATCCATGTTGTTGTCGAGCTTGTTGGCTGGCTGTGGCAGCACGCCCACTGGTTCAATCACTCGGTGAGTACCGAATCTATTTCCATGTTTCTGCATTGTTTCTTTAATTTTTTAGTTTATAGTTAATATTCTTTTTATTTGCTTGCAATAGTGTTGAGGCTTATTTTCTTGGGGGGGAGTCCTAAGATTTCGCGGGCCTCGTCGCTGGTGGCGATGGGACGACCCAACTCCTTGGCAATGCGAACCACTTTCTCCACGAGCTCGCCGTTGCTCTTGGCGAGAACGCCTTTCTCGAGGTAAAGGTTGTCTTCAAAGCCCACGCGCACGTTGCCGCCCATTGCTATTGCGGCAGCTGCCATGGGGAAGGCGTGACGGCCTACACCGGTAACAGTCCATGTTGAGCCAGCGGGGATGCCATTCACGAGCCAGCACAGGTTGGCAACGGTGGCAGGAGTACATCCAGGAACGCCCAGCACAAAGTTGAACTGCATGGGAGCACCAGGGGCCTCGCCCTTGCGTGCCATCTTGAGGATGGTGTCGAGGTGACCCATCTCAAAGCACTCATACTCGGGCTTTATGCCACGCTCCATCATGCGCTTACCGAAGGCGCGCATCGTGGGCATGGTGTTGTCAAAAATCTCGTCGCCAAAGTTGCAGGTACCGCAGTCGAGGGTGGCCATCTCGGGCAGTGGAATGGTGTCGGTCGACTGAAGGCGCTCGTCGGGAGTCATGCCCACAGCACCACCTGTCGACGGAATCAAGATCACATTGGGACATTCCTTAAGGATTGCTTCTTCGCACTCCTGGAAGCGAGCACGGTCTTGAGTGGGAGTGCCATCGTCCCAGCGCACGTGCAGGTGCACAATGGCAGCGCCAGCGTCGACAGCGCTCTTTGCCTCGCGAACGATTTCCTCTACCGTGTAAGGCACGTTGGGATTCTGTTCCTTAGTCACCTCGGCGCCGCAAATGGCGGCAGTAATAATCAGTTTATCCATTGATTTGTTTATAATTCTTAATTGTTAGTTATGAGTTTCTATGAGCTACTATGAGTTACGAAGCATTGTGCTCTACTTGCGCTGGCAATCTTTGGGAGTGACGCAAGTGCCACTGGCGCGGCACACCACGATGGGCTCGTCGAGCTCGTCGGCTGCCGAGGCGCTGATGTCGGGGCGAGAGACCGCCACCTTGCGAGCCTCAAACTGCATGTGTCGCGAGGTGTTGCCTTCTTTGTCGATCCAGCCCTCGGCCTCGATGAAGTCGCCTGCGTAGACAGGAGCCAAGAAGTCGATGCTGTCATAAGCACGGAACAGTCCCTCGTCGCCGTCACGCATAATCAATAACTCGGTTGCCACGTCACCAAAGAGGTGCACCATGTGAGCTCCGTCAACCAGGTTGCCACCGTAGTGAGCATCCTTTGCGCTCATGCGCAGTCTAATCTTTGTTCTGTATTCCATTGGGTTGATTTTGTGATTAGAGATTATTTTTCAACATAGATGCCATCAACATAGATTCCCGATGCGTGAACCTGCTCGGGCTTGATCTCGCCTACCTTAACCAATTTCTCGGCCTCTACCACCACATAGTCGGCTGCAGTGGCCATCAAGGGGTTGAAATTGTTGGTGGTGCCTAAGAACACCATGTTGCCAAACTCGTCAACGATGTTAGCACGCAGAAACGCTATGTCGGCCTTCAATGGTTTCTCGAGCAAGTAGTCCTTGCCATCCACTGTCACAATGTCCTTGCCATCGGCCATGATTGTACCCAGTCCGGTGGGGGTCAAAACGCCGCCAAGGCCTGCACCAGCCGCACGGATGCGCTCGGCAAGCGTACCTTGAGGCACATACTCCACGATGAGCGTGCCCTCATTCTTCTGCAAGGCAGTCTGCTTGTTGGTTCCGGTGTGAGACACAATGGCCTTCTTCACCTGGTGATTAGTCACTAACTTGCCGTGAGCCACTTCGTCGTAGGCCGTGTCGTTGGCAATGATTGTTAAGTCCTTGACGCCTTTCTCTACGATTGCGTCGATAATTTGTGTGGCACTACCCACACCTAAGAAGCCGCCAAACATGATGGTCATTCCATCCTGCACTTTCTCAACGGCTTGCTCAAGAGTGATTTGTTTGTTCATAATAGTTGTTTATGTTTCCGATATTTTATTGTTTATGTTATATAGTCTAATTGTGACTGCAAATATACTCAAAAATAACGACACTACCAGCCTTTTAATAATAATTTTTCTTTTTTAATAATATGTGTAATAGATAACGTCAACAATCACAGCATATTGCGGATGGTCATAGCCTAACACACTTCTCATTCATCTCTCTCTACACTTAAATCTTCGGGCTTCACCCGCTTGATGCGCCAACCTATGGCCGCAATCAAGATGGTCATCAACGGGCACAGCAGGTTGAAGAAACAATAAGGCAGATACACAAGAGTGGGCACACCAAGCACAGTGGCCTGAGTCATGCCACAAGTGTTCCACGGCACGAGCACCGATGTCACAGTCACGGCATCCTCGGTGGTGCGGCTCAGCAAGCGAGGCTCATAACCCATCTTCTTGTACACGTTGCGAAACATGTCGGCGGTAAGCACTATGCTGATGAACTGGTCGCCCGTGGTGAGGTTCAGCAACAGACCGCTCACTACTGTCGACGACACCAAGCTCACACGCGACTTTATAGCTCTGATTATCACGCGAGTCAGGCTCTCTATCATGCCACTGGCCACCATTGCGGCACCATAGCATATCGCACAGATGATGAGCCACACCGTGTTGAGCATACCCGCCATTCCGCCTGTGGCAACAAGCTCGTTCAGGGCCTCATTGCCAGTGTCTACCGCTGTCGATGCCACCCAGGTGACAACCAGGCCACGAGTCAGGGCTCCAACCGAGCTCAGCGACGGGTCGGCGGCTATCTGGGTGAGTATGTGAGGCTGCAGCACAAGAGCCATAACACCTGCCATGAGCGATGAAACAAATAGTACTATGAGCGACGGCGCCTTGCGCACAATTAGAACCCCCGTGAGCAATGGCACAAGAAGTGTCCACAACGAGATGTGGAACGTCTTTTCCAGACCCTCTGTGTACTGCTCCACATGCACCGCAGCCTCTTGATTGTGGCCCAGACCTGCGATGAGAAAAATCACAAGCGACACCGTCAGGGCAAGCACTGTGGTGTGGGTCATGTAGCTGATGTGCTTGAAAATGTCGACACGGGTCGACGACGATGCAAGTATCGTGGTGTCGCTCAGCGGCGACATCTTGTCGCCAAAGTAGGCACCAGAGATTATCGCGCCTGCCGTCCATGCCTCGCTCACGCCTAAGGCATTCCCCACTCCTAACAACGCCACTCCAAGCGTGGCTATCGTGGTCCACGAACTGCCCGAGAGTAGCGACACTATCGAGCAGATGACGCACGCCGTCACAAGAAAAAAGCGTGGCGACAGCAGTTTAATGCCATAGTAGATGAGCGTGGGCACCACGCCACTTATCATCCACGACCCGGCAAGCATGCCCACCACAAGCAGGATGAGCACTGTCACCGCTATGCCGCCCATCGTCTTCGACATCATTTGCTCAAAGGCCTTCCATGGCACTTTGTAGCACCACATCGAGATGGCCACACACACTGCCATCGCCACTATCAGCGCCATCTGGCTGCCACCACTCAGGGCATCGCTGCCAAAGAGCATTATCACCACCACAAGAAGTGCAATCAGCACCACTATGGGCACCATTGCCACCAACGGATGAGGGAGTTTATCTTTTGTCATAGATTCTTCAGTTTAAAAAAATTTTCGCTCAAAGCGCAAAGATAAACAAAATATCTAAAATTATTACTAAATTTGCACACTTCATTTATTTCACATTTACACAATGGCTCCTGATAACAAAAACAACAAAATCCACTTCATCAAGATGCACGGCTTGGGCAACGACTACATCTTTGTCGACACTACAGCCGGCGATGTTCCCAACCCCTCACAGGCGGCAGCCAAGTGGAGCGACAGGCACTTTGGAATAGGCAGCGACGGACTGGTGCTAATTGGCAAAAAAGGCGACGGAGACCAGGACTTCACCATGCGTTTTTTTAATGCCGACGGCACACCAGGCGAAATGTGCGGCAACGCCACCCGGTGCATAGGCAAGTACGTCTACGAGCGCGGGCTCACCACAAACACCACCGTGAGGCTCCACACGCCTGCAGGTGTGAAAACAATCAGCCTCAAGGTCGACGGCGGCAAGGTGCAGGAAATCACCGTCGACATGATGGAGCCCATCCTCAACAACCCCAAGCAATTCTCACCCAAGGGCGAGGGGCTGCCACAGGGCACTTTCGTCTCGATGGGATGCCCACATTATGTGATTTTCGTCGACGACATCAACGCAATAGACCTCGCGCAACTTGGCGCCAAACTGGAACATCATCCAAGTTTTCCCGAGCGATGCAACATCGAGTTTGCACAATTAACCGGCAACGGCATCCGCATGAGAGTGTGGGAACGTGGCAGCGGCATCACAATGGCCTGCGGCACAGGAGCTTGCGCAACCACAGTGGCAGCAACTCTCACCGGACGCTCGATGGGCAAAGCCACGATTATCATGGACGGCGGCTCAGCACAGGTTGAGTGGAATCAAGACACCAACCACGTCTTCCTAACAGGACCAGCCACGTTTGTCTACGAAGGCGACATCGAGCTTCCGTCGTCATGAGGCAACAAGACCGACCGTCTAATGGTTTTGCCACAAAACCGACGGGCTTTTCATGTGCCCGATTCTGAATTGTACAGGCCGCTTCGCCGACAAACTGCGCCCATTGGCCTAAAATTCTATCAGAAAATGCTTTGCATCTGTCAAGCAATTTGCATTTTTGATTTACATTTTGTATTTTTGCCACCACTTTTAATAATAACTATTCAACCATTTAACGGATGAAAAAGAACATTATAGCAGTTTTAATGTGCATGACGGTTGCCATGGGCTTCAAAGCAAGTGCCGTAATCGGCGATGTCAACGGCGATGGAAGCATCACTGCGGCCGATGTCACAGCACTCTACAACTATCTGCTCAACAGCGACCCCACATTCTTGGAGAACAGCGACCTCAATGGCGATGGGTCGGTGACCAGCTCTGATGTCACCATTGTCTACAACCTGATTCTTGCCGATGACGACCAACCCAGCATCGACGCCTTCAACGTCAACGTTGAGTGGAATAACGACGAAGCAACCGTGACCGTGGCACGAAACATCAAGGATTTGATGACTGTGAACGTAAGCGGAGGGCACGTCCGCATCGTGGCAAGCCCCGAAATTCAAGACTCCATCATCTACAACCTGAGCGGCAGCACAAGCAATGGATCGTTCTACATGGACGGTGACTACAAGTGCTTCGTCAACCTCAACAGCGTGAGCATTCACAATCCCGACAGCGCAGCCATCAACATCGACAATGGCAAGCGCATCGACGTGACTATCAACGGCGAGAACACACTCACCGACGCCACTGCGGGGCCGCAAAAGGCATGCTTCTTCATTAACGGGCACGCCGTGATTGCTGGCGAAGGCAGTCTCACCATTACTGGCAACTCAAAGCACGCCTACTTCAGCGACGAGTACACCTGCATCACAAGTGGCAACATCACAGTGCTCAACTCGGCAGGCGATGGAATGCACGTCAACCAGTACTTCAAGATGGATGGTGGAAGCGTCACCATCAACACCACTGGCGGCGATGGCATCGATGTGGGAATGACCAAGAATGCATCGGACACTAACAACGGGCAGCTGATCATCAACGATGGAACTATCAATGTCACAACATCGGCAGCCGCTGTCAAGGCCATCAAGTGCGAGTCGATCATGACAGTGACTGGAGGTAGCATTACCGCATCGACCAGCGGCAATGCAATCTATGACACCGAGAAGGCCGACATCAGCAGTTGCGCGGCTATCAAGTGCGACAGCACCTTCAACATGAGCGGCGGAACCATCTACCTCACAAGCACTGGCATGGGAGGCAAGGGACTCAACACCGACGGCAGCATCAACATCAGCGGCGGAACGTTCACTGTCATCACTACTGGCGATGTCTATGAGTACTCTTCCACTCTCGACACTAAGGCTGGCGGCATGAAGGCCGACGGTTCTATCACCATCAGCGGTGGCACTGTCAAGGTGGCTGCAAGCAAAGACGATGCGAAGGCGTTCAACGGCAAGTGTGGATTTTTCACCAACGGCGGTTACATCTTGGGCATCGGGGGTAAATCGTCGACTGTTTCGGCGGGTTACACCCAGCGCTACAAGTACTTGCGCAATGTGGTGATAACCGGCGGCACAACCTACAGCTGCGAGGGCATTGACTTCGCCATTCCTGCCATCTACAGCAACCCATCGGCACTTATTACCGTCTCAACACCAAACCTTTAAGGCTAATCACTGGTTGGGCCCAGTCACAAACAGTGCGCTTCACCGCCAATTGCAGTGAAGCGCACTGTGCTTAACATTTCGCTGATGGAAACAACCAGTGGAACATTTATGCAAGAAGTCTACTGCCAGTTCTTGTAGGGGTTCTTCACGAGCATGGCATTATAATACTTAGCGTCGCCGGTGACTTCCTGGCCTAACCACGACGGGCGGTCGAAGGCGGCGTCCTCGTCGGGCAGCTCCACCTCGGCCACTATCAGGCCTTGGTTGTCGCCGTGGAACTCGTCAACCTCAAAAGTGCGCTCACCGGCCTTCACTAAGTAGCGTGTCTTGTCGATGACTCCAGGCTCGCACATCTTGAGCAACTCCATCACCTCCTCTACAGGAATCTCTTTCTCCCACTCAAATCGGCTCACGCCACTCTCATTGCATTCGCCTTTAATGGTGATGTAACCTTTGTCGCCCTTGACTCTCACGCGCACCGTGCGCTCAGGGCTGGAGTTCAGGTAGGCTTGGGTGATGCGAACAGCCTTGAATGCTTCGCTTCTGAAATCTCCTTTCACCAAGAATTTCCGTTCTATCTCTTGTGCCATGTTTTATTAGTTTTTCTTAATTCCAACGTTCAGAATGTTTAATGCAAAAATACAACATAATTATTAAACTCACAAATTAATTGTGCTTAGACTCCCCGGCAATGCGGCTTTAAGCTGGAGCACACTAAGTGGCACAACGAAGTGAACAAAAGCGTCGACGTAAAGAAATTGTCGCAATGCTTAACAAAACAAAAAAAAATGTAACCTCAGTTACTATACTATTTGCATATTTGAAAAATATATTTATCTTTGCCTCGTTAAATAAATGTACTAATTCAATTAATTAACGAGGAAATTATTTTTTGTTTAATCTGCATTATTCTTAATTAATCAACTGAGATGATGCGCTAATAAAAAAGTTCAAAGTCATGAAGAAATTTATTGCAATGACAGTTGCTGGAGTGCTTGCAATAGCATCGGTTTGTGGAACTCAAGCCGTGGCACAAACCAGAAAAGCACAACCATTGAAAGCCGAGAAGCAGGTTCCTGCTAAGCTGGAAAGAGCCAACGATGCTCAACGCCTGCAATCTCCACAAAGAATTGAGATGGCTCCCTCAAAAATGAGAGCACAGGAGTGCGCAAAGCCCGAATGCAAGAAAGTGGAATGCCCCACTGGCGAATGCAAACCCGGTGAATGCAAGAAGGGTGAATGCAAACCCGAAGACTGCAAGGGTGGCGAGTGCCGCAAGGGCGAGTGCCAGAAGGCACAAGGCCAGTGCGGTCAAGGTGCAGCACAGCAGTGCGCCAAGGGTGCAGGCCAGCAGTGTGCTAAAGATGCAGGCCACCAGTGCGCTAAGGATGCAGGTCAGCAGTGCGCCAAGGATGCTGGCCACCAGTGTGCCAAGGGTGCTGGCCACCAGTGCGCTCACAAGTCGCCATGCTGCAAGGATGGCGCCTGCAAGATGGACGGAAGCTGTGGCAAGCCCAAATGCAAGCCCGGTAGCACCGAGTGCTGCAAGTAAGCATTAGCCAAACCTAAGCTTTCAGCTTTAATAACAAAAAAATGGGAGGGTGATCGAAAAACAATCACCCTCCTTTCTTATAATAAAAAATTGTTATCTATATTCATCGTTTTTCTTTCTCAACACCACATGCAATCAGCTACTCTCGGAAGTAGACGCGCTTGACTCGTGGCGAGATGCTGGTCAATATCTCATAGGGGATAGTGCCGCGAGCATCACTCAGCTGCTCGATGGGGTTATGACGGCCGAAGATTTCCACCTTGTCGCCCACCTGGCAGTCGGCGTCGGTCACGTCGACCATGCAGGCGTCCATGCAGATGTTGCCCACAGTTGGGCACAACGTGCCACCCACCCACACGCTGATTGCTCCGTTGCCAAAATGACGATCCATGCCGTCGGCATAGCCTATTGAGACTGTTGCGATGCGCGAGTCGCGCTCGAGCACTCCGCAGCGGCCATAGCCCACTCGTGTGCCAGCCGGCCACTCTTTGATGCTGATGATCACTGCGCGCAGCTCGGCCACTGGCACTATGCCGTCCTCGGTGCCGTCGGCCACTGTCTTGATGCCGTAGAGCCCCACTCCCATGCGCACCATGTCCATCTGGTACTCGGGGAAACGCACTATGCCAGTTGTGTTAAGGATGTGTCGCAAGATGCGATGCGAGAAGCTTGCCTGCAGCTGTGTGGCGCAGATGTCGAAGTATTCCACCTGCTCGCGTGTGAAGTCGTCCTGCTCGGGCTCGTCGGCCACACACAAGTGAGAGAACACACTCACTGGCATGATCACGTCTTGCGATAGCAGCAGTTCAACCAGCTCAGGGATTTGTTCAAGCGTGAACCCCAAGCGGTGCATACCGCTGTCGATCTTGATGTGCACAGGAAAATTCTTGGCTCCATATTTACGTCCCTCCTTAATGAGCTGGCGTGCTTCCTCAAGACTGTAGACCTCAGGTTCAAGGAAGCGGTCGAACATTGCCTTATAGTTCACGGTGCTTGGGTTGAGCACGATAATGGGCAGGGTGATGCCAGCCTTGCGCAGCTCCACGCCCTCGTCTTGCACCGCCACTGCCAGATAGGTAGCGCCACAGTCCTGCAACGTCTTGGCTATCTCATAGGAGCCAGTGCCGTAGCCCGATGCCTTGACCATGGCCACAGACTTGGTGTTGAAATCAACCCTCGACTTGAGGAACTTGAAATTGCTGGCAAGTGCATTGAGGTCGATTTCCTCAACAGTCTGATGGCGGCTCACCTCGAGCATCTCCACAATCTGGAAGAACTCGAAGCGCGAGGCTCCCTTAATGAGCACCGTTTCGTTGTCGAAGTCGCCCTGGCTCATGTTCTCGAGGAAGTCGGCCGTCGACTCGAAGAAGAGGTCGCGTCCGCTCTTGAAATACTTGCTATAGCGGCACATCTCAGGGCCAACGCCTATCAAGCGAGTGATGCCCTTGCTGCGAAGCAGCTCGCTGACGCGAATGTAGAGCTCATCGTCGCTGAAAGCCTCGGGCATGAGGTCGCTTAAGATCACTGTGGTGTGCTGCTGCGGGTTGCAGCGTCGCAGCATGAAGTCGAGAGCTGGCGATAGGGAGTTGTAGTCGCTGGTGTAGCCATCGGCAATGATGGTGCACTCGTTCACTCCCTCAATCACATTGATGCGCGTTCCCACAGGGGTGAGAGCCTTCACCCGCTCAACAATCACGCTTGTGCTCACACCCAGATATAGCATAACAGCCACACAGGTTGCCACATTTTCAAGGTCTCGGTCGCTGGTGAAAGGCACGTCGAGAACAAAATCGGAGCCCTCGTGCGAGCATTCCATCACAGAGTGGTTGTCGCGCTTGACCACATTGCGCACATAGAGCCACTGATTCTCATCGTTGCGCGACCACCCCACGTCTTGCGCCACATAGAAGATGGGCTCGATGGTTGATGCCACCAGCTGGTCGTCGGCACAATACACTATGCTCTCGCAGCTATTAAGAATCTTGGCTTTCTCCTCAACCTTCTCTTGCATAGAGGCAAAGCCCTCGTTGTGCTCGTCGCCAATGTTGGTGATGATGCCAATGGTAGGCCTTATCATGGCCTGCACACGTGCCATCTCGCCAGTCTTGCTCACACCGGCCTCGATGATGGCAAGCGAGGTGTTGTCGTCGATGTCCCACAGCGAGAGCGGCACTCCTATCTGGCTATTGTAGCTGCGCGGTGAGCGCACGATGTGGTAGTCGTCCTTGAGCAGCTGATAGAGCCACTCCTTCACAGTAGTCTTGCCACGGCTGCCAGTGATGCCAATGATGGGAATGTGGAACCGCTTGCGGTGATAGGTGGCGATCGACTGCATGGCATCGAGTGTGCTCTCCACTCGCAGGAAGTTGGCCTCGCGCATGGCATGAATGTCGATGTTGCCGCTGTATTCAATCACAAAGTTGCGCACTCCCTTGTTGTAGAGGTGCTTCACATAGCGGTGTCCGTCGTCGTTCTGAGTTGCTATTGCAAAAAAGAGAGTCTCGGCAGGATAGGTGAGCGACCGTGAGTCGGTGAGCAGCTGACTCACCTCGGCATCCTTGTTGCGAAGCTCACTTTTGTCAATTTCCAGCACCTGTGCTATTTCTTGAATCGAGTATTTCATATAGTTGTGAGTTTATGAGTTTCTATGAGTTACTATGAGCTACTATGAGCTACTATGAGTTACTATGAGCTACTATGAGTTACTATGAGCTACTATGCATTATGCATTATTAATTACACCTTAATATAAGGGTATTCTTTCTTGAGGTTGGCAATCACGGCTTGGGTGTCGGCGTTGAAGCGAGCCACCACATCAGGGTTGTTGCTCATGGGGCGGTGCTTTAGGCGCTTGGTCACTCGTTCGCAGCGTGCTATGGCCTGAGTTGAGTGGTCGTCGAAGTAGGTGGCCTGGAATGTCTGCCAGATGTACTCTATTGCCACGTCGCTCGGGTGCACCATGTCGGCATTGTAGAAGCGATAGTCGCGCAGGTCGTCGACGACAATCTCGAAGGCAGGAAAATATCCCACCCACTCCTTGTGGCTGCGCACCACATTGCTCACTGCCACCCGCAGCACTGCCTTGCTCAGCGAGTTCATCTCAAGTCCGTCAGCGATGTGGCGAATGGGGCTCACCGTGAAGAGCACGCGCAACTCGGGGTTGAACTCGTGCAGGTGGTCGAGTGCGGCAGTGAGGGCGCTGGTAATCTCGTCGACGCTCGCGAGCCTGCGCGTGAACTCATGCTGCGGCACCTTGTGGCAGTTGTTCACCACCTGGCCGGTGTCGCGGCGGCGGTAGACCACAGCAGTGCCCAAGGTGAGCACCAGAGTGTGGCACGCTTGCAGGTGGGCGTGGGCGGTGGCTATGCTCTGGTTCATGCGTTCGAGGGCAGCTTCTTTGCTTGCCATCGAGAACCGTGAGTGAAAGTCATAGTTGCTCCACACGCCGTTACTGAGAAAGAGGTCGATGCCTGCAACGGGCTCGCCATCGATGAGCTTGTGCAGCAGCGCGGCCATGCTGAGGGGGTTGAACACAGTGCCAAATGGGTTGACCACCACATCGACCATAGCATCGCTCAGGCGCGCGCCCACGTTGTCGCTGAAGCATGACCCCATGAGCATGAATTTGTGGCTGTGGCGCATGAAGCGGTGGCCGTCGCGGGGGTGGATGACAGTGCGGAATTCCATAACTCAATTTTTGTTTTAAGTTTGCAAATATAATGATTGGTGATGAATAATAAAATTTTTTTTTCAAAAATTCACGAACTTGCCACTGAAAAGCGCATTTGAGCAAGCGAGTGCGTGACGGGGGCAGAGAGCGAGAAGCGGCTGTGCCTTATTAAATCTTAAAAAAGTTGTAAAAGGGGTGAAAAATGAGGAAAATCGAACAAAATGCGTTAACTTTGCAGCTTGTAAGCAAAAAAAATGTTGAACAAAAAGAATACTTTATATTAGAAATGGCACAGAACGAGGAGGTTTTCAAGAAGATTGTATCGCACTGCAAGGAATACGGGTTTGTGTTCCCGTCGAGTGAGATTTATGACGGCCTGGGGGCGGTGTATGACTATGGTCAGAACGGCGTCGAGCTGAAGAACAACATCAAGCGCTACTGGTGGGAAGCGATGACTCTGCTGCACGAGAACATCGTGGGCATTGACTCGGCGGTGTTTATGCACCCCACAATCTGGAAAGCGAGTGGTCACGTCGACGCGTTTAACGACCCCCTGATTGACAATCGCGACAGCAAGAAGCGCTACCGTGCCGACGTGCTCATCGAGGACCAGCTTGGCAAAATCGAGGAGAAGATGGACAAGGAGGTGGCCAAGGCAAAGAAGCGCTTTGGCGAGAGCTTTGACGAGGCGATGTTCCGCCAGACCAACCCGCGCGTGGTTGCCAACCAGAAGAAGTGGGACGAGCTGCACTCACGCTTTGAGAAGGCGATGAACGACAACGACCTGGACGAACTCAAGCAGATAATCCTGGACTACGAGATTGTTGACCCCATAAGTGGCACGCGCAACTGGACCGACGTGCGCCAGTTTAACCTGATGTTCAAAACACAGATGGGCAGCAGCAGCGACAACACGATGGACGTGTATCTGCGTCCTGAAACCGCCCAGGGAATCTTTGTCAACTTCCTCAATGTACAGAAGACCGGGCGCATGCGCCTGCCATTTGGCATTGCTCAGATAGGCAAGGCTTTCCGCAACGAGATTGTGGCTCGCCAGTTTGTGTTCCGCATGCGTGAGTTTGAGCAGATGGAGATGCAATTCTTCGTTCGTCCCGGCGAGGAGCTGAAGTGGTTTGAGGTGTGGAAGGAGCGTCGCCTGCAGTGGCACAAGGCGCTGGGCATGGGCGACGAGAAGTACCGCTTCCACGATCACGAGAAGCTGGCTCACTATGCCAACGCCGCCACCGACATCGAGTTTCACATGCCGTTTGGCTTTAAGGAGGTGGAGGGCATACACAGCCGCACCAACTTTGACCTGTCGCAGCACGAGAAGTACAGCGGCAAGAAGATTCAATACTTCGACCCAGAGCTCAACGAGAGCTACACTCCTTATGTGATTGAGACCTCGATAGGCGTTGACCGCATGTTCCTCTCGGTGATGTGCTCGAGCTATGAAGAGCAGCAGCTCGAGGGCGGCGACACACGCGTGGTGCTGCACCTGCCCAAGGCTCTGGCTCCGGTGAAGTGCGCCATTCTGCCGCTTGTGCGCAAGGACGGCATGCCCGAGAAGGCTCGCGAAATCATGGACATGCTCAAGTTTGACTTCGCCTGCCGCTACGACGAGAAGGACAGCGTGGGCAAGCGTTACCGCCGCATGGACGCCATAGGCACCCCCTACTGCATCACCATCGACGGACAGACCTGCGAGGACAACACTGTGACACTGCGCGACCGCGACACAATGGAGCAGCAGCGTGTGGCCATTGCCGACCTTGCAGCAATCATAGGCGAGCAGTGCAGCCTGAACGCCCTGCTCAAGAAGCTGTAACAATTCACACTGCTCAGTAACTCATAGCAACTCATAGTAATTCATAGCAATTCATAGTAATGAAGAAGATTCCTTTTATATTAATTATTGTGATGCTGCTTGGCGTCATGGGAACTTCGTGCCTCAAGGACGAAGACGAGAAGAATGCCGACAAGTATGCCGAGTGGCACGACATCAACATTGCGTGGTACGAAGGCCAGTCACAGCTCATCGAGAATGGAAAGAAAGTGTACACTGCTTTCACTGCGCCCTGGGACCCAGCGGCCGAGGTGCTGATACACTGGTATAACGACACAAGCAAGACTCAGGGCAACCTCAAGCCGTTGTTCTCGTCGATGGTAGACGTGAAATACAAGCTCCGGCTCTACGACGGCACACCCATCGACTCGTCGTTCACAAGCACGACGCCTGCCGACAGCCTCTTCCGCTGCCGCTTGAGCACCGGCGTGATTGAGGGCTGGGCAATCGCCATCCCGCAGATGCACGTGGGCGACAGTTGCCGCGTTATCATTCCTTACAATGTGGGCTACGGCTCTACTGCCAGCGGCGACATCAAGCCCTACTCCACCCTGCAGTTCGACATCAAGCTGGTGGGCATCCCCTACTACGAGAAATAAAACTTCCCGATTTCTGTCATCGGAACACAAAATAGTGAAGGTAGAGTTTTTTAATCCTGCCTTCGCTTTTTGTTTTGCCCTGCCACAAAGGGGCATCAGTATTGATTTTTTTAGTTTTAGGAAGATGTCTGTTAAAAATGATTTTACACTTTTTTAATAAAACTTCTTTGATTTTTCAATCAAAATACATAATTTTGTTCGTTTTTAGCAATAACATCTAAGAAATACACCAAACTTGCATTACAATAGAGATAAAATCAAAATAACCATATAAATTTTTATACATCATGAGAAGAATTTTACTAAGAAAACACTGCACTATGCTGCTATTGGCAGTCGTTGTCGCTGCTTGGAGCACTCCGGCGTGGGCCGCAATCAAGATTCATGTGAGGACTACCAGCGGAGTTGCGGCACCTCATTTATATGTGTGGGACAATGATGAGACTCCATTGAATGGTACATGGCCAGGAGAAGTGATGACAACTACCACAACAGCCTACGATGGCTCCTCATGGTATGTTGCGACTTTCAACGAGAGTACTGTAAATGCCATCATTAATGACGGAAGTAACCAAACAGAAAATATCACTGGAATTAATGGTGACAGATACTATGAGTATCAAGGAGGCTCCACCTATTATAATCTCACAAACATGTACATTATACCAAGTGGGGCTGTTTATAAAGATGGCAAACTATTTGTGTATTTTGTAAACACAAGCCAATGGGGAACTCCTTATGCTTGGATTTACAAGGACGGCCAAAACTTCACTGGAGGGAATTGGCCAGGTCAGCCTATGACCAAGGTAGACGGTTCTGATAACCTGTGGTCATGGGAAGCAGATAACACAGGAACACCTACCAAAGTAATCTTCAGTGACAATGGATCAAGTGAAAGCATCGCAATGGACTGGGTCAATGGTGGTTATTATAGCACTAATTCATTAATCACTACCATTAATCAACTTCAGCTCAATGCAACTTACTTCCCCGATGCGAACTTCCGTGCAGCACTTGCCGAAGCATTGAATGTAAACGAAGGTGACAATATCTATCCAAACAATGTGAAAGTTCTCGACGTGAGCGGTAAAGGAATTAGCAATCTTGCAGGTATTGCCAACTTTACTAATCTTGAGGAACTTTATGCGTCAAGCAATAACATCACTTATGGCGACCTTACAGCTCTTCATAGATTGCGCATTCTTGATGTTCATGGGAATAGTGGCCTGAAAGGTTTTGGTGTAAACGCCGCTTCTACTTCCAACCCTATTCTTAATCTTCCACCTGCTGGAAGTAATGTCTTAGAATATATAGATATTTCAAGTTGTGCTTTGCAATATTGTAATCAAGCTGCTTTTGCTGATCGTGTGGCAAACACTCTTGAAACTTTAATTATCTCCAACAACTACGACCACTATCATTTCAATAGCGTACCCGCGTTAAATACATTGTCAAAGCTCAAATATTTTGACATGAGTGGTTGTGATGCTACACCAGCAAATGTTATTAGCTCATTTAGTGCAACACAAAAATCCACTCTTGAGTATTTGGATTTGAGCAACAGCCATATGACTTCAAATGGCGCAGCACAAACTCTTGATGGATTTACAGCCCTTGAGACGTTTAAGTTTGGTTCTCAAGCATCATGGGCCAACACAATGACCATCACCAACTGTCCAGCTCTAACTCTGATTGATGTGAGCGGAAATGTTAAGATGACTGGCCTCACCATCAACAATAGTGGTATCACCACTCTTAACTTCCCAGAAGCAACGACTTTGACAGGTCTCACGGCTCTGACTACTCTGAATGTTTCGAATAACCCCTTCACTGTGCTGAACATTCCACAGACTCCAAATTCATTGCTCACTGTCACCGCCAATGATTGTAGCGTTATGACAGGGATTCTTGCCGAGCACAATAAGTCGAAACTGCAATATGTCACAGCACATAATTGCCCAGCTTTGACCGACATTACCATCAATGGTGCTGACATCTATTTCAACAAGCAATTGAATGCCTTCGACGCTACCAACAAGAGCACTCTCGTAACACTTGACTTGTCGAACGATGCCATGTCGACCAATTATGCACTTGATGGTTTCACCGCTTTGCAGACTGTAGATTTCGACAACAACTACATGGAAGGCAACAACAACACTATTCATGAGTTTACTGCTACCAATTGCCCAGCGTTGACAAGTGTCAACTTGGGTGGCATTACCAACATGCAAACTGTGACTCTCACAAATAACGGTTTCAGCAATAATAGCTATCCTGTAGTGACTGTGGATGCAGGTGCAAGCAATGTTGTTTTAGACTTCAGTAACAACAACTTCACTGCTGTTCCCAACATTCAGGCAAGTCAAATCAATGTTCTGAAATTGAATAACAATCAGCTCAACGGCATCAAAATTCCCAATGGCTGCAATGTGAATTATCTCTACGCTCAGAACAACAACTTTGGCAGTGGTACTTATACTCTGCCACAGACTTCTCTTGTGGGTCTTGACTTGGGCAACAACGGCTTCACCAAGTTTAAAGCCGAGGACAACAAATCGCTTATGTCACTGGCTTTGTATCCCAACAATGCTCTTACCGAGATTGAACTGCACGGAAACACCGCCCTTACTCAGACCAGCCCCGATGGAGTTATCGAGAGCAATAATGGCCTTTACATCAAGGGTCTGAGCAGCTTGCAGACACTTAACATTGAGAACAGCTCGTTTAGCAAACTGGGGCAGCAGAACTCGCTGCAGGGTGTCACTGGCTTGAAGACATTGAAGGCTCGCCACAACAATTTCACCACGTTCACCAACGGCTCAACCACCTTGGGCAGCGGTGGCAACATTCGCATTCCTGCCCCTACCGAGTCGAGCCTTGAGCACCTCACGGCTCTGGAATATCTCGATCTTGCCTACAACAACCTGCAAGACAGTGTTCACCTGTATAAAAACGTCAACCTCAAGCATCTCGACGTGAGTCACAACAACGAGATTCGCGGAGTGATTGACGGCACCATCACGCCGAGCGATGTGGCCGCACAAAACGCCATGCGCACCAAGAAAGCTAAACGCTTAGTGAAATATGGCATGTACTATGGCGACAAGGGCGAGCTTACCGACGCTCTCTATGCTCAAGCTTGCGCAGTGCAGAACCCGCGCCAGGTGCCTTTCGACATTCGCTATGAGGACTTGAACGACACAACGGGCCTTTACCACCTTGACCTCCAGAAAAATGTTAATCTTGAGTGGATTGACATTAGTTATACTAATATCCACAACACTGCAGCTGGTCCGGGTGTTATGAATCCTGGTTGGATGTCGAAAGACTGGGTTGGCGACAGCGACGATGCACTTGCTGCCACAATACAGTCAAACACATCAACCCATCGTTCATATTCTGCTTTCCACACATTTGTCTATTTCGCTCCTTGCAGCAAGCTCAAGACCATTCACATGGATCACTGTAATCTGCAATCTCTTGGTATCAGTTACTTCCCCGAGCTTGATACTTTAACTGCTTCTTACATGTATGGCGATTGCTACTTCATGCGTGATGCTGAATCAACCAATTTGCGCTACGGAATGGCAAATACCGGACCTGGCAGGGTTAGAAAGTATCTTAGCCCTAAGGCTAATCCCAAGACTGGCATTGAGGATGCGGTTAATGTTGTTGGACCTGATGGCACAGATAACACTTATTATGACAACAGCATCAAGTATTATGACATCAGCTATAGTGGTTTCAATGAACTGCGATTTAATTATGGCATAAATCTGGAATATATCAACGTGAGTGGCAACCCGCTTAAATTCCATGTCCATCCAAGTAGCGATTATTCTTACCACAATTCATTGGATGTCACCTATTGTCCTAACATCAGGACTGTGATTGCCGACAACTGCTCCGACCTGCCCATTGTTCGCGCTCACAACCGGACTAATCTCGACACACTGTACCTGAGTAATGACCCCAACCTCAAGACTCTATACGTCCAAAATGACCCGACTCTGAAGACTAATTTCCAGGGTTTGAATACCTTGAGAGGCCTTGAGACGCTGTTTGGATACAACAACACTCAGTGGCAGGGCATCGACGTGCAGGCCAACACCGCACTGAAGAACCTATGGGTTTCGAACATTGGTGCTCAAAGCCTTGACGTGAGCCACAACACCGCTCTTGAGAAGCTGCGCGTCTATGACAACTCGCTCAGGACACTCGACGTGACTGGCAACCGTGCTCTCACATGGCTGTCGCTGGCTCGCAATCAAGTGCCAGAACTTGACTTGAGCGCAAACACTGCCCTGCAATACTTCAACTGCTCTAACAGCGAGGAGACACTCGACGACCATTCGCTTGCTGCCGACAACCACAATGGTGGCGACGCCGACGAGGTGAAACCTGTGACAACGAGCCACAGTGCATCACACACTGGCAACAGCCTGAGCGACCTGGTGTTTAATGCCAACGCACCGCTCACCGATGTGATAGCAAACTCTAACGACTTGCACCGAATCTCTGGCAATTTCACCAACCTAACCAACATTGAGTTTGCCCACAACCACATCAACGGCATCGACCTGAGCGCCGCCACTGGCTCACCCACTATCAATAGTGAGGACAACGGCCGTGCCATCACTGCCGAGTGTGCCAAGTTCTACCAGCATGGCCAATTCCCTCTAAACGAGGTTACTGTTTTCTACTTCCAGCTTGAGGACATTAATTCCAATGGTCAAACGATCGACAATTCTCAGCCTCTTGCCTCTAAGACAAGCGAGGACAGCAAGGGCGACACTCGTCACCTGGGCCAAGATGGTTTCGTTCTCGACGAACTGAAGGCTTGGGACGCCTCTAATTCGGCAGAATTTGTTCCAAGCGCCCCAAGCGGAATCTCGCCAAGGGATGTCACACTTGACCCAGACAATATGAGTCAGTATCTCACCGACGTGCCAGGAACAATTGTTGTGCTCAAGGAAGACCCTGAGAACCCGGCAGAGGGGCGCGCTACCTACACCTACAACAATGGCAAGGGTGATAGCGAGTTCTATCTCGACTGGACGGCCAACACCAGCATACCCACTGCTGTCACAAACCTGAATGTGGATGAGGGCATCAGCATTGCCAACAGCCACGGCCAGCTCGAGGTTAACGGCCCCGATGGTGCTGTTGTGGGCGTCTACGACCTCAACGGTCGCTTAGTAGCAAGCGAGGCTATCGCTGGTGGCACTGTAATCATCAAGGGGCTGGCACCCGGTGTCTACGTGGTCAATGGCCAAAAGGTGCTTCTCAAGTAAAAACATCTCTTTGCTACCTGCATTTTTTCACAACTGCTCAAACGAGGGTCCCATTGCACTGGGGCCCTCGTTTTAATTTGAATGTCCATCACAAGCGCTGCCCCATGCTTGGATTTAAACCTTTGCCTTAATCTATAGTCTTATCTTTGAATTAAATTTCAACATCGTGAATCTATGAAAAAGTACTTATTATCTATACTCGGCAGCATCTTGCTGGCGCTCGTGTGGTCGCCAAGCGCAAGTGCAATCAAAATCACCGACGAGGTTCTGAATTATGAGATTGTCTATCACTGGGGCATCTTGTGGAAACATGCCGGCGACGCCACACTCTCGGCCACTAAGAGCGAAGGCGGATACACCGCTCAGCTCACAGGAAAAACACGGTCATGGGCCGACAAAATCTACCCCGTGCGCGACACACTCAAGTGCACGATGGGAGCCGACTTCAGGCCCGACAAATATGAGAAATTCACTCACGAGAAGGACTACTTTGCCCACGACGTGGTCGACTTCGACAGCAGCGGTGCCGGCACCACTGCACAATGCGCACGTTACCGCAAGAACAAGCCCACTGCCAACCTCGAACTGAGCCACGACGGACCAGCCTACGACATGCTGAGCATCTTCTACATGATGCGCAACCTCGACTTCTCGAAAATGTCAACTAAAAAAACTTACACCTCGTGCGTGTTCTCGGGCAAAGAAAAAGAGACTCTCACCATCCAATATGTGGGCATTGAGCCTGCGCTTGAGCTGCGCGACAAGTCGAGGCACCAAGCCTACCACCTCAAGCTCACCTTCACCACCGATGGCGGCAAGAAGTCGAGCGACGACATCGATGCCTATATCTCAACCTCGGCCAGCCGCATTCCGCTGCTGGTGGTGGGCAAACTCAAGATAGGCGAAATCAAGTGCTATTACGCAAAATAACGAGTGAGGGTGTTGCAAAACTGCCGAAATTGGCGAAACTCCCCCTCTAAGTTAGAGGGGGATACAGGGGAGTGTGTAAATGCTTATACTACTCAACACTTTGTTTTTCAACAGATTGTGCGCAATCATACTCCTCCGCCCTTCGGGCACCTCCTCTATCTTAGAGGAGGAGTTTTCATTAGACTCAGAAGTTTTGCAACACCCTCCTACAAGAGAGGAAGCAAAAAAAATGAAGGGAGGATGCCTGTCAAATCTGGCATCCTCCCGTTTTTTAGCTCCTGCAACCAAATTCATCCCATGAATAAAGGATGGCTTCAAAGGCTATCACGATGACTAAGGTGATGAGTGGCCACTTTATCACTGCCCACTTGCCACGTTCGAGCCACAGCTTGCGGTTTACCACACCCACAGTGTGCATTAAGAAATAGGTGAGCCATGCGGACACGAGCCCATATGCCAACACATCAACAATCATCCTATACAGCGGGTCTCCGTCATATAAACTCATAAAGACAGCAATTATCATAACGACATCAAATAATAACATGATAATTAGCAACGACATCGCAATGAGCCGCCATAGCGTGCCCCACCAGTTGTAGCCAAAGAGTTGCTTGTAGTCGATATACAGATACATAACCAACAAGAGATGCATCATCCTCATGACGCTGTTGTAAGGCACAAAAAACAATAAGAGCGACAGCAGCAACCCTATTAGTGTGATGACCAACGACTGATTGGCAATAAAGACTTGAATGAAAAAGCCCTGTGGCAGAGAGTGGCGCTTGAGCAACGGTGCTTGGCGAAACACTATCCACGTGGGGAAAATGAAAATTGAAAAAGACACCAGCGACATCCACTCGTCGTGAACCTTTACCCATTTCCAGGCATAGTCAATGTAGTAGAGCACACCTGTGGTTGTTATCTTGGGGAGTTCGTGAGAGTAGTCTTCGGGCGATAGCCAATGCCCAATCAAGTAGACGATAACCCCCAGGATCACGAGCATCTTCACTGGCGGGAAGCTCACTTGGCGCTTGCCGATGACATAGTCGCGCATCAAGTGACCCGGGCGAAATAGCAACTGCCAGGCAGTGTAAGGCAGCGACCGTGAGTGCAGCCCCCAAATCTCCATGATGCCCGCCCACACGCTGGCCCAGGTGACGGGACCATGAGTGGCCTTCTGCCCACACAGCGGGCAGTAGTTTCCCTCATGCTCCTCGCCACAGCAATCACAGCGGTTCATCTGGCCAGTGTACTTATATTCCACTGGCTGCTGCCGCCAGTTGCGGTAACGCTGCAGGGAGTTCTTTAGTCGCTGCGATTTCATCACTTTAAAGATGGGTGGCAGCCATAATGGTCACTGCCACCCATGAATAATCAAGTTATTAAATATATTACTTTTCTACCTCTTTAACCTTCAGGTAGTCGCCACTGCCCTTGACGATGGTCTCAAAGTAGGGCTGAGTGTAGCCGCCAAACTTGGGCTGCACGGGGTTGCCCCATGCGTTGCGCTCAAACTCGCCGTCCTTCTCCTTCTTGATGTTGCCATCGAGGTATTTCACAAAGAGATACTGTGCCAGCTGCTGATATTTGCGAAGGTAGTCTTGCGAACTGTTGAGGCTGTAGTTGGTCAAGTACTCAACGGCAGCTGCCTGATTGCTTTGGTATAGAGCTTGTGCCTTAGCCTCCACTTGCATCTGCTTAGCCTGGAAACCATCTTCGAGGCCCTGCTGCACGCGGCGCACGTCGGGAATCATCTGCGAGTAGCGATGGTAGCACTGGTTGGCAATCAGGTTGTTTACCCAGAATGCTGCATCAAAGTCGAAATTGTAGAGGTCGCCCTTACCCTCGCGGAAGCACTCGGGCACCTCGTTGATGCAGCAGTACATGGGCACGAAGACGGCAGTGTTGGCGTCGTCAACTCCAAACCAGATGATACCGCCCACAGCATCGGGTAACCAAGAGCGCATCTGAGTGCAGAACACAAAGCCTGTTTGCTGAGTGGCAATTGCACGCTCGTGGCTATAGGTCACGCTGTCGACCTTGAACTCCATGGGGCGATAGCGGTAAGGCACGTCAAAGTAGTTCTTGGCACCTGGGTCCTGCGTCATGTCGTAAGGAGTGCCCTCGAAGTGGTCGCGCATCATGTTCTGCATGTCGCGCACCGTGAGCTGGCGGTTGGGCTTCACATAGAGGGGCATAATCTCGGCCCCCTTCTTGCCCTCGAGATAAGGCAGATAGCGGTCCATGCCAGTGGCATACTTGTTGAAGAACGCCCAGGCGCGAGCATCACAGCCGCGCAAGGTGCCATAGTCGGCAGGGCAATAGGTGAGCGAGAAGTCGAAGTCCTCGTCCTTGCCATTGAACCAACCCATCTTGCGAGCAAACGACACCACGTCCTTGCTGTAGATGCAGTTTTGCTTGTCGTTAAAGGGAATCTTGTGGATGCGAGCTTGGTTGGCATGACCCGAGATGCAGTCGTCGGGGATGCGTATTGCCACCCACACGGCACCTTTCTCCTTGCCGCCCTTGCCTATCATCTCGAGCACCCACACCTCGTTGGGGTCGCCCACCGAGAACGACTCACCCTCGCTGCAGTAGCCATACTGGGCCACGAGGTCGGTCATCACCTTGAGGGCCTCGCGTGCGGTCTTAGAACGCTGCAAGGCAAGATACATGAGGCTGCCATAGTCGATGCGTCCTGTAGTGTCCTCACACTCATGACGTCCACCCCAAGTCGACTCGGCAAGGGTGACCTGGTGCTCGTTGATGTTGCCCACCACTTTATAGGTGTGCGCCACCTCGGGAATCTCGCCCAAATATTTGCCAGAGTCCCAGTCATAAATCTTGCGCATGTCGCCCTTCTTGTGGTCGGCGGCAGGATAATAGTCGAGGAAGCCATACAGGGTGTGAGAGTCGGCGGCATAGGTGATCATCGTCGACCCGTCGATGGTAGCTTTCTTGCCTGCTATCAGATTGGTACAGGCCTGAGACTCAACACTCCAGCCCATCATCAGTGCCAATGTAGCCATAATGCCCCAAGCACTAAATTTTCTAAAAATTGATTTCATGAAAGTGAAGTTTTTATTGTTATTAATTTTATTTCTATTTTCACAAGAACTATTGTAACTATAAGCACTATTATAAGCACTATAGTAACTATTAAACTTAATTCTTTGAATCACGCTTCACGTGCACCTTGACCTTGGCAATGCGGTATTTTTTAACCTTGAGCACGGTGAAGTCGCATGGGCCGCAGGTGAGTGTCTCTTTCTCCCTGAGGAAGTCGCCCTTGATGTTGAGCAACAAGCCGGCAATGCTCTCGGCCTCGCCAGAATATTTCGCGAAATGACGCTCGTCGACCTCGGTCACTTCGAGAAAGTCGGCTATCGATGTCTTGGCATCAAAAATGAAGGTGTCGTCGTTCTCCTTGGTGTAGAATTTTTCTTCGGTATCGTACTCATCGTCGATGTCGCCCACAATCTCCTCGAGCACGTCTTCCATGGTGGCGAGGCCCTGTGTGCAGCCAAACTCGTCGACCACCACCGCCAGATGAATCTTCTTCTTGCGGAAATCCTCGAGCAGGTCGTCGATCATGCGCGACTCGGGCACGAAATACACTGGCCGTAGCAGTTTCTGCCACTTGAAGTCGCTGCTCTTCTTGTTGATATAGGGCAAGATATCCTT
Organism: uncultured Prevotellaceae bacterium; assembly: GCA_946186575.1. Lineage (GTDB taxonomy): Bacteria > Bacteroidota > Bacteroidia > Bacteroidales > Muribaculaceae > Sodaliphilus. The sequence goes on from CAMHNO010000010.1 coordinate 24,762, forward strand.
GGCATAGAGCACCCCCTTGATGTTGTCGGGGTTATCTTCATAGACTGGCATGCGTGAGTATCCGTTCTCGACAATGCAGTGAATCACAGCATCAAAGCTCTCTTCGATGTCGATGTCCACAATGTCGATGCGTGGCGTCATGATTTCGCTCACTGTCTTGTCGCCAAACTTGAGTATGCCCTCAAGCCAGTCTTTCTCGTCGGCGTTCTTCACGTCGCTCATCTGCAGGGCATTGGTCAGATCCTCGGTCGATATCTCGTCGGCACGCTTGCCCACCACTTTGCTCACAAATCCCATACACCCCACCATTATTCGAGAGATAGGGCTCAGGAGAATCATCATCGTCTGCAGCGCCGGAGCCACGAGTGTGGCACAACGCACATTGTTGTTGGTGGCATAGAGCTTGGGGAGCACTTCGCCAAAGAGCAGAATCAAGAATGTGAGTAAGACCGACTGAACCATAAAACTCGCCACAGCACTGTGAAACTTGCACATTTGGTTTATAGCAAAATTAAGCACTATAACAATCATGATGTTCACCAGGTTGTTGCCTATCAAGATAGTGGCAAGCAAGCGCTCGGGCTGCTCGAGCAGGCGTTGCACACGCTCGCGCTTGGCATCGTCGGGTATGCCGTCGACATCTTTTTTAGTGAGCGAAAAATAGGCAATCTCTGAGCCCGAGTTGAAGGCCGAGAAAAAGAGACCAACAACCGCCGTGGCAATTGCAATCCACGACGACAAGGTGGGAGGTTGAAAACTGATAGCCAGTGGTGAGGTTAACTGCTGCAGCAACAGCGCTGCACTACTTAAAATACAAGATAAAGGGTCAGGGTCCAAAATCAACAGTTTTAGTTAAACATTCTCTTGCCGCAACGTGTTCATCTCACATTGTCAACTATTTAGCACGCCGTAGCAGCAAGTTCACGACACAATTGCCGTGATTCTATTGCAAAGGTAAGCATGATTTTTGACTCTAACAAAAAAATTTCTCAAAATCACCCTTGGTGGTGTTTTTATTCAAGCTAGCCAAGTTGCTTTTAGGCCCGGGGCATCTTTTATGGCATTGATGATGCACACAATAATTAAGCGTGCTACACGTTATTTTTTAATAAAGGGGATAACTATGCCCCATCGTGAACATTCATAACTTTTTTTCATGACAATGACCCATAACTATAATATTCAAGTCAAGCATATCATTCACACTGCTATTGTGGCATTAATTATGATGGTCGGAACCATCGATGCGGGAGCATTTGACCTCTCGCATTATGCCGACACGTCGCGCCTTGCCACCGGCAAGTGGGTGAAGGTTGCGGTAAGCGAAAGTGGAATTTATCAGATCACTGCCAGCGATGCCCAGAAGTGGGGCCTGGGCGACCTGAGCACGGTGCGCATCTTCGGCTACGGAGGCAAGCAGCTCAGCGAGGTCCTCAACAGCAGCAATTTTCACGACGACCTGCCACAGGTGCCAGTGCTGAGGACTGCCGACCGCATCCTTTTCTATGCTGTGGGGCCACTGTCATGGAGCTGGAATAATACTCAAGGGATGTATGTTCAGAGTCAGCACCCCTACGCCACCGAGGGCTATTACTTCGTGACAAGTAACAGCTCAATCGCCGACATAGCACCCGAAGCGATGGAACAGCCGCTTGAGGGCGACCAAGTGACGTCGTTCGTTGAGCGCGTCTTCCATGAGCAGGAACTCGTCAATCCAGGCGAGACTGGCCGTATGCTGCTGGGCGAGGACTTTACTGTGACCAATACTCAAGCCTTCAAGTTCACGCTCAACGGCATGATAAACGAATCGACCGTGGATGTGCTCTCACGCTTCGGAGCCAAGACACTGAACAGCGAGAGCAGTGTGAGTTACAAGTACAACGGCAACAACGTGGGCGGGAGCAACAGCATTAAGAACGTGAGCGGCGATGATCCCAACCATTACCACTACAACGTGGCACTGACCCACAACAAGTTCAGCTTAGGCTCAAACAAGGAGCTCACCTACACCGTCACCTACTCGCCAGCCGGAACCGTGAACCTTGCACGGCTCGACTATATCACCGTGAACTACAATCGCAATCTGGACATGAGCGGCATGAGTAGCCTGCCTTTTGCCTTGCGCAACAGGACAGCGGCCCAATATGTGCTGAGCGGCACCACGGCAAGCACTCACGTGTGGGACGTGACAAGCAGCGCAACACCTGTTGACGTGGCACTCACAAGTGACGGCGGCAAGAGCCTATTCAGCCTTGCACAGGACGAGGATCGCGAGCTCATCGCCTTTAACACCAACGGCACCTTTCCATCGCCATCGATGGTGGGCAACGTCGACAACCAGAGCATCCACGGCATGCCCATCCCCGACATGATAATTCTCGCCCCAAGCGAATTTCTCACTCAGGCGCAGCAACTGGCTTCGCTGCACGAGAGCGTGGACAGCATGCGAGTGCTGGTGCTCGACCACAAGAAGGTGTTTAACGAGTTCTCAAGCGGCACGCCCGACGCCAGCGCCTACAGGCTGCTGTGCAAATACTTCTACGATCGCGGCACCGACGATGCCGGGCATCGCCTGGGCTACTTGCTGCTGATGGGAAACGGCTACTGCGACAACAGACAAATCACCAATGCCGGCCGCGCACTTAACTATCCAAAACTACTGGTGTGGGAGAGCGTTGCAAGCGAAGACGAGATGAGATCCTACACCAGCGACGACTACTTTGGCTACCTGCAAGATGGTTCAAGAATGGGTTCAAGCGGCCGCATGCAGATTGCCGTGGGACGCATCCCGGCACGAAACACCACCAGCGCGAGCATAGCGGTGAACAAGATTATCAAATACATGACTCAGCCCGACTACGGCAACTGGAAGAACAGCATGCTCAATGTGGCCGACAATGAGGACAATGGCAACCACTGGATTCATGGCGAGGCCGTGATTGAAAATGTGGCAGCCAACGGCGGCGAGAACACCAACTTCAACCGCGTGTTTCTCGACAACTTTGAGGAGAAAAGCGACGGCTCGGGATCGAAATTTCCTGATGCTCGCAAAAAGATGTTTAAGACACTCACCGAGGGAGTGCTCTGGTGGAACTACTCGGGGCATGGAGGCCCCTCGGGATGGACAGGCGACGGACTGCTCGTGCCCAACGACATGGAGCAGAATCTCTTCTACAGCCACCAGCCCATCCTATTTGCTGCCACCTGCGAATTCTCGCGCCACGATGGCTCGACCCCCTCGGGTGGTGAGAACGCGTTTTTCAACCCCAACGGCGGATGCGTGGCCCTGATGTGCCCGCCACGACTGGTGTACATGAGCGACAATCGCTTCTTGAACATCACAGCGGCTCAAAAGATGTACAGTCGCGACAGCAACGGACAGGTGATGCGCCTGGGCGACCTGCTCACCTACGCCAAGAACAACACCTCCAATGGCCGCGACAACTCGCTGCGCTATCACCTCTACGGCGACCCTGCCATGCGCCCCGCCATGCCACAATATAATGCTGTGATCGACAAAATTAATGGCAACGACATCACCCCCGACGCCAAGCCAGTGCTGCAAGCCCGGCAGACGATGGTGATCACCGGCCACATCGAGAACATGGCAGGCGAGACACAATCGGGATTCAACGGACTAATCGAGAGCACTCTCTACGACTGTGAGAAGTCAATCTCATTTGTCGACGACAACGATATTGTGCGGACCTACGAAGAGCGGCAAAACAAGCTCTCGCTCAACGTGAGTCGTGTGAGCAACGGTCAGTTCACGTTCTCAATCATCATTCCAAGTGAGGTAAACTGCGACACCATTGCTGGCAGCAATGGCAGCTCATCGTCAGGACTCTATGACAATTACCGCCCGTCGTTAGTGAGCCTCTATGCTTATGACACCGACAACAAGACCGAGGCCACCGGTTCGTGCCAAGATTTCATAATCTATGGCTTTAACGACGATGACGAACTAAACGACACCATTGGCCCCACTATCAGCTATATGGGCCTGAACAGCAACAACTTCAACGACGGCGACAACGTGAACGACTCGCCGCTGCTGATAGCATCGATTAGCGACGAGAGCGGCATCAACTTTTCGAGCGCAGGCGTGGGACACAACATGACGCTCACGCTCGACGGCAACGTGGTGTATAGCGACGTGAGCAGTTACTACACTCCCGTCGAGGCCGAAAAGGGAACCGCAGGAAGCATCAATTACGGACTGAGCAACCTCGAGATGGGGCACCACACTCTCAAGCTCAAGGTGTGGGACGTGTTCAACAACTCGAGCGAGAAGACTATCAGCTTTAACGTGATGAATGGTGTCAAACCCGAAATCGACGACATCAAAGCCGTGCCCAACCCAGCCACCACAACCACCACGTTCACTATCAACCACAACCGCCCCGAGGCCAACATCACTGTCACAATCGAGGTCTTCAACCTCATGGGACAGCGCATGTGGAGCACCACCGAGAGTGGACGCAGCTCTATGTTCTCGTCGTTCCCCATCGTCTGGAATCTCACCGACTACAGTGGCAGCAGGTTGCAACGAGGCATTTACCTCTACAAAGCAACAATCTCGACCGATGGGCATCAAGAGAGCACCAAGACAAAGAAAATTGCCATCACGGCACCATAATAATTTGTTTTAAGACGATTTACTGCAATTCTTTCAAACCAATATAATATTTTTTACTATCTTTGCAGTTTGGCAGGGCAGCACATTGCCATGCAACCGAAATTCATGAGAGATGAGCGACAATGAACGAAATATCACACACGACATGCTGCCCGAGCCCACACTCAGGAGGCTACCCTGGTATTTAGCCTACGTGAAAATGCTCGACGGCAAGCACCAGGTGCACGTTTCGTCAACTCAAATCGCCAAGACTCTCAATGTGGATGCCTCGCAAATAGCAAAAGACTTGTCGTTCCTCAACATCAAGGGAAAGACGCGCATTGGCTATGAAGTGCATCCGCTTGCACGCGCGCTCAATGAATTCCTTGGGTTCAAGCATCGTCACAACGCATTCTTGATTGGCACTGGGTCGCTTGGCAGCGCCCTGATGCGCGACCTGGGGCTCATGCAGTATGGGCTCAACATTGTGGCGGGCTTTGACATCGACCCATCTATCGTGGGCAGGAACGTGGGCGACATTCCAGTCCTCGACTTCTCGATGTTTCCTGACAAGCAGCGCAGCACTGGAGTGTCGATAGCAATCATAGCTGTCCCCGCCCAAAACGCTCAAGAAGTGGCCAACACCCTTGTTCAGAACAACATCAAGGCCATCTGGAACTTCACGCCGTTCCGCATCAAGGTGCCACGCAACATCGTGCTTCAAAACACTTCGATTTATTCCGACTTGGCAATCATGTACAACCGCATGGAGTCGAGCAACAACTCTAAGTACTGTACCAAGTGAAAATTATAGCTATTAATAATGGAGATGGCAGAGAGCTGCCACAGCAGGTCAACATCATCGCCGACTCGGCGGTGATTAAAACCAACAAACCATTGTTCTTGCCACATTTTGCCCAACGCTTCACAGCTAAGCCAGCCATAGTGCTGCATATCGACAGGCTGGGAAAGCACATTGCCCAACGATTTGCGCACCGCTACACCTTAGCGGTGGCACCGGCAATAAAGGTCACTGCCCGCCACATCAGCACACAGCAGCAGTGTGAGCAACTGTCGGCCTTGGCATCCAGCTTTGACGGTGCATTGCTCCTGGGCGACTTCGCCCAAGTGAGCCAGATGGGTGAAATCAATGCCACAACAGTTACAATGGACATCAATGGTGACAACAAGGGCGGTGGCACGCTCGAGAGCAACGGGCTGGACTATAGCCACATCATCGCCTCGCTGAGCACTTTTTTCACCCTCAAGATGGGCGACTTTATAGTGGTGGAAATGACAGCCGATGACTTTGACATCAACATAGGCGACACGCTTCACGCTTCGTGCAACGAGCAACGCCTTCTCACCATTCGAGTCAAGTGACATGGCTCAAACATAACAACGACTATTATTTAACATCGATAACATACATTCTTCAAGACTAATTATGCATAAGAAGTTTTTATTCAACATCCTGGGACTGATAGCCGTGGCGGCAGCGACAACGCTTAGCGCCCACGCTTTCTCGTCATCGAATTACACCACCACGTCATTGCTTGCCAGCGGCAAGTGGGTGAAAGTTGCCATCTCCGACGACGGCATCTACCAGATAACCTTCGACGAACTGGCACAGATGGGATTTAGCAATCCCCAGGCAGTGAGAATCTACGGAGCAGGTGGCCACGCCATCAACGAAGAGCTCGACGGCACCCAAATCGACGATCTTAAGCCAATTCCATTCAAAGTGTATGGCAACAAGCTGTGCTTCTATGGTTGTGGAACGGTGAAATACACCCTTTCCACGCCCACTGGAATGCCCCACTACACCCGCCAGCACAACAGCTATTCCACTAAAGGCTATTACTTCCTGACCGAAAACAGCGGCACGGCCATGATAGAGCCAGCAACATCAAGTGGCAGCAGCATCACGGCAGCGATGATTAGCCGCAATTCAAGCCTCGACTACTGGCACCATGAGCGAGAGCTGATATCACCAGCCGAGTCGGGCAAAGACATGCTGGGCGAAGCCATGATCAACTCGCAAGTGACTGTGCCCTATAACATTCCAGACCTCATTTCCGACTCCTTGGCAGTGCTAAACATCTGTGCTGGTGCCAAGGTCACTACGGCATCATATCTGAAAGGCGAGCTCAATGGCACCGACGCGAACTTCACCTTGAGCAGTTCAAAAATATATGCTCCAGCCAACAGCTTTGTGAGCTACAACTACGCATCGCCCTACAACACCATTAAGCCCGAAGGCGGCATTCCCACCAGCGGCAATGTGAAAGCGACCATCAGCTGTCTGAGCGGCGATGTCACTAACTCGTGGCTCGACTTTATCATCATCACCTATTATCACAAGAACAAACTCACAGGCACTCCCGATGGCCAGTTGCGCATGGGTGTGAACAAAATCAGCACCCAAGACCGCATTGTCATTGAGGACGCAACCGACGAGACACAGCTTTGGGACATCACCAACCCCGCCAATCCCACCTCTTGCAGCCTGAGCACAGTCGAAGGTGTGAAAGGTTACGCCCCTGGCGTGAACGTCAACTCGATGCAATTCATCGCCTTCGATCCAAGCAAGCAACTTAAGTCGGTCGAGGCTTTTGAACCTGTTGAGAACCAGAACATCCACGGCTTGCCCACTCCCGACATGGTGATAGTAACCTGCGCCGAGCTCATGCCACAAGCCGAGCGCGTGGCACAGATGCACCGCGACAACGACAACATGATTGTGCACGTGCTCGACCAGCAGAAGATTTTCAACGAGTTCTCGGGCGGCACCCCCGATGCCATGGGCATCAGGCTGATGTGCAAGATGTTCTACGACCGCAACAAAAACAAATTCAAAAACCTGCTCATGTTTGGAGCAGGAAACTACGACAACCGCCAAATCCTGTCGAAGCGCGACTGCACCATTCTGGTCTATGAAGCCGAGGTGAGCCACGACGAGGAGTACAGCTATGTGAGCGACGACTTCTTTGGCATCCTCGACGACAACTCGGGAGTGTCGCTGGCAAGCGACTACCTGAGATTGGGCGTGGGACGCATTCCTTGCGCTTCGCTGCAAGAGGCCGAGAGCGATGTCGACAAACTGCTTGAATATGTTAATAACCCCGACTATGGCTCATGGCGCAACGACATGATTCTCACAGCCGACGACTACGACAACGGCCTTCACGCATTCCAGGCCGAAGGCATCAACGAGATTGTCGTTGACGAACTTGCTACCGGACTGATGAATAACAAGGTGTACATCAGCCAATATCCCCTTGACCCCATCTCTGGATTTGCACTCGACGCTCGCAAGGAGCTAATAGGCAAACTCAAGGAAGGCCAGTACTTCATGACCTACGTGGGTCACGGCGGCAAGAACTTCCTCACAAAGGAAGTGCAACTGTGGACTACCAGCCAGTCAAACACCGTTGAATACCCCTTCCTGCCCATTCTCACCACTGCTTGCTGCGACGTGGCACGCTACGACAGCAACGAGCGAGGACTGGTCGAGATCATGTTCCACAAGCCCAACGGCGGAGCTATCGCAATGGTGACATCGGCACGCTCGGTCTATGCCAACGACAACGACGCCCTGAACCAAGCATTTGTCAGATCCATGTTCTGCTATGGCACCAAGGGATACATGCCCACCATTGGAGAGGCTTACATGCTGTGCAAGAACTCCTTTGGCAAGAAAACCAACTACAACAAGATGTCGTTCATGCTCCTGGGCGACCCTGCCATGAAGGTGAACTATCCCAAGCCATTCTTCAAAATCACAAAGATTAACGGGCAAAACGTGGGCACACAGGCCATAGCATCGGGTGCCATGCAAGAAGTCACCGTCGAGGCCAAGGTCTACAACCCCGATGGCGAGACTGTGAACACCAGCTTCAACGGCGACGCCACTCTCTCAATCTATGACTACAAGAAGAAAGAAACAAGCATCACTCAGCGAGTTAACCGCGTGGATGTGACTCGCGACATCTACTTCCCGCAAAACCTGCTTACCAGAGTTAACGGACGGGTTGAGAACGGCATCTTCACTGCCAAGGCTGTGATTCCTCGCTACATCCTCTCGGCTGGCAGCAATGGTAGTGTCAAGGTATATGCTCACCTCGACGACAGTGACGAGATGGTGAATGGCTCGTTCGACCTGCTCAAGCTCAATGCCTATAATGAGAGCAACTCTCTCACCGTTCACGACAATGCGGCTCCAGTGATTGAAGCCATGTTCTTAAACGATGAGCAAACCTTCTCGACTGGCTCACTGGTGCCTGCAGGAAGCAAGCTATTTATTAGAGCTAACGACGACAACTCGTTCAACAATCAAGCAGCAGCAATGGGCAACACCATGAGTCTGATGCTCGATGGCGGCAAGACCACCTTCCCCTATGTGGGCAACTACGCTTGCTTGAGCAACGAGGGCAAGAGTCTGCAGCTTGAGATGCCATTGGACCTGCAAGAAGGTCGTCACACCCTTGAGTTTAAGGTCTATGACGTGGCAGGCAACATGACCTCTCAGAACATCTCATTCATCGTGGGCAACGACTCACAACTGACACTCACTGTTGACGAGGAGCCTGCCGTGGCCGAAGCCACTTTCAACGTAGTCACTCCACTGAGCACTATTCCTCAAGTGACCATCAAGGTGATTGACAGTGTGGGCAATCTTGTGTGGCACACCACTACCAGCAATTTCCCCTACTCATGGAACCTGAAGGACGACAATGGCCAGCGAGTTCCAGCCGGTGTCTACAAGTTCTATGGAACCTATCAAGGCAACACCACCTATGGCGGCACACCCATTGGCCACATGATAGTGATTGAGCCCAACAAGACCAGCAACTAACACACTGGTTCTCTAACCACTACGTCACAGGCCCATTGTGGCAAGCAGCATCTTGCACTCAGAGTAGCACAAGCATGAGTGCAAGATGCTTTTTCCATGCCATGCGGCAGGGTTTTATTGATGACGAAAAAATAGGCTCCGAGGCAACGATGTGCAATAAAAAGCAGTGCCCACACGTTATATTATATAATATAGTTATTAAAATAACCATAGCCACATCTGTTTTATCATGAACAAAAATCATATTCTCACCTGCCTCTGCCTCATCGCCGCAACGATGAGTGCCTTGACTGCAAGCGCTTTTTCGGCATCGAAATATGCCACAACGTCAAAACTCGCCTCTGGCAAATGGGTAAAAATCTCAATTCCAGAAGATGGAGTGTACCAGCTGACTTACAGTGAGCTTAAACAGATGGGATTCTCCAATCCACAGGACGTGAGAATATATGGTTATGGTGGCCACCCAATCAGCGAACTGCTCGACGGCTCAGTCCCCGACGACTTGACTCAAATACCCACTAAGCGTTTTGACGACAAGATTTGCTTCTACGCATGCGGCCCAACTATGTTCTCGATTGAGTCGCCCACCAGCAACCCACGCTTCACGCGCCAGCAGAACAGCTATTCCCAAGCAGGCTACTACTTCGTCACCAGCCAGGCGGGAACTTCGCCCAAAGAAGTGAGCACCCGAAACGGCGGAACATCGGGGCAGATAATCAGGACTTCAAGCCTTGACTACTGGCATCATGAGCAAGAGCTGATGTCGCCATCGCAATCGGGCAAAGAGATGCTGGGCGAGCTCATGCCCGGTAACAGCATCACCATGGACTACAACCTTCCTGGACTGTGTCCCGACTCGGTAATGCTCATCACTGCCAGCGTTGCTGCCAAGACCAGTGTCAATAGCACCATAGGCGGCAAGCTCAACGGCAACAACCTGAACTTCAGCATTGGCAACAACCGCATCTATGCAAGCACGTCAATCTATGTGTTCTACAATATTGCCTCGCCCACCGCTATCTACAGCCAGACCTCTCCCATTCCCACATCGGGCAACCTAACGATAGAAGTTAGCGACACCAGCACATGGACTCGCCTTAACTACTACACACTCTCCTACTATCACAACAACTCGATGAGCCACGCCACCGACAACCAGTTGCGCATGGGACTTAGCAACCTAAACAACAGCAACATTATCAAGGTGGATGATGCAACAAGCTCAACTCTGCTCTGGAACATCAGCAATCCTAACGACCCCGTCAACTGCCCACTTATCAGTTTCAACGGCTTCATCGGCTTCAATCCCACATTTAAAGCCGACTGGACACAGATGGTAGCCTTCGACCCCACCAAGCGACTAAAGTCGATTGCAGGATTTGAGCCTGTTGACAACCAAAACATCCATGGCTTGGCCAACCCCGACATGGTGATTGTCACTTGCGAGAAACTCATTCCCGAGGCCGAACGTGTGGCTCAGATGCATCGCGACAACGACAACATGACAGTGCACGTGCTCGACCAGCAGAAGATTTTCAACGAATTTTCGAGCGGAACCCCCGATGCCATGGCCATCAGGCTCATGTGCAAGATGTTCTACGACCGCAACAAGAATAAGTTCAAGCACTTGCTCATGTTTGGAAGTGGCAGCTTCGATAATCGTCAAATTCTCTCAACTAACGAATGTAACATTCTCACCTATGAGTCGAACAATAGCAGCGACGAGAACAACAGCTACGTGAGCGACGACTTCTTTGGCATGCTCGACGACAACTCTGGCGCCAACGTCACTGCCGACTTGCTCACCATAGGCGTGGGAAGAATACCCTGTGCTTCGCTACAGGAAGCTCAAGGCGATGTAGACAAACTGATAAACTATGTCAACAACCCCGACTATGGACCCTGGCGCAACAACATGATGCTTGTGGCCGACTACTACGAAGATGACCACAGCATGCATGCCTATCAGGCCGAAGGCATTGGCTCCATAATCAACGAAGAGCTGAATATTGGACTAATAAAAAACAAGGTTTTTGTCACTCAGTTCCCGCTTGACCCTGCCACCGAGTTCGCTCTCGAAGGCCGACGCAGTCTCAACACCCAACTCAAGTCAGGACAATTCTTCATGACCTATGTGGGCCACGCCAATCCCACCACGCTCACTAAGGAAGTGCAACTGTGGACCACCACCGAATCGAAAAACGCCACCTACCCCCACCTGCCCATCGTCACCACAGCTTGCTGCGACGTGGCACGCTACGACGGCAGCGAGCGGGGGCTCATGGAGATAATGTTTCACAAGCCCGACGGTGGAGCCATTGCAATGGTAGCCACCACACGCGCGGCCTATGCCAACGGCAATGATGCCCTGAACCAAGCCTTCGTGCGAGCATTGTTCGGCTACAACTCCACAGGGCGCATGCCCACTCTGGGCGAGGCTTACAAGAGCTGCAAGAACTCTTTTGGACAAATATCCAACTACAACAAGATGATGTTCTCCTTGCTGGGCGACCCTGCCATGAAGGTCAACTATCCCAAACCCTACTTCAAGGTGACAAAGGTCAATGGTCGCACTGCTGGCACATCGCCCATCAGCTCGGGTGCTCTGCAACGAGTCACAGTCGAGGCTAAGGTCTACACCCCCGACGGCAGCCAAGTTGACGTCAGCTTCAACGGCGATGCCACTCTTGCCATCTATGACATGCTCAAGAAGGAACAAACCTACAATGGCCGCAACATCTACTTCCCCCGCAACCTTCTCACGCAGGTTGACGGCCGCGTTGTCAACGGAGTGTTCACCGGCGTTGCTGTGATTCCACGATTCATCCAGAGCTCCGGTAGCGACGGGCTCATATCGGTCTATGCTCACCGCGATGGCAGCAACGAGATGGTCAATGGCTCGTTCGACCTGCTGCGCCTTAACTACTACAACGAGAACAGCTCACTCACCGTCCACGACAGCAACCCACCCACCATCGATGCCATCTATTTCGACAACGAAGAGGCATTCGACATGTGCTCACAGGTAGGCACATCGGCAACTCTCCACATCCGAGCCACCGACGACGTTTCGTTCAACAACCAAACTCTTGCCGTGGGCAACAGCATGGATCTCAAAATTGATGGTGGCAAGCACAACTTCCCCGACGTCAAGGCCTACTCCACCATGAGCAACAATGGCAAGCAACTCCACGTAGCATTGCCCATGACTCTGGAGCCTGGCGACCACACGCTGCACTTCACCGTCTACGACGCTGCATGCAACATGACTTCGCGGTCAATCAATTTCTCGGTGGGCGAGAGGCAACTGACGCTCACTGTGGAGCAGGAACCTGCAGTGGATGTTGCCACTTTCAACATCTGCACAAGCAGTGAGTTCCATCCCATGGTGAGCATCAAGGTGCTTGACCTCACAGGAAATCTCAAGTGGCAAACTGCCACCAGCAACTTCCCTCTCAACTGGGACCTCGTGGGCAACAATGGCCGCAAACTCGCACCCGGAATTTACACCTTCTACGGCAAGTACAGCGACGGCACCACCCACGGCGGCTCAGCAACCGGCACTCTCGTGGTTGCCGGCGAGCACAACAGCGACAAGTAGCACCGCGCCCCGCGGCCTGCACTGCCACTTTTCTGAGGCCACTCTCACAGCAGTGGCGCTTCCTCCCCGGCAGCGCCACTGGCGAGGGCGGCGAGGCGGAGGGGCGGCGGCGAGGGCGGCGGCGATGCCTACTACAACATGATGGGTCAGCGTTTCACCAGCAAGACCAGCTTGCCAGCCGGCATCTACATCCACCACGGCAAGAAGGTGATTGTGAAGTAATAGCTACACAAGTCGTCAAAAAAAATCACAAGTTAGTGCTTTAAACTAACATCAGCGGGGTCTCAAGTTGCTGCTTGAGACCTCGTTTCACACTATTATCACATTATTTGTTTCGTTATTTGAAGTATTATTATTACTTTTGCAAGTTAATACAATACTTAAAACTGAGTAACAATAAAACGCCATTGTAATGGGAAAGAACAAACTCAAGAAATTTGCCGAGATGGAAACGTTCAATTGCGTATTCCAGTATCCTTATGCCAAGCTCGAACAAGAGCCATTCCCCATGCGCGGCAAGTGGAACGAAGAGTACTTTCACAACACCAACCCCATTGTGCTCGAACTTGGGTGCGGCAAGGGAGAATATGCTGTGGGGCTCGGCAAGAAGTTCCCCGGCAAGAACTACATAGGTGTTGACATCAAGGGGGCACGCATGTGGACTGGTGCTAAGCGCGTGGAGCAGCAGGGCATCAAGAACGTGGCTTTCCTGCGCACGAGCATCGAGCTCATCGACCACTTCTTCGCTCCTGGCGAGGTGGCTGAGATTTGGATCACCTTTCCCGACCCACAAATGAAGAATGCCAACAAGCGCCTAACTGGCACCCGGTTCCTTAACAACTACCGCAAGATTTTGGTTCCAGGCGGACTCATCCATCTCAAAACCGACAGTCCGTTTCTCTACACCTACACACGCGAGCTCACACGCTTGAATGGCCTCGACACCATTGTCGACACCAGCGACCTCTATGCCAGCGGCCTTGCCGACGACATTCTTGAGATAAAGACTCACTACGAGATGCAATGGCTCGAACGTGGCTTGACCATCAAGTACATCTGCTTCAAGCTGCCCCACGAAGGCAATCTTGATGAACCCGACATCGAAATTGAGCATGACACCTACCGCAGCTACGGCCGCGGCGAGATTCAGATGCCACAAATATTCGACAACAATCAACAACAATTATAAACCTAAAGCAAAATTATGACACAGCTTTATCCATCACTCATACTTGATGCTTTGCGCACAGTGCGATATCCTGGCACTGGCAAAGACATTGTGACAATGGGAATGGTTGAGGACGACATCCGCATCGATGGTATGCGAGTTTCTTTCTCATTAATCTTCCCCAAGAAAACCGACCCATTCATCAAGTCGATTGTCAAGGCCAGCGAGGTGGCCATCAACACCTACATCAGCCCCGAAATCGAAATAAAGGGCAACATTAACGTCAAAACCCCCGACCCCGAGGCAAAACCTAAGGCCAACGAACCATTGCCTGGTGTGAAGAACATCATTGGCGTGTCGAGCGGCAAGGGCGGTGTGGGCAAGTCGACCGTGGCATGCAACCTGGCTGTGGCACTGGCTCAGCAAGGCTACCGCGTGGGTCTGCTCGATGCCGATATCTTTGGCCCATCAATCCCCAAAATGTTAGGCATCGAGGATGAGCAGCTCTACATGGAAGAGATTGATGGGCAAAAACTCATCATTCCGGCTCAAAAGTATGGCGTGAAAGTGCTCTCGATAGGATTTGTGGTGAGCAAAGACCAAGCGGTGCTGTGGCGCGGAGCCATGGCAAGCAACGCACTCAAGCAACTCATCACCGAGGCAAACTGGGGCGAGCTCGACTACTTCATAATCGACATGCCACCTGGCACCAGCGACATTCATCTCACTCTTGTCCAGACTCTTGCCATCACAGGCGCCATCGTGGTCACTACTCCACAAGAGGTGGCACTTGCCGATGCACGCAAGGGAGTGTCGATGTTCTTGGGCGAGCACGTTAACGTGCCAGTGCTGGGCATTGTCGAGAACATGTCGTGGTTCACACCAGCAGCTCACCCCGACGAGAAATACTACATCTTTGGCCGCGACGGTGGCAAGAACCTTGCCGAGACTCTCAACGTGAAGCTGCTTGGCCAAATTCCATTGGTCGCCAGCATCTGCAAGGGAGGCGACGACGGAGTGCCTGTTATTCTTGAAAACTCGGTTTCGGGCGTGGCATTCCTCAAGCTCGCCACTGCCGTGGGCGAAGCCGTCGACGAGCGCAATGCTACCCTACCCCCCACCAAGCGCGTGATAACTCATTAATAACCATAAATAAAAAAAAATACAAACATTTATGAAAAAGATTTTTCTACTTTCAGCAATGATTGCAGTGCTGCTCAGCGGCTGCAACAAGGTGCCCATCTCGGGGCGCAACCAGTTGAATCTGGTCAGCGATAGCGAAGTGCTCCAATCGAGCCTCGCTTCTTATCGCGATTACATGAGCAAAGCCACCAAGTCGACTCAAACCGTCAAGAGCGCTCAAGTGACTCGTGTGGGGCAGAGAATAGCTGCCGCCACCGAGGCCTATCTCAATGCCAATGGCATGAGCGACCAGGTGAAGAACTTCGCTTGGGAATTCAACCTGGTTAAAGATAGCCAGCTGAATGCATTCTGCATGCCTGGCGGCAAGATTGTGGTCTATGAGGGCATTATGAACATTGTAACCAGCGACGACGAACTCGCCGTTGTTCTGGGACATGAAGTGGCTCACGCTGTGGCAAAGCACAGCAATGAGCGCTTGAGCCAACAGAAGGCTCTGCAATATGGAGGCGCCATACTTGGAGCCATCACTCAAAATTCAAGCCAGGCCACACAGAGCCTTGCCAGCACTGTGTTTGGACTCGGTGCCAACTATGGCGTGATGCTGCCCTTCTCCCGCAAGCATGAAACCGAGGCCGACAACATTGGTCTGGTGCTGATGACCATGGCAGGCTACAACCCCGACTGCGCTCTCACCTTCTGGCAGAAGATGAGTGCCAATGGCTCGAACGCCAAGGCCGAGTTCCTTAGCACACACCCAAGCGACGCCACCCGCATTGCCAACATCCAGAAGCAACTGCCACAAGTAAAGCAAAAATATGGCTCACAGCGTCAATTGAGATACTAATCACAAGGACAAGCACATAAACAATAAAAACCAGGTGAAGCACACAGCTTCATCTGGTTTTTTGTTTATAGCTTCATTTGAGAATTAGCGCACAATCACCTTTTTGCCTCCCACGATGTAGATGCCGTGTGGCAAACCGTTGGTAGCCTCACTGCGAGGCACCCCTGTGCGCAGTAGCTGTCCTTGAGTGTTATAGACATCGACGAGTATGCTACTCTGGTCCACCACAACATTATCGAGCGCTGAGCTTCCTAACAAGTTAATCTTCACATCGTTGCGCTTATACACGTTTTCATTCTTGTCGGCAAAGAGTATTTCGTCGAGAGTGATATAGTCGGTGTTGTTAATAGTGATGGGGCGTGTTGAGCTAATCGAGAGCGAGAGCAGCACGCCATTGTCGCCCTCGATGTTCTCGCCTGTGGGCGAGAATCCTACAATTGTATAGTGCTGACCATTGTCGTTGCCTGAGTGAATCTCATGAGCGAGGCATCGCTGCGACAACGTGGCATTAGTGATTGAGATGTGAGTTGGAGTGGTGATGCTAAACTGGAAAGCTGTGTAGTCGATTGCGTTATCGAGCAAGATGTCGAGGTTAACTGTCGTGGTAGTTTCTGCCGTGCCGAGCCCCTCCACTATATCGTCGAAGTAGGTGCGATAAGGCTTGTAGGCTGGCTGACTGCCGTTAATGATATTATAAATCGACACAATATCGCCCACATTCACCCGCTCGTCGCCATTGACATCAGTGCGCGACATGTCCAGTCCCTGACTACTACCATCCACTATCAATCGTCGCTCGCCAACAACGTCGGCATAATTTACAAAGCCATCATTGTTCACATCGCCACGCAGCTGCGCCTCACCTACCACAAAATCCATCCACTGCATGGCAGCCATGTAGTCGTTGATGCTCTGCCCGTTGACGTTGAGACTCACCAGGCTCTGGTCCACACCCTGCCACACCTCATCGCCCAGTTCTGGAACAACGAGTGGCTCGCTTGTGATTTCGTTGAGGCCAGTCATTCCAGCCATTGCGTGCGACCCAATGTAATAAACCTTGTAAGGTACCGTTATCGACTCATGCTGCGACTGGTTGTAGAGTGCGTAATCGCCAATGTTTCCTAAGTTGCGAGTCATGAATCCCACATCCACTTGGTCGCATCCTGCAAGCATGTAGTCAGGGAGGTAGGTCAGTGTCGTGGGCAACTCAATGTTGGTGAGTGCCTTATTGTAGAAAAGTGTGCCTTCGTCAAGACTCTTGACATGTGCAGGAATATTTACATGGGTAATATGGGTTCGTGCCAGTGCCCAGGCCCCCAAATGCTTGAGCATAGGGGTGCGAGCGAAATCGATACTTTTGAGTCCCGTGTTGTAGAAGGCCCTGTCGCCCACCTCTTCGAGCTTTGACTCATCAAGAAAAAACACCACCTTGAGCGCGGTGCATCCATCGAACGCTCCGTTACCTATCTTGGTCACATTCTTGCCAATATTCACGTTGGTGAGCTTTACACAGTCGGCAAACGCCTCGTCGCCAATCACCAATGGATTTTTGGGGTAAAGATTAACTGCAGCAAGATTTGAACAATGAATAAAAGCTCTACTCCCCAGATAGGTAATGCGTCCTGGGAACTCCAAATGTGTGAGCGATGAGCAAGAGTTGAACGCATCGTCGCCAATTCTTGAAACAGAATAAGGGATTGATATTGAGGCCAGCGATGTGCATCCCGCCATTGCGCCGTAGTCGATAGCCACGAGGCCCTGGGGCAGCACTATGCTTTCGAGTCTTGTCATGCCAGTCATGGCACAATAGGGCAAGGTGTTGGCCTCATGGTTATACACCCCTGCTATCATCTGGTCGTCGAGCGTGCTGTTATAAGCGCTGATGGTGACACCCGCGAGGTTTAGAGATTTTAGATTCTCCAGATTATCGGCAATAAACTTGAAGTCGCGAGCGTCGATAGTGCCGTTAATTGTGAGATTAGTAATGCTGTAGTCGGTCACCACCATTGCCAGTTCTCCGGCAGTGGTGGTGACAGTGACAGCATGCAGCTGCAATGCTGTTATTAAACAGAGAATTATAGAAAGTAGTTTGCTGTGCATCTTAGATACCACACATTACTTCTATAGTGATTATCTAACAATCACCTTCTTGCCTCCCACAATGTAGATACCCTGTGGCAGACCTTGGGTAGCCTCGCTCGGATCTACGTTGCGACGAAGCAGTTGTCCGTTCATGTTGTAGACATCAACTGGGCCGCTTGCCTGGTTGTCGATGTTAATATCCTTCACACCAGTGGTAGTTCCCACCTCAACTTCGAAGTTGCTGATGAAGTGAACAAGCTCGCTTGGCTCAACAGCAATGATATTGTTCACGCTAATCACCTCGTTGCCGCCGAAGCTGTCGTCGGCCTCAACCGTGATGGCCAGCAGTGTGCCATCGTTGCCACTGAGTGCGGTGGCACTGCTTAGCAGAATTCTCCACTTGCCAGGCTCAACCTCGTTATACCCCATCATCATTCCGGCGGCACGACTTGTAGCGGCTGCGCTTGTTATCTTCAGACCCTGTGGCATGTCGATGTCTAACTGCAATGCCGAGAAGGCTGCTGAGTTGAGCAACTCAACGTCGATAGTGCGAGTTTCGCCCTTCTCGATGATGAATCCTTGAGCACTCATCATGTCGCTGCTGCTGGTCACGCTCTTGTTGCGACCCGAGATGTTCTTGCTACCCATCAGCAAGTTGTAAATCAGGGTTATGTCGGCAGCATTGATGCTTCCATCCTCATTCACATCGCTGGTCTCATAGAATGTCATGTCGTTGCTGAGCAGGTAATTGTAGAGGGCTGTGATGTCGGCCGATGTCACTGTGCCATCCTGGTTCACATCGCCAAACACGCCGCCTGGCTCTTGCACCAAGAAGTTTTGCCACTGAGCCGCCGCCATGTAGGCTTCGCCAGTGTTGCGTGGCACATGCAGTGGAATCACCTCCTGATTCACTCCCAGCCACACATCATCGCCAAGCTCAGGCACCTGCTTGGCCTTGATGGTGACATCCTGCAAGCTGGTCATGCCTGCCATTGCCTGCGTGCCAATGTAGTTGACGGTGGCTGGCAAAATCATGGTTGTAGCTGGAGTGTTATATAGAGCATACTTGCCAATGTATTGAACGCTGTTTCCTGCCACATCTTCGTTGCTGGCAGCAGTGCCGGCAAGCAGAAAGTCGGCAATAGAGTCGGAATGTTCGTTGGGGATATAGGAAGTGAGTTCAGTGGCGTAGTAGAAAGCGCCCTTGCCCACATGGTTGACACTTGCGGGAATTACAGCACTCACTTGCTTTGACTGCGCAAAGGCCCAGTCGGCAATCTCAATCAGGGCATTGGCCTGCGAGAAGTTGAAGTTTACGATGCCCGACCCAGCAAAGGCTGCCTTGCCAATGCTTGCAATGTTGTTTTGCTGCGTGAAGGTGATGCTCGTCAGGCGTGGAGTTCCGGCAAGAGCGCCGTCGCCAATTCCTGTCACATTAGGACCCAAGGTGAGCACCTGCAGGAACATGCAGTCGTAGAATGCATCCTTGGGGAGCACCATTGCCTGAGTTGGTATAATGTTGGCACTAAGCAAAGCCTGGCAGTGCGAGAAAGCGCCTATTCCTAACGACTTGAGAGTTGATGGAATGGTCACGCGACCAAGTGCCGAGCTCGAGAATGCAAAGGCACCTATCGAGTCGAGCCCCTCGGGCAGATTGATGCTCGTGAGTTGCTTGCATCCAGCAAATGCCGCTTTGCCTATGGCCTTAGTGTTGCCAGGCAAGTTGATGCTTGAAATCTTCTTTCCAAAGAAAGCCATTGCAGGCACACAATTGCCAGCGAAGCTAACTTCGTTGTTAAACAATGGGTTACTGGCATTGCTATAAGCCACAATTTCCACCCCCGTCAAGTCGACTGTGGTGAGAGCATCAAGCTCATCGGCAATAAACTTGAAGTCGCGAGCGTCCATTTGCCCGGTGATGGTGAGCGTTGTTATACCATGATCGGCAACATGGCTTGCCAGGCTACCTGGAGTGCATTCCACTTCAAGAGCCCACCCCATCAGGGTTGAGGCCATGAGTGCAAGTGTGAGCAAGTATTTCTTCATGTGTGTTATAATATTAAGTCTCAGTTTCAAAAAAATCGCACTATTTGCTAAATATAATAACGTGTAAACTATGCAGTTTATTATGTTTCGTGAGTTATAATTTCAGCTTACATTGTGACAAATGTCGCAAACCGAAAAAAATAGTCAAAATTTCGCTTTATTTAATTCAAAAATGCAAAAATATTAATTTTCGCACACACTACAAAGGCATTAAAGCAAATTCTGACTATATTTGCATGACTTTTTTAATTAATATCACTATATTTTATTATATTCGTTTTTCATTGTAATTCTATGCTAATTCTGTTGGGCCGTTTTTGATAGTCCAAAACAGCAATAACCAAGACTTAAAAACCTAAACAAACTCAAAAAAAACAAACTAAGAGATGAAACCCACAAAACATATTATTTTTCTTTTGATACTATTGGCTGCCTTTACTGCTACAGCACAAATCACAACCATCGGTGGCGATCAGGAGAAAATCAATACCGACAGTGTGGTTCAAGATTTTGACAGGCGTCCTTTCTTCGGGCTTTACAAGGATAATTTTTTTACAGTGGGCACCTCACTGGGCCGAAAGCCCACCGAGTATAATAGCGATGTGAAGTTCCAAATCAGCTTCAGCCAGAGGCTCACCAAGAGCGTGCTGCCGTGGCACAGTCACTTGTTTCTGTTCTACTCGCAACGTGCAATGTGGAATGTCTTTGAAGAATCGATGCCGTTTCACGACCTTAATTTCAATCCTGGCATTGGTGTGTCGAAGCTCATCATCTCCAAGAACCGCTTGCTTGGAAAAGTCACTTTCCTGATTGAACACGAGTCGAACGGTCGCGATGGCGAGGCATCGCGCAGCTGGAACAAACTCTCGATCAGTGGCTCGTTGCTAATACTTCCTGACCTCATGATTCATGGCAAATTCTGGATTCCCATTGTCGATGGCCAGAACAATAAGGACATTCTCAGATATAGCGGTCTTTTTCAAGGCGGCATTCAATATATCTCGCCCAACAAGCGCTGGGTGATTGACGCAACACTTGTAAAACGCAAGGGATGGAACATGAATTTCAACACCATCATCAACGTGGGATTCCGCCTGTCGAATCGCGCCAATCAGTTCTTGATGCTGCACTTCTACGACGGCTATGGCGAGAACCTTCTCGACTATAACAAGTATCACTGCCGCTTGCGACTGGGACTGCTCATACGCCCCACCTTCTTCAGCGATTTCTAAGCCCCATGCCTGTGCCGGAGTTTGGCACATTTATTGCACAGCAATGTGACAAACAAGAACTATGCACACATCATTATGAAAAAGTCGAAAATTACCAAGAGCAATGCGATGGACAAAATCATCAAGATGATTTCGCGCAATGAGCAGATGGAGCGCAACGGTGGAGGACAGTGGGTTGCCACTCACCGCGTACACAAGTCCAAGAAGCAATACTCGCGCAAGCGGTTCAAGAGCGACACCAAGCGTGCCATCGACCAGGAGTGACCGCCCCACCCTGCACGCCACCGCTGGCGCACAAGCCACAGCTACGGTGGCGCACGTTTCATGAAGCTTTAGCTATAACTCACAACCAAATCACCCCGGCATCAAGTGATTGATGCCGGGGTGAAAACTATATTTTGGGGCAACAATGCCCACTCATGGCTTAGAAGAGCTGAGTGGCACGGGGGTTGATGCACAATCCCAACACACGCTCGCGGTTGCCATTGTAGTCCTCAACCTTCTTGGTGACGGGGTCGAAGTATTTGAGTCCTGTAACGTAGGTCTTCTCGGTGGTAGCAGCCCGGAATCCGAAGTACACAAAGTGAGTGACTGCATCCACAGCAAACTGGGTGGTATAGACGCCCTCGTCGGCGGTAGTGTTCTCGGGATTGGCCTCCATGTTTACAAAGGTTGTGTAATTGTCGTAATCAAGACCTTGCTTGTCGCCAGGAATGGGATAGCAAGTGAAGCCAGGGCCAGGAGTACCACCCTTGCACATCCACACGTAGAGGTTGCCTAAGTCTTCGTCGAGAGTGAAGGCCCTTGGCTGAGTGGCAGGAAGCACTATGGGATAAGGGATTGGGCCTGTCTTGGTGGCCGATGCCTCGCCAATGTCGGCGGTCGTGAAGCGGTAGATGCCGTTGCCCGAGTAGTTCTTGCCCCACCAGAACACTCCGTTGCGGTCGATGTAGAGCCCAGTGTGAATGGCTCCGTAGGCAATGCCGTTGCCGTAGTAGTTGAGCATGTTGTTGACGCAGAAGTATCCTGCCGTGCTCGAGTAGACGGTGTTCTCAACTTCGCCACGAGCAGTAAGCAGCATGCGCCTGATACCAGTGTTGCGATCGGTGTAATAGAGATAGGTGCCGTCGCTGAAGCCCTGGAAAGGATCGTTAAAAGCCTGGCGCCCAACGTTTGATACCATAGTACTCACGTCGGCTCCATCGGCAGTCATCACACTAATCTTGCCGTCGCCCAGCACACCGTTCTCATCGTTGACATAGTAGTACTGCTTGCCACAATCCAGGATGTAGACGTAGTCTCGGCCCTCGACCGAGGCAAAGACGAGGTTGGTGGGCATGTTGCCCGAATTCACACCCATGTCGAAGGGCATGTTCTTAGTGCCCGGTGGCAACTGGCTCATGTCCACGAGCTTGTAGGCCTTGATGTTGCCTCCCATCACGGCATAGTAGAGCGTGGCACAAGGAATAGATGAGCCCACCTGCACGTTCACATAGCTGTCCTCGAGGCGGCGATTCTCGCCATTGACATCAAACCAAGTTTGCAGTTCAATCTTCTGTGAGCCAATGTTTTTAAATTTCAGCTTCCCAGGATTATCAACAGTTCCATCGCTGTGGCTGTAGCCGATGAACTCAGTAATTTCGGTTCCGTCCTCGAGCATTGTGCCCTCGGGAAATTTCCACACATATTTGCACTCCAAGTCCTCGGGGTTGGGAAGTGCAATGTCGAGCAGCACAGTCACGTCGTTGATAACCACAGTCTCAGCACTCTGTTCCACAACACTCAGCAAGGGTGCAATGTCATAGATGAGCAGCGGATAGGTGCACTTGCCCACCCCCTCAACGGTGAGCGTGACATTGTAGAGTCCAGCCTGGGCATACTTGTGAGTCGGGTTCTGGTCGGTAGAGGTGGTTCCGTCGCCAAAGTCCCATGTCACAGCTCCGCCCTTGCTGCTGTTGTTGATGAACTTGATTGTCGAAACAACATAGAAATCGAGAGTATACTCATCTCCGTCAACACTGTAGGTAAAGTCCACGTCCTTGCTGCCAGGAAAGTTGCCATAGACAGGCTCTTTCTCCACGCAAGAAGCCATGGTCGCCACCATCAATGCCATTAATGCTATTATCTTTATTGTTTTCATAACTTCGGCGATGTTTTAGTTTAGTTCGATATATTTGGTCTCGGTATCCTTTCCCATCTTGCCGCTCTCGTCAAAGACTCGGAATTGCGGGTAAAGGATGTACTGGCGAGTGAAGTTCACCGAGTAGGAGTTCTCGCTACTGTTAAATATCCAGTCCTCGAAAGGTATCAACGTGAGCAACTCTTTCCATGCCGGCATGTACTGCGGTCTCACCGAGGTGATGCGGCCACCGGTGTCGTCGCTATAGCGGCTATAGACCCACTTGCTTGACTGATACACCTCATAGACATTGACTCCTGCTGGAGCGTCGCTGGGGCTCGCTATCTCATGTTCGGTTTTAACACCAGCCTCATCAACCGTGATGTAGTAGTAGTGGTCGACAACATCGCCATTCACAAACCACAAGTCGCTCTTTTGGCCGCTCTCGGTAGCAGTGGGCAGATCCAGGCCATACTTGGTGTTGAGTGCCTCGAACTGCTGAGCAGTGAAGTCATAGTTGATATAGATGTTGCGCAGATCGTTATAGTAGGTGCTGTCGCGGGTAAGGTACTCTATCACATTATCCTTAAACTCCTGCTGAAACGATGCGGGATAATACATGTTGAACCTCTCATGGTCAAATTCCTTGGGCTCCACCCAGGCCACCGGCGCCAGTGTTGCCGACACTGCAAAAGAATCGACGAGCACATATTCATGACCATCCCACTCGGCCTTGCTGTGATCGTAAGTGCCAAGCAAGCTGTAATTGCGCACGGTGTCGGTTGATGTCACCGTCTTAGTGTAGGAGAGCGAAGTGGTGAGGCGGCATGTAGCCTTGGCCTCGGTCTTGCGTGTGAACAGTCCCCACACCTCGCAGTGGTCAATAGTGTGGTCCTCGCTGGTGTAGTACTTGGCCCTGAACTTAATATATCCACCGGCCTTGCCCACATTGCTGAGTTCCCACGACACGGTGGGCACCACTTGCCCCATTTCCATGTTGTCGGCAAAGGGGTCATGCACTTGACACGATGTTGCCATGACTGCCATCGCAGCGACCAAGCCTAATATTTTGAAAATCTTCATAATTCTTGCATTATTTTGTGTTAGCTACAATTTTCATTCTTTACTAATCTCACTTAATTTCCTGATAGCGAGGTAACCACTCCATAGTCGTGAGCCCATATCATGGGCTCTTGCAGCCACTTGTAGTTCTTGTAAGCGCCCAGGCGCTGAAGCTCAGAGCGATTGTATTTCTCCTCGGTCTCGGGGTCGTAGTTCAAGCGCTGAATCCAGGTGTTCTCCTTCTGGTTCTCGGTCAAGCCGTCGATCCAGTAGGCGGCATATAGGTTGTAAGGCCTGCGAAGCTCGGGGTAGACAATCTCGTTAGCATCGCCAATGCCGTAATTGTTGCGCTTGTTGCTATAGTGGTAGCGTCGCATGTCGGTCCACATTTCGGGTTGGTAAACCATGGCAACGTACTTCTGTATCATCAAGTCGCTCAGGGTATACTCTGCGGGGTTGAAGAACCAGTGCTTGTTGCCGCGGTCGGTGACCTTGGGCACACGCAGGGTAGCGCGACCGCTGGAAGAATAAGTAAAGTAGTCCTCATTGTTGAGGAAGGCGTTGAGCTGTCCCTCCCAGTACTGTGCCTGAGTGTAGCCTGGCGTGCCACTCACGGTGCACTGCCCTGGATACTTGTTGTCGGTGTTCTCGTTGTAGTTGGGATTGGGGTACTTCTTAAGGAAGAAGTCGAGATGACGCTCAATGTTGTGCTCAGTGGCCTCCTTGGCAAGTGCGCAAGCCTCGGCTTTGTTGCCAAGCCAATAGGTGGCCTCGGCCTTGATGAAGTAGAGCTCCTCCATGGTGAATATTGGGTTATAGGCCGTGGGGTCTCCGCAATATGCACCCATATATAGGTTTGGATAGTTAGCAATCTTATAGCTGGTGCTCATGCCAATGTTGTTCTCTAAATAGCGCATCTTTATCACACTGGCGGTGGTGTTGCTCAGCGACTGAGGGCCAGTGCGCGGTATCATCAGCATCACACAGCGTGGATCGTTGGCATAGCCTTGGAAGCTTGAAGCGGTTCCGCCATTGTAGGTGCCGC
The DNA here is from genome assembly GCA_946186575.1 of uncultured Prevotellaceae bacterium. GTDB lineage: Bacteria > Bacteroidota > Bacteroidia > Bacteroidales > Muribaculaceae > Sodaliphilus. The sequence goes on from CAMHNO010000010.1 coordinate 50,580, forward strand.
AGTAGCGTTCATTGTCGGGGGCGCTGATGCCCAGCACGTCGACCATGAAGTACTTGCTTGGGATTGCATTGTCGAGCAGATTAGAGCGCGACTCCCAGCTGTTGATCACAGGCTTCGAGAGGCTCCACACGCAGTTTTGCGCGCCTGTGCCTCCGTCAAAGTTGTAGCGAGGCTCATTGCCAAACCAGCTGCCATATAGCAGGTCGCCCTTGCGCCACTGATTGATGGCAGCGTCGGCGGCAGCAATAATCTTCTGGCACATGGCCGCGCTGCGGTCCACATTGGGGATGTTGCGCAGCAGCAGGCGCGCCTTGATGGCATAGACGAGACCTTTCCATTTCTCGAGGTCGCCGGCATAGACGCGGTCTTGAGCTGCATCAATCTCCAGATTGTGCTCATTCTGGGCATATTCAGGATTCTCATAAAGCGAAATGAGCTCGTCGGCTTCCTGGAACATCCACTCGTAGATGCTCGCCTGCGTGTCGTAGGCTGGCGAGTTGCTCAGGTAGGCCTGCGACCTGGGCATGTCGCCAAAGGCATCGGTGGTTAGCTGAGTCGACATCAGCCTGATGGTGCGGGCTATGAGTTCATAGTTGGGAGAGCCTATCTCCTGTGAATACTGTATCAGGTTCTTGGCATTGACACCAATGTCGTAGAAGTGGCGCCGCCATTGCGGGTGGCGGTTCATGGTCAGCATCTCCCACTCGCACTTATAGGAATAGGCACCCACCGAGCTTTTGCCTCCGGTAGTGAGGAACTGCGAGAAGTAGTTGTAATACTCGGCGTGGTCATAGTTGATTTGCTGAGCATAGAAAACCACAGTGGGCAATGCCACCTGCACGTTAATGGAGTGAGCCTTGTCGGGGTTCACATTATCGTCAAGAATGTCCTCGCAACCGGCCATCACCAGGCAAGCCATCGAGAGCATTGCTATTGTCTTTATTTTATTCATGATTTCCATAGTTGTGAGTCATTATTAGAACGATACTTTCAATGTGAAGTTAAAACTGCGGGTCGACGGCACATTGTAGTTGTCGATGCCCATGCCACCAGTGCCACCGCTCACGGCTGCCAGAATAGCAGGGTCATTGCCAGTGTACTTGGTGAGCAAGAACAGGTTGCGGCCCGTGCAGTTCAAGCTCAAGTGCTTGATGGGGCATCCTGGCTTGAGCAGGCTCGTGAAGTCGTAGCCCAATGTCACATAACTCAAGCGGATGTAGGATCCGTCCTCGATGAAATTAGACGACACCGAGGTGTAATATGTGTTGATGAAGTTCTGGTCAAGAATCACAGGAGTGGTGTTGGGCGAGTAGGTACCGTCGCCGTTGGCCACCACACCCTTAAATATTATCTCGCGGTTGCGATACTTGTCGTAGAGGTGATTCATGCCGTTGGTGATAAGGCTGCGGCCCGTTACGTTGGCCACGTCGCCGCCCTTGCGAGTGTCGAACAAGAACGATGCCGTGAGATTTTTCCAGCGGAAGTTTGAACCAAGTCCCAGCAGGAAGTCGGGCTCACGATTGCCAATGTAGATTCCCTTAGCAGGGTCGATAAGTGGATAACCGTCGGCATTGCATATCACGTTACCGTCAGGGTCACGCATGTAGTCTTTACCCGACAGACCTGTCGATGAGCCATCGAGGCGGGCCACCGGGAAGATGTCGCCATATTGCACACCCTGTATCTCAACCACGTCCTCGGGCAGGTGGGTTACCTTGCCGCGATTGAACGAGAAGTTGAGCAGTGCTGTCCAGTCGAAGTCGTGACTGCGGATTATGTCTTGAGCCAGCGACACCTCCACACCGTGGTTCACAATGGTTCCCTCGTTGCGAGTTTGAAGGATGGTTCCCGAAGCTGGCGACACACGCACTGTCACAATCTGATTGTCGACAGTAGTCGAGTAGTAAGCGATGTCAAGACGGGTGCGACTGTTGAAGAATCGCAGGTCGGCACCTATCTCCCAGGAACTCGTCATCTCGGGATCGAGAACGATAGCGCGCGAGGTGGTGGGGTCGATGCCATAGCCACCGTCGGGGAAGGTGGTCCATTCTTTAAATGTATCGGTGAACACATAGGGCGGGCAATCCTTTCCCACCTTGGCCCAGTTGCCACGCAACTTACCATAGCTGAACCAGCTGTTGGTGAGGTTGAAGAGCTCGCTGAATATTACACCAGCAGTCACCGATGGGTAGAAGTAGCTACGGGTCTTGTTCTGCTTAAAGCGCGATGAGCCGTCGTGACGCCATGTGCCTGAAATCTGGGCAATGCCCTTGTAGTCGAAGCGGACTTCACCAAAGTAGCCATATTTGTTCGACTCGGAGTGATAGAGGGTCAACCCTCGTGTGATGTAGGTGTCTTCGTTTAGGTTCTGCCAGCTGTAGAAGCCGTCGCCATTGGGGTCGATGAGCTGGAACTCATAGCCGCCAAAGCTGCCTTCCAGGCCCTTATTCTTGCGATATTCCATGCCATAGAATACGTTGAACGTGAAATCCTCGGCAAAGGTGTGGGTGTAGTTGGCAAAGAACTGTGCGGTGAGCTGCTCACTGCGTGATGGCTGGAACGAGTATTCACCAAAGCGCGATAAATTCTCGTTCAAGATTTTCTCCACATCAGGGTCGTGGCGATTGATGAAATCGGAGTCGTAGAAGCGAGGCACAGTGTAGGCATCATACATGGTGTAACCCTTGTCGTAGCCTATCTTGCCAGTGAACACTAAGTTCTTGATGGGCTCGTAGGCGATTTGGCCGTTAAGCATGAAGCGGTTGCTCTCGGTTGTGCTCTTGTCGAGGTAGCGACCATAGTAGGGGCTCACTGTGGCGCCAATGCGCTCGCTGTCGAGCAGCTCATCCCAGTGGTCGTAGCGGCTCGCCCAGTTCACGGTGCCATTGGCTGTGACATAGTCGGCCATGTTGAAGTTTCGGCCCCAGTTATAGATTGTAGACATGGAATTTCCAAATCCTCGCGACTTGTTGTTCACGAAGTTGAGCGACATTTGCAGTGTTACCTTGTCGCTGGGCTTGTACATCGCCTTCATGAAAGCAGTGATCTGGTTTTTATAATCTTTAGGCACCACGCCCCGGTTCAAGGTGTAAGACACCGAAGCATAGGAGTTGAACTTCTCGGTGCCGCCGCTCACGCTCACGCTGTACTTCTGCAGCAATCCGGTACCTAAGAATCCGCCCAAGTTGTCATAGACCGTCTCACCGGGCTGGATGTAGGCACCCCAACCGCCGCCACCGCTGTTCTCGCGGTAAAACCCCTTGGTGCCGGGAGCAAATTTGCTCTGCAGCTTGGGCACGCGCATGCAGTTGCTAATCTCCACTGTGGCGCTGGCGTCAACCTTGATTGTGCCGTCGCGGCTTCCGCTCTTGGTGGTGATGAGGATTACGCCATTGGCACCCTCCTGGCCATACAAGGCACTTGCTGCAGCGCCCTTGAGCACGCTCATGTTCTCGATGTCGTCGGGGTTGATGTCGGCTAGGGTTGAACCGTGGCCACGAATTGCCACACCGTCAACCACCATTAGTGGCTCGTTGTTCTGGCCATTGTGGATGGAGCTGATGGCGCGAACGATGACCTGGGTCGACGAGTTAGGCGATCCACCACCGGTAGCCACTTGCAAGCCGGCAACCTTGCCCTGTAGCGAATTGGCAAAGTTCGATGATCCGCCAGCTGTCACCTCGCTGGCGCTAAGACTTTGAACAGCAAAGTTCAGTTTCTTCTTTTCCTGTGTTTGACCATAAGCGGTCACCACAACTTCCTGAAGCAATTGGGCATCGTCGTCGAGAACTACATTGTAAACGTTTTGTCCGCTCACAATCTTGATTGTCATCGGATTAGCGCCCACATAGGTAATCTCGAGGACTTCGCCGTCATTCACCTCAATAGAGTACCTTCCGTCAATGTCGGTGGCCGTGCCGCGATTAGTCCCCTTCACCTGAACCGATGCGCCTATCACGGTCTCGCCATCGCTCTTCTGGGTGACTATTCCCGTCACGATGCGGGCATAACCCGCCATTGCAATGACCGAAAATAGCAGTAGTAGTAGCTGTTTTCTCATAATTACATGGTGTTGATTTATTTTTAGTTTTTTATATTTTAAATTTTATAGTGCCTCATCGCATTGCGTGTCAGTTACAAAATGGTACTAAATCAAGCGATATGGTTTCATTTTACAAACTTAATCATATTTTTTGAAAACACATTAATAAAAAATAAGAAAAATGACATTTTTTTATTTTTTTAGCATTGTCTACTATTTTTTGCCATCATTAACATTGATGTTTGTTACCAGCACATCTCACTACGCAGCCACAGGCCAAACATATAATTACAAAAACAAGGATGCGCACAGCCACAGCTTGGCGCATCCCTTGTCTTCTTTTTTTCAAGCGTCAGTCAGCCAAGAGAATGCTGTAGACCATAGTCACATCGGTCGATGTAATGTGGCCATCACCATTCACATCGCTGGTGCCGAGGAAAGTGGTGTCGCCATCGAGCAGGTAGTTGTAGAGGGCGGTCACATCGGCGGCGGTCACGCTACCATCGCAGTTCACATCGCCACCAGGCCGCACCGCGATGGTGTATTTAGCCAAACCGTTTCCAGGAACATACATGAAGAGCTCCACCTCGTTGGCACGCCCGTTAGGCACCGCAAGGCATGGTGTGCTCATGGTGGTGCTGTTCACCACGCCCATACCATTCTTGGGCAACGTCCACAGCACGTTCATGCCGGCAAAGTCATCACCGCCGGCATTCATCGCCACGCGGAAGTTGTGGCCTTCGGGAGTCTGGTAGTCACCACTGGAATAGAGCAGGAAGTGCTTGCCACATAGCTCAAAGGCATCGATGCCATCGCTGGCGCCACCAGTTTTGGTCAAAGAGTTATTGCTCTCGAAACTATCGACAATGGCTCCTGTTTCAACATTATACTTAGTGGGCTGGATGCCAGAACCATGCACGATAGCCACGGTTGGACTCAAAGCCTTGATGCGTGGCGAGGTGCCAAAGTTGGTAGCCGAGGCTGGATACAGAGCCGCCACATTAGTCACTGTGGTGCTTGCAAGACTGCCATCCTCTATAGTCCAACTAATCAGCTCGGTGCTACGTGAGAGTGCGGCAAATACCATGAAGTTGCCCGACGTCACATCGCCCAGCACATCGATATGATCGATGCGACCACTTGCCTCATTGCTGGTGAGACTGGCGCGCATAGTGGCGGCTCCAGTGGCAGGATCTATGCTGTAAATCACCAGCGGGGTAGTGTTAATTTTTAGCACCATGTTGCTGATGAGCAGATTGCCTGCATCGTCAACGAGCACATTATTGCACGGGAAATAGCTGCCTTTCACCTCCTCGGGCAGTGCAATGTCGCGCTGCCACTCGCCGTTGCCACTGCTGTAGACGCGAAGGTAACAGTTGGCAGTGGCCGTGTTTTCTTCACGACCAGTGATGTAGATGTTGTCACCTATCACGGCAAACGAGCGGTTGAACGAACCAAAGTTCTCTTGCTCAAAGTTATTGTAGTTGCTCTTCACCGAGCGCAACCAGTTGTTGGTCACTCGCACGTCGCCAACCGGAAGGTAGGTGTCGTTGTCTACGTCCACTTTCATCACATAGCCAGTCTCGGTGCTGCCAGTGGTGATGGAGGTGATGGTGAAAGAGCGGATTTCGCTCACACTGGGGTCGCAACCTGCGGCGGTAGTGCTCACCCGCCAGTAGTAGGTGCCCAGGCCCAGCAGCGAGATCACGCACTGCGACGTCAGGTTTCCTGCCTCGCTTTGGAGATAGTTTACAGTATTTACCACATCGGTGAAGGCTATGTCGCGCGCCACTTCGAGCTTATAGGTGTCGGCACCCACGTTGGCTATCACAAACTTGAAGTTATCGTCAATCTCGGCACCATCGGTGGGCGAAATAAGAATGGCCTGCGGCGCAAAGTCGCGCTGCTCGGTCATGAACGATGCCACCAGGCTCAGTTTGTCGAACTTGCCTGTTTCCATCGTGGTCACGCGCCAGTAGTAGCGTGTGGCCGAGGCAAGCGAGCTCAGGTCGAGGGTGACATGGTTCTGCTCAATGCCACTCTGGCTTATCAACACATTATTAAATAGATTGTCGCTTGCCACTTCAATCTTGAATGTGGCACCAGCAACTTCGCTCCACACAAAATCTTGCGACCACTGCGCCACTGCATCGTCCACGGGCGAGAGCAGAGTCACTTGCTGGGCATCGCCAGCGGGGGCATTGAGGTAGGCAGGAGCATACTCGTGGTTGTAGCCGTCGACACTTGTCACGGCAAACCAATAGCCGGTGGCATAATTGTTGTCGAGCGTGAGGCTGTTGTTGTAGGTCACTGCCACAAGATAGTCGCTCTTGATGCCTTCGAACTGCTGACTTGTGATGGTGCTCACATCCACACTGGTGGGGATGGCATAGATGGCATATTTCACAAGCTCGCCATCGACGGCGTCCCACGTGAGGGTGCTGCCGTTCAGTGCTAAGCCCGAGGGCGTGTCGAGGTTGTCCTTGGGTTTCCATTCCAGGGCTGGTGGCAAAGCCTTGTGCTGAAAGATGGTGCTCACTAAGTAGTCGCCCAGGCCTGTCATGCGCGGGCCGTTAAGGTAGCGCGACGAGTAGAAGTTCACGCCGGGAGCGTTGTTCTCGGTGTACTGGCGGCTGAGAAGCACCTGTGCCGCAATCTCCTGCCAACTCGAGGTGGTGTTGCCGTCGTTGTCCATGAAGTAGATGTTCTGGCTGGCATAGTGATGACGTCCAAAGTGCTTGGCAATGTAGCTCCACCACTGGGTCAAGGGGCCAAAGGGATTGGTCGAGTGATTGCGCTTCCAGTAGAGCTGCGGCGATATGTAGTCGATGGTGCCCTCCTCGAGCCATGCCAGCGGGTCGCTGAAGAGCGACGAGTACTGCCAGTCGCTACCGGTGGGGCAAGGGGTCACGCCGTGCTGCGACGCGCTGGTGGCCGCAGTGCCTGCCACTCCTGCGGGACCAATGGCAAAGCGCACCTGTGGCTTGACTATCTGAATCATATTATACACGTCGGCAACCATCTGGTTTACTTGGGCACGACGCCAGTCACCAAAGTTGAGGCTCGTACCGCTGTTACGCCACAACTGGTAGTCGGGGGCGGTGCTGTTGGCCGGAATGCCACTGGGATAGAAATAGTCGTCGAAGATGATTCCGTCGATGTTGTAGTTCTTTATCATCTCACGGCACACGTTCACGATGCGCTCACGCGATGCTGGCAATCCCGGATTGAGCACGGTGGTGGTAGTGCCGCTGCCATTGGTGTAGCTCAGCAGCATGCCCGAACTCTGCAACGCCTGGTCTTGAGCAGTGTTCCATGTGCCTGGGCCACCGTTGGCATAGCGATAGGGATTGACCCAGGCATGGCACTCAATGCCGCGCTTGTGGCACTCCTCTACCGCAAACTCCAGTGGGTCCCATCCAGGATTGGCACCACGGGTACCGGTTAGGTAGCTCGACCAGGGTTCGTAGCTCGACTGGTACATGGCGTCGCACATCGACCGCACCTGGATGCACACTGCATTCATGTTGGTGTGAGCAAAGCCGTCAAGATAGTCAATCAACGTCTGTTTTTGGCGTGCTATCACGCTCGCGCTGGTGCCTCGCTCGCTGGGCCAGTCAATGTTTGAAACCGTTGCCAGCCATGCTGCGCGCATCTCACGCTTTTGATGCTCTTGCGCCACTGCCACCATGCAGGAGAACAATGCCACAATTATTAAAATTGATAGTTTTTTGGCCATTTTTATTATCATTAATAATATTTTTAGAGTTTACAACGCAAAGATAATATTTATATCACAAAACATTTGTATCCATTTCTTAAAAATAATTAATAACACTCCAGCACCTGTGTTCACTCCTTTAAAAAGTAGCACCTAACATTGCTTATACCCTAAGCACTGCAAAAAAGCAACTTTTTATCAGGTTAAAACACAATTTTCTCAGTTTTATTTACTAACTTTGGCAATCATTACTAATCGAAAGGCAACAGCCACAGCGGCGTCGCTAACGACCCGCAGGCGATTGCTGGAGTGTTTAATTAAATTCAGTTTATTTATCAAGTTATCAAATATGGCTCTAATAAGATGTCCGCGCTGCGGAAACTCAGTATCATCCATGGCTCAAGCCTGCCCTCACTGTGGGCAGGTGCTTGCCAACCATCAACACCAGCAACCTGCTCAGCAAGCAAGCAACGAGGCTAACTACACCAAGCCGCTCATAGCAGCACTCGCCGTTGCCGTTGTGCTGCTACTGGCTCTGGGATTCTATCTGGTCTATTCGAGCAACCAGCGGTCAACACCCATTCAGTCATCGACCACCGCCACCACTCCTGCTCAGCCACAGCAGCCCGCCACTGCCTCGCACAGCGAACCTAAGGTGATTCCCGATGGCTCTCGCGAGTACACCATCGAGTCAAAGCAATATGGCTACGCTTGGGTAAGGAGTGGCACCGACAAGCATTCCGAGACCAACAAGGTGAAGAAAATTCTCACCGGTGAGCGCTTCTACGGCAAACGACTGGACAACAACCCCGACTGGATGGAGGTTTACGACAACGATGGCACCATGATTGGGTACATGTACTACAAGTGCGCACGCATACCCAAAGATTAACACAACCCGCAACAAGACCAACGAGCACAATGGAGAAACATCAGTTTTGCTATAAATATCCTCACCCTGCTGTGACCACCGACTGTGTGATTCTCGCCTTCGACGGCAAGCAGCTTAAGCTGCTGCTCATTGAGCGAGCACGCGAGCCACACCAGGGCAAGTGGGCTCTGCCAGGAGGATTTCTCAACATCGACGAGGAAGCCGGGCAAGGAGCATTGCGAGAGCTGCTCGAGGAAACAGGGATTGAAATGGCACAGGTGCAGCAGTTTGAAGTGTTTTCAACCCCCGACCGCGACCCTCGCGAGCGAGTGATCACCATCGCTCACGTGGCACTGGTGAGCATGCAGCAGGTGGTTGCCGGCGACGACGCTGCTAAGGCACAGTGGTTCTCGCCAGATGCCCTGCCCCCGCTGGCCTTCGACCACGCACTAATCATAGCGCAAGCCTTCACATGGCTGCGACGTCTCATCGAGTTTGAACCCATAGGACTCGATGCCATGCCGCAGCAGTTCCACATCGGCACGCTGCAGCTGCTCTATGAGCAGATAATGGGCACGAAGCTCAACGGCGACCACTTAGTCCGCTCATTGCTGCATCACGGCATCATCACACCACTGAGCGGGTGCCCCACCCTCTTCGAGTTCGACCGCGACCGCTGCCGTGAGCTCAAGGGCAACTGCACTCCACTCAGGGCTTGCGAGGCCCAATAATTAATTGTCACATATTATTAACACACAAAATACTCACTACACACACATCATTATGAAAAACTTAGTAGTATCGTCAGGAGCCGGCATCAGTGCCGAGAGTGGCATCAAAACATTTCGTGATGCCGATGGATTGTGGGAAAATTATCCCGTCATGGATGTGGCAAGCCACACGGGATTCTTGCGAAACCCAGCGCTCATTCACAAGTTCTACAACGAGCGGCGCGCGCAGCTCATCGAAGCACAACCCAACGCCGCACACCGCGGACTCGTTGAGCTGGAAAAACACTTCAATGTGAACGTGATAACTCAAAATGTCGACGACCTGCACGAGAGAGCCGGATCGAGCAACGTGCTGCACCTGCACGGCGAGCTCATGAAGGTGCGCTCGCTCACTCATGAGGAGAGAGTCTACACACTGCCATGCGACAAACTCACCGACAAGGGACTCACCACCAGTGTCGACACGCGCGACCCCTACGGCGACCAAGTGCGACCCCACATCGTCTTCTTTGAGGAAGCAGTGCCCAACTTCGACCGCGCTTGCGTGCTGGCACAGAAGGCCGACATCTTTGTCGTGATTGGAACCTCGCTCGTGGTCTACCCTGCCGCCTCGTTGCTGCACTATGCGCCACGCAATGCCCAGGTCTTCTATATCGACCCACGGCCCAGCAGTGTGCCCGACTTTGTGCACGTGATTGCCAAGCCTGCTACCGAGGGAGTGAAAGACCTCATCAACATCCTCACTGCTGAGCAATAACCACCACAATTTTTATAGCATCTCCAACAACATGAACGACTACATCTACAGCCCCACCGACAACCTCTCTGCCCTGGTCACTGCACAACCCGAGTTGCTGCTCACACTGTCACACTTTGGCATTCCCATGGGATTTGGCGACAAGACTATTGTGCAAGTGTGCCATGAGAACGGTGTGAACCCCGAGTTTTTCTTGCTCATCTGCCAGGTCTACAGCAACGACAATTTCCTGCCATCGCAACACGAAATCATGGACACTCCCATGGATGGGCTGGTGCCCTACCTGCTGCAATCGCACGACTACTACCTCAACCGCCGCCTGCCACACATCGAGCATCACCTCGACAAGATAGCCTCGATGCTACCAGAGCGCACTGGACTCGCCATCAAGCGATTCTTCAAGGATTACCTCAACGAGGTGAGGCAGCACTTCGAGCAGGAGGAAAACATCGTCTATCCTCACATTAGCCGTCTTGTCAATCACGAGCCCGACGACCATTTCACAATTAAAAGCTACCTCGACAATCATGAGAACCTCGACGACAAGCTTAGCGACCTGGTGCAAATCATCTTCAAGTATCTGCCTGCCAGCAGCAGCGACGACGACAGCATCGACATGATTTTCGACATCTTGCAGCTCTCACAAGACTTGCGCAAGCACTCGCTCATCGAGGACAAGATACTGGGACCATTTGTTAAGCACCTCGAAAAGAAATCTAAGGTATGAAAAAGAAAATTCTGATTGTAGAACCAAGCGAAATCATCGTTGCCGGACTCAGTGCAGCACTGCAGCACCCCGACATCAGATTGCTGCAGCACGAAGCCACGGCCAACAACCTGGAGCAACGGCTCAACGTGCTCAAGCCCGATGTTCTCATCGTAAACCCCACCCTCAACGACAACGTTAACGAGATGCGAAACGGGCGCAACATGGCGGTCGTGGCACTGCTCTACCAGTATGTGAAGCAGTCACGATTGCGCCACTTCGATGCAGTGATCGACATTCGCGACAGCAAGCAGGCAATTTTGCAAACCATTCTCGACATTAGCGCTAAGGCTATAGCTGGCGATGCCCGAAGCAACCACGAACTAACGCCACGCGAGACGGCAGTACTCGTCGAGGTGGCCAAGGGTCTGTCGAACAAAGAAATCGCAGCAAGGCTCAACGTGAGCATCTTCACCGTGACCACCCATCGCAAGAACATCGTGCGAAAGACCGGCATCAAGAGCGTGGCAGGCCTCACCGTCTATGCCCTGCTCAACAATCTCATCGACGAAGACACCGTGATATAACTTTATAAAACAACTATTAGTGTCCGATAAAACTTTTGTCTAACAGTAACAGGCGACAGATTCAAACAAGTCGAAGACTTGGCAATGTGAGAAAGAGGCTGTTGCAAAACTGCCGAAATTGGCGAAACTTCCCTCTAAGTTAACGTGAGTTCGATGAATTTGTCGTTTGAAAATCAGTGCGTTAGCTGCTCCCCCTCTAAGTTAGAGGGGGATGCAGGGGGAGTGTGCCCCCCTTGACAGTAATCACACTCCTCAGTCGCTTCGCGACAGCTCCTCTATCTTAGAGGAGCAGCCTGAGACACAGATGTTTATTTTCGTCGAACTCACGTTAAGTTAGAGGGGGATACAGGGGGAGTGTGTAAATGCTGATACTACTCAACATTTTGTTTTTCAACAGATTGTTCACAATCATACTCCTCCGCCCTTCGGGCACCTCCTCTATCTTAGAGGAGGAGTTTTCATTAGACTCAGAAGTTTTGCAACACCCTCCCACATGCTTGCATCGCTGATTGCTCGCGAAATGTTAAGTCTCAGACTTGTCTTGCTTCCTGCCCCACCTTTTTGCGACTGATCCCAAAAAGATACGTTGTTTGAAAGAGAAAGTGAAAAGGCGACTCCCATGGTGGGTGTCGCCTTTTCTTGTGTGATATTTATTGTGGTTGACTGCTCGTGACTTGTGACTAATAAATAACGTGATTTTAATATTTGGGTGAGCAGTCGCCCTTAATAAATGTCAGGGAACATTTTCTACCAGCTTAATTTATTAGTTAAGAAGCAGGTTGTAAACAACTGTTACGTCGCCCGAGGTGATTGCGCCATCACCGTCCTGGTCGCCGTTAACGAGTGCAGAGTCGTCCATGTTGAGCAGCCAGTTGTAGAGCGCTGTGATGTCACCAGAAGTAACAACGCCGTCGCCGTCAACATCGCCTGGCTTAACGGTAGTGCCACCGTTGCCAACGATGATCTTGAACTCAGTGCCTGGCAGGGTGTAAACCAGAGTGCCATTGTTGTTAGGCTCAACGCTGATAGTAAGGTTGGTGTAGCCAGTGTAGCTGCCATCCTCCTCGTCGAAGAGATCCTCAGCCTCGATAGAGATCCACTCGGGCAGATCCTCGATGCTCCAAGCATCGTAAGGCTCGCTGGCCTTGAGCTCAAGAGTGAAGTCGCCACCCTCGGCAGGAATAGTGTACTCGGTAGCTGCGTCGGCCTTAGTCTCGATGTAAGCCATCTGAGCGTTGATCGAGAGCAGGAGGTTCTCGGGAAGACCGCTGTCGTCGCCCGAACCCCAGTAGTAACCCATGTGGCAAGGGATAATACTTGCGTCGACAACCTCGCCAGCAGCATCGTAGAAGTTCCACAAAGCATAGCCACCGAGGAAGTTGCTGTAGAACTCTTCGTGAGCCAAGTCGGCCACGCGAGTCATAGCATTCAGGATTGGAGAAACATCTTCAATCTCGTTAGCGCCCTCAATTACGATGCCAATTTCGCCATCGATAACGAGCCAATCCTCTTGAGTAAGACCAAGCTCAGGATCCTCTTTCTCGAAGTAGAAGTCGATTGCTACAGCCTCGCCCATAACATCGGCGGGGAACTCATAGGTAGACACTGCAATTGGGTTCTCGGTGTCAATTATATTATCCTGTACCCTGCAAACCTTAGCGGTAAGGGTCTTGCCAGCAGCAGCCGAGCACCAGGCATAGAACTGGATGCGCGAGAAGGTGTAAGGATGTCCTGGATAGTTGAAGTACTGGATGAAGTTCTGAATCTTACCATCGACAGCACCTTCGGGCTTGTAGCCGTCGGGCAGGTCGGCAAAGAACACGTTGGCATCCTCGCCATAACCAGCACCAAACTGAGTGCGCATGATGTCGGCGTAAGCGGCACGTGGCGAGAACTGATACATACCGGTCATGCTGGTACCGTCGCCATTAACGTCGTCCTCAAACTTGCCACCAAATTGCACTGCACCATCGAATGCATAGTACTTTTCAGCCTGATAGTCGGCATCGCTGTAAGCATTAGCCATCAGTCGTGGAGAAATCCACCATCCGGGATAGTTGGGGAATGTGGTTACCAAGTCTTTCTGACCCTCTACTATAGTGAGGTTCTCCTCGTCAAGAGCTGGATTGTAGAGCACCCAGTCGTAAGTGTCGCTTGGGATACCAGTAGAGATGTTGGTCCAAGTGGTCTCGGTGTTGGTGGGGAGCACAGCCATGTTGTAGCTGTAGTACAGGCTACCGCTGTAGGGGAAGTAAGCCGAGAAGAATGTGCCCTTTGGAGTGAGGTACATGGTGTCGGTGCCGCTGGTGAAGTCCTTCATCATGCCGGCCTTGCCAGTGTACATGGCGCCCTTTTGAGCTCTCATCTCAACCTTAGCCTCCGATTTTTGTGGCTGGAGCTTGTGAGCCTTCTGCATAGCAGGAGCAGCAAATGCTGCAACAGTCACAGCTGCGAAAAGAAGAGTAAATAGTTTCTTCATGATTTTAATTGAGTTTTGTTAGTTAATAAATTAATGAATTATAATCTCAAAATTTTATAGTATTAGCTTAATATCACTATCTGTGAATGTGCAAAATTAAAAAAAAATATCAAAACAAACAACATTTTTCACTTTTTTCTTTAAAAAATGCATCTCTACTACTAAATTATACCAAACAATATGAGCAACAGCCAAACCACTGACCCAGCACCATCGTGATTTCCTGTAATTTAACATGAGTTCGACGAAAATAAATAGCTGTGTTTCATGCTGCTCCTCTAAGTTAGAGGAGCTGTCGCGAAGCGACTGAGGAGTGTGATTACCATCAAAGGCTGGCACACTCCCCCTGTATCCCCCTCTAACTTAGAGGGGGAACTGCTAACGCATTGATTTTCAAGCCACAAATTCATCGAACTCACGTTAATTAGAGGGGGCAGGGGGGAGTGTACCAGCCTTTGATGATAATCACACTCATCAGGGTCGCACTCCCCCTCCTCCGCCCTAAAGGGCACCTCCTCTCAGGTAGAGGAGGAGCACAGCCCCTCTAATTATTTTTGCCGAACTCACTGTAAAACAAGTGGCGGCCGCTGTGTTTAGCGGTCGCCACTGTAGTTAAGGTTTTATCCCTTGCGGGAGAATATTATCACAGCGATGCAGTCTCAAACTTCATTACCACGAAGTTGTTGGGATTGCTCTTGCTCTTCAAGGTCATTGGGTTAGACACCATCATGTTGGTGGCAGAAAGTTCATATTCGCCCGTGCAGAGCAAATCGACCATAGCCCTGAGGCTTGGGAACCATCCATATACCTTACTACCATTGGTGTCGAAGGCATTATCGGCATTGGGGTCGAACGAGAACTTGATAGTGTGATCGTCAACAATCTCGTGGTTGACATAGATGCTACCATAGTTGTTACCGCTATGGAACCTGAAGTAGAGACGATACTTGGCCTTGTTGTTGTCGTAACCCAACTGGAGCCACTGGAACTTGTAGTTAAGTGGCTTATTGTTTACCTTGGTGGTCTTAGCCTCATCAACAATCTGGTTGAAGAGTGTGAGGAAGTCGCCACTAATCTCGCCATCCACTTTGCTGAAGGTCCAACCAATCTGCTTCTGGTGGAACAGGTCGGCAAGAGCAGGACCCTTGATAGTGGTCACGCCGTCGTCGGTGCACAGGAGGGTGCCGTCGGGCTGAAGCTCAAAGCTCTGGGCGGCAACATCGTTGGCATCGTACTCATGCAAGAAGTCGAGAGGTTGCATGAAGTGAACGCCATGAGTTGTAAAGATAGCGTTCATGTACTCACCGTTGTCGAGCAGAGAGCCACCCTCGGGATAGAAGCTCCAGAACATAGAGTTGATGGGGCCACCGTCGCCGTTGCAGATGTAGCGCTTGCCACTTGCGGTGGTGAGCACGTAGTCGTTGATGCGCATGTTGAAAGTGGCGTTGAGCACATTAGTGAGGTTGGTGAAGTACTCCTCGTCGGTTGCAACCTCGCTGACAGGCAGACGACGCATGATAATGGTGATAGCAGTCTTCTTACCACGCAACTTAATCTCGTTTTCGGAAGAACCTACGATAATAAACTCATAGTCACCCTCATGACCCTTGCCATAGGTACTTGTGCTGGTGCCAGCAGTACCTAATTCCAATTCAGGGTTAGAGAACACATGGAATGCTTTATTATAAGTGTTAAACGAAAGCACTGGGCCATAATCGTCCGTAACTTGCCACAAAGACTTGTCGGTGATGAAAGCACCACCATTGACCTGACTGTTCTTAGTAGAAATGTCGACAGTGCCATCACTGTGGAAAGTCATAATGTAGTTATAGCCAGGCTCGCCTGCGCTGCAAAAATATTGCATGAGCCAGCGTCCGCCATCGGCCTGAAGCATCTCAGAATAACTTTTAACGGCTTTATCCATGCGCGCTGCAGGGCTATCGTCGAAAATATCTTCGACCTCGCTTGGAGCACAACTCGCCAGCGACAGTGTGAGTACAAAAGCCGAAATATAAAATATTTTCTTCATAATATCTAATGTATATTAAGATTAAACATTATTGACCAATTTGAACCTGCTGACGAAGCTCTTCAAGTTTGGCGGCATTGAAATCATGAATGCGAGCTTGAACAACAGTGCGCAACTGATCGAGGTCGATGCCCCACTCCTCGCGGAACCAGTCGCGGCACAACTGAATCTTGGTCTCCAAAATATCCGCGCCTTTCACATTGTCCTCATCCTCAACAGCATAAACAACAACAGGAATTTGGTTGCCGTCCTTGTCAAGCAAGAAGCCATTAGCGTCGGTCAAGTTACCATCAAGGTCGTACCAATTGCCATCCTCACCCTTAATAGGCTTGTTGTTCTGCAATCTACCACGCTGGCGCAGAGTCTTGTGGATATAGGTTCCATTCTCCAGTTGCTGAACAAGATTAGCTCTTACGTAAGTGAGAGTGCTCTCGCCATTTTCGTCAACGGGATTGTTGTTGGGATAGTAATAGTAGCAATAATACTCAACCCACTCATCGCCCGACACATCTTCACGGTCGGTAGCCCATCCACGAGCTGCGTCGTCCTTGATAGCGGCCCACTCGTCGTCGGACATTGTGATGTAGCAAGCAATGGTCTCGGCAAAGTCCTCACGCAGAGCGCTTGAGGCATAAGGAGTGACAAAGCCAAGAGAATGAACCATTTGTGCATTCTTCTTCTCCCAATTCATGCCATCGTAATGACCTGCTGAAGCAATGCGGAACTCGGTGGGAATTGACTTTGTTTGGTGCAAGATGTGAGCAAACTCATGGTGCATGGTGTGGAAGTACTCATCGTTGAGCACATTAACCAGTTGCTCGGGATTGTTCACATAATTGCCCAGTCGGTTAACATTAAGCAATGTCACCTTGATACCACCCTCGGCAAGACCCACCTCGATGGTTCTTGAAATAGGGTTGATTGCAGGAGAGCCCACAAGCATGATGATGCGTGGACCATACATCTTCAAGAACTCCTTGCTGCCTGTCACCTCCTCATACACATCAAACCACATGTACTTGGTGAGCACAGCCAGGTCGATGGAGTTGCTAAGAGTAGCTGGCTGAAGGTTATAGTTCATATTGGTCTCGTTGTCCTTCAACCTGTACTGGAATTCCAGGTTATATTCATCGAGATAGTTCTCCTTAAGCCACTTGTCGAACTCATAAGTGTAGCTATTGGGGTCGATTTCCTCGGTAACGTCGGGGAAGATGGTGTCGCCCAGTTTCTTCTCACCGCACGACGAGAGCGACATAGCCACAATAGCCACCAGTGCCAAAGCACTTAAATATTTAAAATAATTTTTCATAATCATAATTCTGAATTATTAATTATTCATCACTATTAGGTGGTACCACAGCCTTCTTAAAGCTGGAAGTGCCCTTCGTCGTCAATTGCGCGCGCACGTTAGGTTCAATACCGGCTGCTATAACCTCATTAGGAATCTGAAGAGCCAAGCGCTTATCAAGTTCGCCAGCAGCAATATTAGGATTAAGAGTTACTACAAGAGCATCCTTGCCAATGGTGTGGCTGTAGGAGATGCCATAGCGCTTGATGTCGAACCAGCGCATGCCACGGAACATGAACTCGATGCGGCGGAAGTGCTGAACGCACTGCAGGTAAGGATTGATCTCGGGGCTGTTATGATACTGAGCACTTGGGCACACGATGTCGATGTGCAATGGCTTAGCAATACCATAGTAGAGTGAGTCGAGATACTTGGCTCCCAAAATCTCGCGACGCTCGGGACGACTGTTGAGCACATATTTCTCCTCGGCAGTAGTGTAGAAGTTCCAAACAATCTCTTTGCTCCACGGTTTCAAATTGCTTGTGCTGTTTTTAGTATTACGACGGGCAGCTTCCCACACGCCCAGGTCGGCAACGGCGCCGTCGATGTCGCCAAGGAACAACTTAGCCTCGGCACGGTTCAGGAGAGCCTCCTCGCCAGTGAACTCGCAAAGCACCTGGTGAGCATAGCCAATACCGGCCACCTTGTCGGTGTACTCAAATTGCTCGCCCACTGGAGCAGCCCACCACAGACCATAGTCTTGGTTAGAACCTGCAACGTACATTCCACAGCCATTATAGCAAGGATGCACGCCAGTCCAAGTCGGGCCTTTACCGTCCCAGAGAGTAGCTTTCATAGCCTCACGGTTACAAGCATAGCGGTTGCCTTGGACAAGGTTACGCTGATAGGTTGAATAAGTAGGCAGAATCAAGAAATTCCTCATGTGGACGGGATTAGCATAGTAACGGTTGAAGTCATCGTCGTAGGTCAGCTCATCGCTGTGAGCCCAGATGTCGGTCATGTAAGGCATTGGGTCGACATCGGCGCCACCAAAGGCAGCATTGGCACAGTCGAGCACCTTCTGATAGTCACGCTTGAACAGATAGAAACGCGATGCGAAGGTGTAAGCAGCCTGCTTGTTGAAGTGATATTTGGGCTGCTCATAGTAGGCATCATTAATCAGAGGCAGACCATCCTCGATGTCCTTCTCGATCAAGGCATAGGTGTCGGCCAGATTGCCACGCTCATAGTGAGGCTTAACAGTGGTCTCAGGCTTAGTCATGTAAGGGATGCCAGGATCCTGCTTGCTCAATTCTGGGCCACGATAGGGCATGCAGAAGATGTTGGCAAGCATGAAGTGGCAGTAAGCACGGTCGATGAGAGCCTCGCCCTTAACGGCGCTGAGCTTCTCGGTTCCCTCACCGTTGGCCTCAAACTCCTCGACTTTTTCGAGAACTTGATTGCAAGTGGCAATAGCGAGGTAATAACCTTCCCACGAGCCCGAGGGAGTGTCGGTTCCTGACGAAGTGCGAATGTCTTCGAAGGCGAAGGCCTCGTCGTCGTTACGGTTGTAAGACGGCAGGTTGAAACGCACACCGTCTACGCCAGGCGAATTATTGTCGATAAAGTTATCGGTCGAAATTTCGCAGAATGGCACGTAGCTATATTCTGGATAGGCACTGGTCATCAACATGCGCAACTGTTCCTCGTTTTGCAAAGTAACGCGGGTGTCGGATGGCTTGTCGAGGAAGTCGCTACATGACGACAGTCCTGCAAGTGCCAGCCCAGCTATCATTAAATATTTTAATTTCATAATTATATATTTTAGTTTAAGTTTATCTTTCACCTAATTAAATATATTAGAGACCCAGACGCACTGTGAGAGTGAACTGCTTGGGCGAAGGAGCTGCCACACCACCTGAATTGAAGAACTCAGGATCTTGACCATTGAGTTTCTTGTCGGCATAGAGCAGGCACAGGTTGGTTGTGCTGAGCTTAACCGATGCGTTGTTCAGGCGCAGAGCCTTGAGAACCTTGGTAGGAATGTCGTAGGTGAGAGAAATCTCTTTCAGACGGATGAAACCACCATTGGCAATGCGGGCAGTACTGTAGTTGTAAGAGCTATAGGCAATGCCCAATCTTTCACCATAAACATTGTTCCAAGTCATGTACTGACGGGTCGACACGATAGCTGGAATGTCGGTATGAGCCTCATCGCCAGGCACAACCCAGCGATTCTTCATGTCGCGTGAGTTGGCGGTCATGTCGCCATAAGCATAAGAGAAGTCGGCTGGCAAGCGCAGCTTGTTGCCAAACGAGTAGGTCAAGAACACATTCAGGTGGAAGCCCTTCCAGCTGAAGTTGTTGCCCAGACCACCGGTGTAGATAGGATCAACTGGACCTTCGTACTTGAGGAAGTCGAGGTTGTCGAACTGCTGGAAGTAGATGCCAGCAACAGTGATGTCGCCATTCTCATCGTAGAATGTGGGCAGACCCTCGTCGTTCAAACCAGCAAATGGAATTGAGAAGATGGCACGCACGGGATAGCCCTGGAGGGCATAACCGGTACCAGGCACGAGGTCGATGATGCGGCTACGCGAGAGGAGGTCGGTAATCTTGTTCTTGGCATAAGAGAATGTGAAGTCGGTGCTCCACTCGAAGTCGCCAGGCTTAACAGCCTCGAAGTTGCGGGTAGAGAGAGTGAACTCAACACCGTGCGACGACATCGAAGCCACATTAGCATACTTGTGAGTAACACCACCCACGCCCTCGGTGTAAACACCACCAATCAGGTCGTAGTTGTTACGCTTGTACCAGTCGA
>CAMHNO010000011.1 GCA_946186575.1 uncultured Prevotellaceae bacterium
TAACAAGGGCAATTATAGTTAGTCCGAATTTTTTTTGTAAATTTACAACATATTTTGCACATAGACAAATCTAATAATAATGCAGCAACTAAATCTTCCTGAGTATCAATTCAATATAAAAATGAAGAATAATGGTTTCATTATCTTCGACTCTCTGCGCAAGCGCTGGGTGAAACTCACCCCTGAAGAGTGGGTGCGGCAGCACTTCGTCAGGTTTTTGCAGGAAGTAAAAGGCTATCCGCCTGAGCTCATGAACAATGAAATTTCATTGACTCAAAATGGCATAAAGCGCCGTTGCGACACCCTTGTTGCCGACCGTTACGGATGCCCACTGGCCATTGTTGAGTACAAAGCACCTACGGTCTTGGTGTCGCAAAAGACTTTTGACCAAATCGTTAGATACAACATGGTGCTCAAAGCTCAATACCTCATGGTCTCTAACGGATTAAATCACTATTGTTGCAAAATTGATTATGAGAATAATGGATATAGCTTTTTGAAAGACATTCCATGCTATAACCAGTTAACCTGATTTTTTCTTTTTTAAGCTACAATTCAAGATTTGGAAGATTATCTAAATACACTCAACCAGCAGCAACGTGAGGCTGTGCTTTATTGTGAAGGTCCACAACTGGTTATTGCTGGAGCCGGATCGGGCAAGACGCGTGTTCTTACTCACAAAATCGTGCATCTGCTCAAGCTTGGATACCTGCCTTCGCACATTATGGCACTTACTTTCACCAACAAAGCTGCAGGCGAGATGCGAGACAGAATAACGGCACTTGTGGGTAACGAGCAAGCATCCCGACTGTGGATGGGGACGTTTCATTCTATCTTTGCCAAGCTTCTGCGCTTCAATGCCGATCGCATTGGTTTTCAACGTGACTTCACAATTTATGACACATCCGACTCTCGGTCACTTCTCAAGCTCATCATCAAAGACCTGGAACTTGACGACAAGACATATAAGCCTGCAGCAGTGCACTCGCGCATCTCGATGATGAAAAATGCACTCATCACGCCTTCCTACTATGAGAACGACAAGCGACTGCGCGACGAAGACGAGCGTCTCAAGCGCCCGATGACTTTCGAAATTTACAAGACTTATTGTCATCGCTGCAAGATTGCTGGTGCAATGGACTTTGATGATATCTTGGTTTATGCCAACATCCTGCTGCGCGACAATCATGATGTGCTTGAAAAATATCAAACAAGGTTTGAATATATCCTTGTTGATGAGTATCAAGACACCAATTTTGCACAGCACCTGATTATGACTCAGTTGGCAAAGAAAAATAACCGCATCTGCGTGGTGGGCGACGACGCACAGAGCATTTATTCCTTCCGTGGGGCAAATATCTCTAACATTCTCGACTTAAAAAAGTCGTTCCCAACTCTTCAGACCTTCAAACTTGAGCGTAACTACAGGTCTACTAAAAACATCATTGGCGCCGCAAACTCGCTAATCGACAAAAATAAGCGGCAAATCAAGAAAAACATTTATAGCGAAAATCCTGTTGGTTCTAAAGTAAATATAGTTGAATGTTACAACGACTACGAGGAGGCCTATGTTGTAGCAAGCACCATCACTTCACTAAAAGCTCGTGAGGGATGCTCCTACGACGACTTCGCTGTGCTTTACCGCACTAACGCCCAGTCGCGCGTGCTTGAGGAGGCACTTGGCAGTGGAGGTCTGAAAAATAAGCATGCCGCAAAACGCAGACCTATCCCCTATCGCATTTACGGCGGTCTGTCGTTCTATCAGCGAAAGGAAATCAAGGATGCACTATCCTACTTCCGCGTTACTATCAACCCAAGTGACGATGAAGCATTGCGCCGCATCATCAACTACCCGGCGCGAGGCATAGGCGCTACTACAATGGCACGTGTGCAACATTGCGCAATTACCGATGGTGTGAGTCTGTGGCAAGTGATAAACAATCCTGCCATGCATCACCTTGAAGTTAACAATGGCACGTTGCGAAAGCTACAGTCTTTTGTTGAACTAATTAATGGATTTGCCGCTCTTAACGAAAGCGGAATTAATGCTTACGAGTTGGGCCGGACTATCATTGAGCGTAGTGGTATCATGGCCGATATTATTAAAGAAAAAACTATTGAAAACATCAGCAAGCAGCAAAACCTTGATGAGTTGCTTACCACCATGCACGATTTTGTGGACCTACAGCTTGAGCAAGGTTTCACCGATATGCTCATGACCGACTTCTTGGCCCAGGCATCACTTGCCACTGACCAAGACACCGACAACAGCACAGGGGAGTGTGTGACACTCATGACTGTGCATGCAGCCAAAGGACTTGAGTACAAAAATGTTATCATTGTGGGTGTGGAGGAAGATTTGTTTCCCTCGATGATGAGTAAGGACTCTCTTGCAGCTATCGAAGAGGAGCGGAGACTGCTTTATGTTGCAATAACGCGCGCCGAGAAAAACTGTGTCATTACATGTGCCAAATCACGATTCCGTAATGGCGAATATGTCAATTGTCGCCCCAGCAGATTCATTAATGATATTGACAACGAATTCCTATCAATTAACGCTACGAGTTCAAGCCAGACCAACTCGGCAAGCTATTCGCCCCTCAAATCAAACTCTGGTTACAAAACCTCACTTTCAAATCGTGGCGCCAGCTATGGTAGCAAAGCCACCTTCACTGCCAGTTCTGAATCCCGCTTCAAACCTGTTAGTTCAGTGAGAGCTAATGATGTCCAAAATGCTTCGACAGGTCAGTTCACTCTACATACAGTGGAAGAATTGAGTAAGGGATGCACAATCCAGCACAGCGTTTTTGGTATGGGCACTATTAGTATGATCGACAACTCGGGAGGTGATGCCAAAATTGTGGTTGACTTTGACATGGTGGGCCAACGCACTTTGCTGCTCAAGTTTGCAAAATTCAAAATTTGTTAAACCGCTAAAGTTATATACATTTAATGGAAACACCTTTTTACATCGTCTATGAAGAGAAATTAAGACGGAATCTCGACCTCATCACTAAAGTTAGCAGTGAGAGTGGCGCAAAAATCATTATGGCATTCAAGGCCAATGCATTGTGGCGCACATTCGGTATCTTCAGGGAGTATGGCATTGAGTCTACAGCAAGCTCAGTCAACGAGATGCTTCTTGCTGTTGAGGAACTTCATTGCAAGACTCATACTTACTGTCCTGCCTACACTCAGCGGTCAATACAGAAGTTTATGGAGGGCAGCAGCCACATCACCTTCAACTCGGTTGATCAATTCATGAAATTCAAGCCAATGATTGACAAGCACAACCAAGAGAACGATGATGACAAAATCAGTTGTGGACTGCGAATCAACCCCATGTGCTCTGTCATCAAAACCGACATCTACAATCCTTGTTGCCCTGGATCGAGGTTTGGCATCTTGGCAAGCGACCTAAATGAGCTGCCTCAGGGGATTGAAGGGTTCCATTTCCACGCTTTGTGTGAGTCTTCATCCTACGATTTGGCCTTGGTGCTTAATGCGATGGAGGAGCAATTTGGCAAGTGGCTTCCACGCCTGAAGTGGATTAATATGGGAGGCGGGCACTTAATCACACGCAAGGGATATGACCTACAGCACCTAATACATCTTATTAAGGATTTCAAAAGACGACACCCTGGTTTGGAAGTGATTCTTGAGCCAGGAAGTGCCTTCTGCTGGCAGACTGGTGATCTTGAGGCCACCGTAATCGATGTGGTTCAAAATAGTGGCATCAAAACGGCAATCGTCGATGTTTCGTTTGCATGCCACATGCCAGACTGCCTTGAGATGCCCTATATGCCCGTGATTTCGCAAGCGTTATGTAATGTGGATAACTCCAAGCCCACCTACCGCATTGGAGGCAACTCTTGCTTGAGTGGCGACTATGTGGGCGACTGGAGTTTTGACACACCTTTAAAGCCTGGTGACCGTATCACATTTGAAGACATGAACCACTACACTACTGTCAAAACCAATATGTTCAACGGCATTGACCATCCTGCTATAGTGCTTAAACGCCTTGACGGAACTATCGAAACATTAAGAGAGTTTGGCTATCAGGATTACAAGTCGCGCATGAGTTAGTGGCTTTGTTCCATATTCTCTAATTCCTCACTTGCCTGCTCCCACTGCAGCATCACATCTTCAAGCTGATGGCTAAGATGGGCGTGACGTGTGAATATTTCGGGTGCGTCAGTGCTGCCTTGCGACAGTTGAGCCTCGATTTCAGTGATTTCGCCTTCGATATCGGCAATTTGCTGTTCAAGTAGCTTCACTCTTTTTTGAGCACGACGTATTGTTCGCTCGTGTTCTTTCTGCTCCTGATAGCTGAGTTTTGAGGCGGTCGCTGTTTTCACTTGCAGATGGGCCACTACTTTATCTTTTTTTTCAAGTTCTTGTAGCGACTGGATGCGCTTTTTCTCGAGGAAATGATAGATGCCACCCAGGTGCTCTTTCACCTTATGATCGCCAAATTCATAGACCTTGCTCACAAGGCCATCAAGGAAATCGCGATCATGCGACACTACAATTACGGTGCCCTCAAAATCAAGAAGTGCACTCTTGAGTATGTCTTTGGTGCGCATGTCAAGGTGATTGGTGGGCTCATCAAGTATGAGCAGATTCACTGGCTGTAACAGCAATCGCAGCATTGCCAAGCGGCTCTTTTCGCCCCCCGACAGCACTTTCACCTTCTTTTCGCTGGCTTCGCCTCCAAACATGAAAGCACCTAACAGGTCGTTGATGCGTGAACGAATCTCGCCCACAGCCTCATAGTCAATTGTATCGTGTACAGTAATTTCTTGATTAAGTAGTTGTGCCTGATTTTGAGCAAAATATCCTATTTTCACATTATGCCCTATCTTGAGACTTCCACCAAATGGTATCTCATTCATAATGCATTTTACAAGAGTAGATTTGCCAGCGCCATTTTTGCCCACAAAAGCCACTTTCTCACCTCGTTTGATTGTGAAAGTCACATCACTGAACACATTCAAATTGCCATAACTCTTCGAGACATCCTCAGCTATCACAGGATAATCACCCGAGCGGGGTGCGGTGTTAAACTTCAACCGCAGGCGTGAGTTGTCAACCTCGTCAATCTCGATTCGCTCAACCTTGGCAAGCTGCTTAATGCGGCTTTGCACCTGCACGGCTTTTGTGGCTTTGTAGCGAAACTTCTCGATAAATTCTTCTGTGTCTTGAATCATCTTTTGCTGATTTTCGTAAGCTCTTCGCTGTTGTTCAAGGCGCTCCCGGCGCAATTCCACAAAATGTGAGTAATTAACTTGGTAGTCATAAATCTTGCCAAGTGAAATCTCTATGGTGCGGGTGGTCACATTGTCAATGAAGGCGCGGTCATGACTAACAAGCAGCAGTGCTCCTCGCCTGTTCTTGAGGAAAGTTTCGAGCCACTGAATCGACTCAATGTCGAGGTGATTGGTGGGCTCGTCAAGCAGCAGCACATCGGGCCTGCGCAGCAGCAGCTTGGCAATCTCAATGCGCATTCGCCAGCCACCACTAAACTCGCTGGTGTGGCGGTCAAAGTCGCTACGTTCAAATCCTAATCCTAAAAGGGTCTTTTCAAGTTCGGCTTCATGGTTCTCGCTCTGCATCATTGTGCGAATGTCGGTTTTTAACGACAAACGCTCGATTAGCGATTGGTACTCATCGCTGTCGTAGTCGGTTCGAACTGAGATTTCGTGGTTTATTTTATCGATTTCGCGGTCGAGCTCTTTTACATGCTCAAAGGCTTTAGCTGCTTCTTGGCGCAATGTGCCCTCGTCCACGAGTCGCATTTGTTGTGGCAAGTAGCCAATTGTCACGTCACTTGGCTTCGACACTTGACCGCTGGTGGGCTGCTGCAAACCGGCTATTATCTTGAGCATAGTAGACTTGCCTGCGCCATTTTTGCCCACAAGGGCAATTCTCTCGTTCTTATTGATTACATAATTTATGTTGTGAAATAGTGGTTGAGCACCGAACTCCACTTTCAGGTTCTGTATTGATATCATTTCTTATTGCTATTGTGGCGCAAAGGTACTGACTTTTTTTTAATGATTAAAATTATCTCTTTTCATTTCATTGTTGCTACTCCTTTTTTCTGACGCTCCTCTCTTTTTTTATGTCTTTTTTTGTCGTAGTTGGTAATTGTTTATTAACTTTGCATTAACAAACTCAATTATAATTATGAATTATGATTAAAAGAACTTTACTTATACTTGCCGTTGGCATTCTGACAGTTGTGGCGGCAAATGGTGAGACGCGCTGCGCCGAGCTCAGCAAGGGCTGGCAGTTCAGCCACGACAGAACGAACTGGAAAGAGGTGATGGTGCCCCACGACTGGGCAATAGATGGACCTTTTGATAAAAAATGGGACCTGCAAGTGGTGGCGATCAAAGAGAACGGCGAGGATGTGGCTTCGGAGCACAGTGGCCGCTCGGGTGCATTGCCCTGGATTGGCAAGGGCTATTACCGCAAGCAGATAGTACTGCCTCAAGGCACAGAGCGTGCCGAACTGGTCTTTGATGGTGCAATGAGCGAGCCTATTGTTCGCATCGACGGTAAAGAGGCTGGACGGTGGGCTTACGGCTACAACGCATTTAGGGTTGATTTAACACCATTCATTGACAATAATAATGTTCACCACACACTTGAGGTGGAACTGACGAACGTGGAGGAGAGCAGTCGTTGGTATCCAGGAGCCGGACTGTACCGGCCAGTAAAGCTAATCACGAGTGGGCGGGTTGCATTCGACACATGGGGCACCTGGATTAGGACAACCAAGCTTGATGGCGATACAGCCATCGTGGCTATTGACACCCAACTCGATGGATGTGTAATTGGAGAGAAACCAGTTGTGACAATAACTATCACCGATAGACAGGGCCAGATAGCGGCCGAGACTCAGCGAAAGATTGCCGCCGACGGCTTGTGTCGCGCCGAGCTGCGCCTGACGAAGCCACACCTGTGGTCGCCTGAAAGCCCATATCTATACAAGGTGAATATAACGGCCGAAATCGATGGTAACATTGTTGACAGCCGAACCGACAATTTGGGAGTGAGAACTGTGAGCTTTTCTAAAGAGAATGGATTCCAGCTCAACGGTGTGAGTCGCAAGCTGAAAGGGGTGTGTCTGCATCACGACTTGGGGCCATTAGGCGCTGCCCTTAACAAGGCTGCCCTGGCTCGACAGCTCAAGATTATGAAGGACATGGGTGCCGATGCTATTCGCACCTCGCACAATATGCCATCGACTTGGCAAATGGAGCTGTGCGACAGTCTGGGACTCATGGTAATGGCCGAAAGTTTCGACTGCTGGAAAGACCCAAAGGTGAAGAACGGATACAACCGCTTCTGGGATGAGTGGTGGAAGAAGGATATTTACAACTTGATTATGAATCATCGCAATCACCCATCGATAGTGCTTTGGAGTGTTGGCAATGAGATTCCGGAACAGTGGAAGCAGGAGGGAGCCGAGCGCTATGCCGCACTCGTGCAGTGGTGCCACACTTTGGACCCTACGCGCAGTGTAACATGTGGCATGGACAATCCTGATGCAGACATAAAGAGCGGCTTTGCGCAGCAAGCCGATGTGCCTGGATTCAATTATCGTGTGCATCGCTATGAAGACTGTGTGAAACTGCTGCCTCAGGGATTCGTGCTTGGAAGCGAAACGGCATCGACCGTGAGCAGCCGCGGGCAGTATTTCTTCCCTGACACGATAGCTGTGGGGGCTACTTACGATAACGGACAATGCAGCAGCTACGACCTTGAGCACCCCTGGTGGAGTAATCTGCCCGACGATGACTGGCGTTTGCAAGACGACTTCGACTGGACGCTTGGCGAATTTGTGTGGACAGGATTTGACTATTTGGGCGAACCGTCACCCTACGATGCCTACTGGCCTTCGCGAAGCAGTTACTATGGCATTGTGGATCTGGCCGGGCTGCCCAAGGATCGCTTCTATCTGTATCGCAGTCACTGGAATAAAAACAGCCACACCATTCATCTGCTACCACACTGGACATGGCCCGAACGCAAGGGAATGGTGACACCTGTGTATTGCTATACCGACTACCCCACCGCCGAGCTATTTGTCAACGGAAAGAGTCAGGGCAAGATTTCAAAAGACCCCTCATCAAAGCTCGACCGATACCGCCTCAGATGGCGCGACGTGGTGTATGAACCTGGCGAAATAAAGGTTGTGGTCTATGACGAGAATGGGAACAAGGCTGGAGAGAAAACCGTGAGAACCGCTGGCAAGCCACATAGGTTGCAACTTGATGCCGACCGATCCACTCTTGAGGCCAACGGCAATGACCTCGCATTTATAACTGTGAGTCTAATTGACAAAAATGGCACACTGCTACCTGATGCTGACGATGAACTGCAATTTGTGGTGGAAGGAGCAGGCACATTCAAAGGAGTGTGCAATGGCGATGCAACCTCGTTGCAGGTGTTCACTCAGCCCACCATGAAGTTATTTCATGGCCAGCTTGTGGTAGTTGTTCAAGCGTCAGAGCAACCTGGCAAAATCACTCTTCGTGTGAGAGGCAATAAAAGCTACCTGAACAAAACTATTACTTTAAGCAGTAAGTGATAAACCAATACAGAAAAATCTCATAACAATGAAATCAAGATTGTGCTTAATAGCGATGGCAGTTTGTTGCTTGTGCAACTCTATTGTTGCCCGCAACATTGACTTTGACAAATTGTTCACCGATTCTACGTTGCGCATCGACTACGTGTTGAGTGGCAATGTCGATTATCAGAACATTGCTATCGATGAGCTTAGCCGAATGCCTGGATGGTATGGAAAGAGGCAAAATCTGACAGAGATTCCAGTGCATGGGGCTGCTACAATTGACATGAGGCTTGCCGCAACAGGTGAACTCATCTATAGGCACACCTTCAGCACTCTCTTCCAAGAGTGGCTCGACCTTGACGACGCTAAGCATGCTCCAAAAGCCTTTGAATGTGTTGAGCTGCTCCCAATGCCTCGTGACTCGGTGATTATTACGGTAAATCTATACAATCACCGTCACCAAACTACGGCTTCTATATCTCATACAGTGAATCCATCGTCAACAAGTATTGTGCACAAGGGAGAGGGAGGCAACATTGCTGAATATGTGGTTCTTAACGAGCCGGCGAACAAGAAAAAGGCCATTAATATCGCTTTTGTTGCAGAGGGCTACACCAACGATCAGATGCTCGATTATCTCAATGATTGCAAGAAAGGGATGGAAGGGCTCTTCGGCTACGAACCCTATAAGCAGCTCAGGGACCGATTTAGGATTATTGCTGTTGTCACTCCTTCAAGAGATTCGGGGCCTTCTATTCCTTCGGAAGGTGTATGGAATAGTACTGCCATGGGAGCGAGTTTCGACACATTCGGGATTCCGCGATATCTTACAACCTTGCGCATCAAGCAGATGCACGACGCGATTGCCGGCACGCCCTATGAGCACATCATTGTCATGGTTAACACCAATCGCTATGGTGGTGGTGGCATCTACAACACGCTTAACCTGTTGATGACCAAGCATCCACTTTTCATCGAGGTGCTTGTGCATGAGTTTGGACACTCGTTTGCTGGACTCGCCGATGAGTATGCCTATCAAGGTGAAGAACCCAACGACTTCCCACTCGATGTAGAACCATGGGCGCCTAACATCACCACTCTTAAAGACTTTTCGTTGAAATGGCTCGACTTGATGCCAGAGAAAAAAACTGTAATATTAAACACTGCCGATAGCAATTTAGATACTAACACTGTTGCTCTCTACGAGGGTGCAGGATGTGTGCTTAAGGGTGTGTATCGTCCATGCCCCAACTGCATGATGAGAACTTTGAAAGTGCCCGTTTTTTGCCCAGTCTGCAGCAGGGCGATTAAGGACATCATCAACTTCTACACCAACTAATTTTTTTGTCAATGAAGAAAGTAATTCTTTTCATTATTGTCAGCTTGCTGATTTTACCTGCACAGGCCGAGATCAATTTCAACAACGACTATAAGATGAGCATCGATTTAAAAGGAGGCTTCTCTACTTTTTCCTCTTGGGAAATTGAATTGGGGGCATCTTACAGGCCCATAAGATACGTTGGAGCCAACGTAGCATTGCTCATGACAAGTAGCATGAATAATAACTCGGTTTTGCGTGATACTGTCGACATTGGCACCAACAACACGCTCTGGAAAGTCAAGAAACTAAAAGACCCCTGTTACCAGTTTGCAGCAAAAGCAGGACTGCAATTCACAACCCCAGCTGTTATGCTTGCTAAGAATGAGATGGGTCTTTCACTTAGGGTATCGCCTGGAGTACTTATCCCGATCACACCCAACAACAATGTGAATATCGATTACTTTACACGCGACCCTGAATTAAAAACAGTTAAACTCGACCACACCGAGCAAATTAAAAACTCGGGAGCAAAGTTCTGCTATTGGTACACAAGAGCCGAGCTCGTGATTGAATATGAGGATCAATGGGAATTCTCTCTCGGCTACAACTTTAGCAATTTCGACCTTTATGGTGGAGCAAGAAATATCAAGGTGGGTGACGTGCCCATTGTCATTGGCGAAAAGAAGAATATGCACACTTTTACTCTCGGGCTTTCTTTGAAGTTCTAAGAATCAATATTGACAAAAAAAAGGTGGTGTTTAGGCTCTCTAAACATCACCATTTTTATAGAATCAATTCTTATTATTTGTCAATGTCGATAATAACATATTTTTTGCTTCCAAGACCAATTGACTCGGCATAATCGGTAATATATGTTCCATGCTGGCGATTTATGCGAGCTATTAGTGGTTGATTATCATCTCCAGGTTTTCCCTTGTAGCTGAACACTTTATCAAGGCATGCCTGGTCTACGGCAACTGGGTCAAGGCTGGCGAGAATGCCCATGTCTTTGAGCATGGGGGCGTCGGGACTGCCATCACAGTCGCAGTCCACGCTCATGTTGTTCATCACGTCAATGTAAATCACGCGGCCACCCATGTAGTTGTGAACTGCCTGTGCCGCTGCAGCCATCGATTCAAGAAACAGGTCCTGAGTAGGGCCAGCTGCAATATAGTCTTGCGTCCAAGCCAGAACAGGATCGTCGGTCTTGCCTGCACTATGAATGTAGGCCTTACCAGCAGTTGACGCAACGCCAATGCTCGCATTCTTGAGTACACCTCCAAAACCGCCCATCGCATGACCCTTGAAATGAGCAAGGTTGATCATAAAGTCATAGTTTGCCAAGTGGCCACCCACAATGTCATACTTCAGATGCTTACGATCTTGAACAGGAATTCTGATTTGGTCGTATTCATCCATGATGTCAACGGCAAAAATCGAGTCGAAGCCATGTTCATGAATGGTCTGCCAGTGCTTCTTTACATCTTGACGGCTGCCACCATAGGCTGTGTTGCATTCAACTATTGTGCCACCCACGGCCTCAACCAGGTTACGAATGAGAGTTGGCTTGAGATAGTGGTTATTGCCGCCCTCTCCTGTCGAGATTTTTACTGCTACCCGACCTGTGGCTTCAACGCCCAATGCCTTATAGATTTTCAACAACCCTTCTGGGCTTATATCTCGTGTAAAATACACCTTGCTCTGAGCGTGTGACATCACTGCCATCATCGACAAAGCTAACAATAAAATAGTCTTTTTCATTTTGATGCTGTTGGTTTAATTGATATTACAATGCAAAATTAGTAATTTTTCTATTTTTATTTGTAATTTTGCATTACAAATAAGATTTTTTATGAGACATTTCACCCCACAACAACAAGCCGAACTCGACAAGATGATGAGTGGCAACCCCTATGATGCAACTGGCAACACCCTATTGCTCGACATTCTACAAGAAACCCAAGAAATGTGCCGTGATTATAACAATATCAGACCATCAAGGCATGACGAGAAAACAAGTCTAATCAAGCGGATTTTAGGAAAGACGGGTGAAAGAATCAAAGTTATTCAGCCTTTCTTTTGCGACTATGGTTTCAACATCGAGGTTGGAGAAGACTTCTTCGCTAACACTAACATGGTGATTCTTGATGAAGCCAAGGTGATTTTTGGAAACCATGTGTTTATTGGACCCAACTGTTCTTTCTATACCCCGTGCCACCCACTTGATGTGGAAACACGCAACAAGGGCATTGAATGGTCTCTGCCCATTACCGTAGGCGACAACGTGTGGTTTGGAGGCAATGTGACGGTTTGTCCTGGGGTGAAAATTGGCAGTGGATCGGTAATTGGGGCTGGTAGCGTGGTGACACACGATATTCCTGCAGGTGTGGTTGCTGCAGGAAATCCCTGTAAGGTTATCAAGAACATATAAAACAAAACTCATTGTAATGCTCTATATATTAATAGCACTTATTTTGGGATTCTGCACACCGTTGCAGACCGCAGCTAACTCTCGCATGCGACTCTTAGTGGGTTCGGCGCCAGTGTCAACGCTTATCTCTTTTGCAGTTTCAACCATAGTGTTAATCATTGTCGCACTTGTGGCCTCAATATCACTTGTACCTTCGCCACAAGCGTTTCACGATGCACCATGGTGGAGTTGGTTTATTGGAATTATACCTTTGATCACTATAACAATCGCAATTCACCTCTTCAAGGAGATAGGGCAGCTTCAGGCAATGGTAATTCCTATGTTCAGCCAATTGCTCTTCAGCCTGTGTATCGATCACTTCGGATGGTTTGGAGCCAGAGTGATGCCCATGAGCTTGCAACGATCAATAGGTGCAGTACTGCTAATTGTAGGAGTTACAATGGTGGTGATTATTCCTCGACTTGGAAGCAACGCTAAAACCGAAAATGGTGGCTTAAGGCAGGTGCTGTGGCAACTTGCTGCCGTACTTACTGGTTTTCTCTCATCAATAGTTGGAGCCATTCTTGCCTCGCTGGGGCAAGTGATTGGCTCTGCAATTCAAGCAACTACTGTACTCTTTGCCATTGCAACAGGTGTCATGATTGTATTTTGCACTATTAATGGCAGCTTGGTTAAATCTAAAAAGGCCTTTACCGCTCATGCCCCATGGTGGACATGGACAGGTGGTCTGTTGGGAGCCATCATTGTTCTTGGCAATGCGTGGCTGATACCCTTAACAGGAGTTAGTGTGTTCATGATGTCACTGCTCATTGGCCAGCTCATGTTAAGCCTCTTCATGGAGCGTCAAGGTTGGCTTGGGGCGCCTAAGAAACATATTTCATTGACTCAAATCGCAGGCATCTTAATCATGCTTGCAGGAATTTTCCTAATAAAGTTCTGATTTTGCAATCATTAATAATCGAGAGGCTTTGATTCACGTCAAAGCCTCTCGATTAGTGTAATATGAACAAGTATGATTATTGCTGAATCATACTAAACATTGTAGACATTGCATCGGAATTGGTGATGTTGCTAATGCCAGTGTAGATGCAACTTACAATACCAATCAGGATAATGCCCAAAGAGCATATCCACAGCCCAGCCTTCTCGCTCCAGTGCGATTTGAAAGCAGGGATTACGCACTCGTCCTGGCGGATAAACATTGCCTTAACCACGAGCAAGTAGTAATAGAGTGAAATGATGGTATTGACCAATGCGATGAACACCAGAACGTAGATTGCCACACTGCCAGTGCTACAAGCCCCCATGAAAATGAAGAACTTGCTGAAGAAGCCAGCAAACGGAGGAATACCTCCAAGCGAGAACATAGCAAGCATCATCACGAAGGCAAGCCAGGGGTTGGTTTTGAAGAGTCCGTTGTAATCGTCGGTTGTCACTTTACCTGTCTTACGCTCTATCACGGCTATCACACCAAATGCAGCAAGATTGCTGAAGATGTAGACGAGGATATAGTACATCATCGAAGCCATACCCTCGGCGTTGGCGGCAATCACACCCAACATGATGTAACCTGCTTGAGATATAGACGAGAATGCAAGGAAACGCTTGAGGTTGCGCTGACGAATGGCAAAGAGGTTGCCCACAGTTATTG
This sequence comes from uncultured Prevotellaceae bacterium, assembly GCA_946186575.1. GTDB lineage: Bacteria > Bacteroidota > Bacteroidia > Bacteroidales > Muribaculaceae > Sodaliphilus. The sequence goes on from CAMHNO010000011.1 coordinate 13,994, forward strand.
TGATTACAATTACAGCATAGAGCATCCATTCCCACACAGGAGCATAAGCTGCACCAAACACCTGAACTAAGATAACAAAGAATGCAAATGCAGCCGATCCCTTACTGATTACCGACAGATAGCTTGTAACCATTGTTGGGGCTCCCTGATAAACATCGGCAGTCCACAAATGGAAAGGAACAAACGATAGTTTATAACCCACGCCTGAGATTAAAAATGCCAGAGCAACAATGAGTAGCAACGATTTGTTGCCTTGAACGCTTGATGCAATCTCATTAAAGTAGAGTGTACCGGTAATGCCATACACAAATGACAGACCCAACAACATGATTGCCGACGAGAATACAGCCGTTAGCACATATTTTGCTGCAGCCTCATGACTCTCGTAATACTTTTTCTCAAAGGCGACGAGCGTTGCCAAAGGCAGTGAAGCTGTTTCGAGACCGATAACAAACACCAAGAAATGACGTCCCGAAATCATCAAATACATGCCAAAGAGCGTGAGCAGCATCAATTCAAAAAACTCGCCGCGGCGTATGGCCACAAAGTCGCTATTAGTCCACTTTATCGACTGTAACAGCACAATGAACATACCAATGTTCAAGATATTTTTCATTGCCCATGTGGCTTTGTTCGACTCAAACATGTCGCCAAAAGCGGAGCCATCCGGAACAGGCAAAAAACTATATATAGTGAATAGGCCAAACACTATTGTTGCAAACAATGGCAAGCCCTTGTGTGACTTGGATGGCATGAAAGTGTCATATAAGAATACGAGCAAGAAGACTACAAGTAGCCCTATCTCTTGCGGCATCATTAAAAATTGAGAATAATCCATATCGAGTATATTATCTTTTTTTTAATTCAACACTATTATTACATAACACTTGTCAACGCTTGAACCACCGGCGTGAAACTGTCGCGAATAATATTAATAAAGAAGTTGGGGAAACAACCTATTATCGCAACAGCAATAATCAATGTGGCAGTCGAGATGCGCTCGGTAGCATCGGCATCGGTGAGGCTGCGGTGATGCTCGTCCTGAACTGCGCCATAGAGCAGCTTGCCCACAACGCGAAGTATATAAACTGCTGTGATCACAATCGATGTGGTAGCAGCAATAGTGAACACGCGGTGGAACATGTCGGTGTGCTCAAACGAACCCACGAAGATTGTCATCTCGGCAACAAAGCCGCTCAAGCCAGGCAAACCTAACGAAGCGAAACCTGCTATCACATATCCCACACCTAAATAAGGCATGATGTGCATCAAACCGCCCATCTCTCGAATGTCACGAGTGTGGGTACGTCCATAAATCATACCAATCAAGGCAAAGAACAAGGCCGTCATCAAACCATGCGAAAGCATCTGCAACACCGCACCAGTCATAGCGGTGCTGTTAAACATCAAAATGGCAAAAAGCACCATACCGCAGTGGCTAACCGACGAGTAAGCATTGATATATTTAAGGTCGGTCTGAACGCATGCGCTGAACGCACCATACACAATACTAATTCCGGTCAAGGTCAGGAAAATCCAGCCAAGTTGCTGTGCAGCAAAAGGCATCAAGTAAATTGCAATGCGGAAACAACCATAACCTCCCAGTTTCATAAGCACACCAGCATGAAGCATCGACACTGCAGTGGGCGCACTGGCATGACCATCGGGCGACCAAGTGTGGAATGGGAACATAGCTCCAAGCACACCAAATCCCACAAAGGTCATCGGGAAGAGGAACATCTGCCAGTTGTGAGGTATTGCATTGTTCTTGGCAATATCGAGCAGATTCATTGTGTATTCGCCAGGTGTTGATGTTGAGTGGAAGTAGATGCCAATAATGCCAAGCATTAGGAATGCCGAGCCTCCCATAAGCATGAGAGTAAGCTTCATGGCGCTGTAGTTCTTATTACCACTACCCCACACTCCAATGAGCAAGTACATTGGTATAAGAGCAACCTCATAGAACATGAACATGGTGAACAGGTCAACGCTGATAAAGAAGCCAAACACACCCGTCGACAAAAGGAAGAACCACAGGAAAAACTGCTTGGGAAGCGGATCCATCTTCCACGATGCAAACACACCGGCAAAGACGATGAACGCCGAAAGCAATATCATCACCACCGAGACGCCATCCACACCCAGTGCAAGTTTTATATTCAATGGCTCATACCACATTACACTGGTTTGCAATATCATGTCGCTTGTGTCGCCCGCAGCACGTGCATGCAGGAAATACACAACAAGATATACAGCCAGTCCCACCAGTGCTGTTGCGCCTGTGACGGCAACGGCTCTAATCGCGTCAATGCCCTTGTTCTTGGTCAAGGCAAGGCCTGCCAGCGTGAGCACCGGAATAATCACGAAATAAATAAGCATATTAGAGAAAATTTCCATAATCTTTACTGTATTTTAGAACCGTTGATTAAAAACATAGTATCACTACACCTGTCACAGCAGCCAGCAACACAGCGCCAATGATATAGTAAGAAACATAGCCTTGAACATTGCCCGATTGCATCTTGCGTATGCCAAACGAAGCACTGTTTGTGACATTGCCAAGCAAATTGAAAAATCCATCGATGATGGTGCGGTCAAACCAGGCTATTGGCTTGCTAATGCTCTGGAATATAATCTTATGTGTTATGAACTGATAGAGCTCGTCCATGTAGAAACGTTTGTAACTTGCCGTCCACAAGCCCTTGAACATTGTTGCAAGCTTGTCGGGCAATGGATTCTCTTTCCAGTACATCATTGTAGCAAGACCAATGCCTATCAATGCGATTCCAACGCTGGCACCAGCAATAGGCCAATTCATGTGAGTTTCGAGCTGTGCTCCATCCCATGTCACGAGTTTGCCAAATGGGGCAAATCCTGCCACACAAGAAATAATAGCCAGCACAATGAGAGGCACTGTCATGGTCCAAGGCTGATCCTTTGGAGCATGCTCGCCATGAACCTCATGTTTTTTCCAGAAGAAAATGAGATAGTAGATTCGGAACATGTAGAAAGCGGTCATTCCGGCCACCATGCTCATCCACAAGCCCCAGCCTATTCCCTTCTCATAGCAAGCCACAAGAATCTCGTCCTTGCTAAAGAAACCTGCAAAGGGTGGAATACCAGCGATTGCCAAGCATCCAATCAAGAATGCAATGCTGGTGATAGGCATGAATTTGTGAAGACCATGCATCTTGCTGTTTTCGTTGCTGTGAACTGCATGAATGATTGCACCAGCGCACAAGAAGAGCAATGCTTTGAACATAGCGTGAGTGAACAAGTGGAACATCGACGCCATGTAGCCTAAGCCTGCCTCGTGCCCACCCAAGAGCTTACCATTGGCTGAGCTAACAGCAAGCGAGGTCATCATGAAGGCAATTTGTGATATGGTAGAGAATGCAAGTGCTCGCTTGATGTCACTCTGAGTGCAGGCTACTGCAGCAGCATAAAACGCGGTGAAGGCGCCTACTACACAAATGATATCCATAGCTCCTTGTTCAAGCACATAGAGCGGGAACATGCGGGCTACAAGGAACACACCTGCCACAACCATAGTGGCTGCATGAATCAGAGCCGAAACGGGAGTTGGACCCTCCATTGCATCGGGAAGCCAGATGTGCAGTGGATACATCGCACTCTTGCCAGCACCACCAATGAAGATGAATGTCAAAGCCCATGCAGTGACCGAGCACCCCATGAAGGTCAGCCCTTGAGCACTTGTGAATGCGTTGCAAACGTCATGACCATTAGCACCCATTATCTCCTTGAAGTCAAACGTCTTAGTGTAGAACGAAAGAATCAAGATACCAATCAAGAAGAACAAGTCGGCAAGACGCGTAACGATAAATGCCTTCTTGGACGCATGATTAGCTGGTTGCTGACCATAATAGAATCCAATGAGCAAATAGGACGAAACTCCCACCATCTCAAAGAAGATGAACATCTGGAAGATATTGGTCGACACAACAAGTCCAAGCATAGAGAATGTGAACAATGCCAAGTCGGCATAATATCGCTGAAAACCTTTCTCGGGGTTGCCATCATGGTCGCTCATGTAACCCAAGCTATAAAGATGAACCATAAATGACACCGTGCTGATGACAACAAGCATCATCGCCGATATTGGATCGATGAGAACGCCAAGTTTCACCACAAGTTTGTCGGCATAGAACGAGAGCCATGTCCAGTCGGTGGCAACTACTTGCTGGCGCACGCCATCAAGCATTTGTCCCTCACCATTGCCAAAGAAATAAGTAAACGCTATGGCATAAGCCCATACTGTGGTTACGGCCATTCCCAGAACTCCTATCACACCTGTAATCTTGCGAGGCATCTTCACGCCCACAAGTCCCAAAAACAGGAACATAAACAGTGGGATGGCAAGAACATATATTGTACTACTAAGTGGCATAACTGTTTAGAATTTCATTTTGGTTATTTGGTTAATGTCAACATTCTTAGCAGCGCGATACACATTAATGATAATTGCAATGGCCACAGCAGTCTCGGCTGCTGCAATTGCAATGGCAAATAGTGTAAAGAACATGCCCTCTTGTTGAGCAGGGAACAAATAACGGTTAAACACTACAAAATTAATATCAACCGAGTTGAGCATCAACTCAAGCGAAATCAAGATTGCTATCATATTCTTGCGGGTGATGAACCCATAAACACCGCAGCCAAACATTATAAGACTGGGGATGAGATACATTATTAAATTCAAATCCATTTCTTATCCTCCTTTCTTAACGTTTGCGCGCAATTACTATGCCACCAATGATGCATGCAAGCAACAAGACGCTAACAGCCTCAAAAGGCAACAGATATCCATACTTGTCGGTACTAAGAAGCATCTTGCCAAGGCTGTCGATGGTGAAATCGCTCATCGATGGCAACGACTGCCCACAGAATTTAGCGTAGCCCAACATCGCAGCGCCACAAAGCAGCACTCCTGCGCCACAAGCAACCAAGCCAAGTGTGCGCTTGTGAGAAGTGATAGGCGCGGCGTCCTCGCCAGGCTTGTGTGTGAGCATTATAGCGAACACAAACAAGACCACGATACCACCTGCGTAGACGGCAATTTGCGTTGCTCCCAGAAACTCATAGTCCATCTGGAAATAGATGGCTGCTGTTGCAAGCAAGACAAACAGCAGATAGGTTGCTGAGCGCAAAATCTTTTTTGTCGTCACCGCAAGCACCGAAAACACTATAATTGTCAAAGCAATTATAACATACATGATTACATTTCCAAGTGACTCCATATTATTCTGTTTCTTTTTGTTCCTGACTGGGTTGAACATCCTTTGGCTCATCGACTTTAGTCTCAACCTTGGGCTCGTCGACCTTAGCTACAGGCTTGGCGGCTGCCGGCTTTGGTTCAGGAGCAGGCTTCTCCTTCTCGGGCAGATAATTCAACTGCTTGACAAGTGCCTCGCGACGGAACACCGCCTGCTCAAAGTCGTTAGAGAACTCAATGGCATTAGTGGGACATGTGGTTACACAAAGTCCGCAGAAGGTGCAACTTCCCAAGTCGTAAATGTACTTGTCGAGTTTCATCTTCTTCTTGCCATTGGGCAGGTCAACCATGCGAGTGATGATTTGAATTGTACCATTGGGGCAATTGCGCTCACAAGTCTTGCAAGCGATGCACTTGTGGTAACCCTCGTCGTCATAGATGAACTGCAACGTGGCTCTAAATCTCTCGGGGATTTGCAACTCGGCCCTATTCTCGGGATACTGCTCAGTGACCTTCTTGGTAAACAGCTCTTTACCAGTCACCTCCATTCCCTTGATGAGGCTATGAGTTCCCTCAATCAGTGAAGAGAAATACTCCTTGATGTTCATATATTAATTTTAAGTTTCTTCGGTGCTGCGATTAGGTCAACACACAATATAACTACTATTATGCCTTTAATTGATTAAATATTATCTTGCTGAGACGCAAACAGGCATAAACAATCTGCGAAACAAGCAATTATAGCATTTCATCGTTCCACCTGACCTCCCAAGATGTCCAGAAGCTCGGTGGTGATGCTTTGTTGCCTTAGTTTGTTATACTCCAGGTTAAGCTCCTCGAGAAGCTCGGCAGCATTGTCGCTTGCTGTCTGCATAGCCATAACGCGGGAAGCTTGCTCCGAAGCAGCGCTCGAAACAAAAACCTCTTGCATTGTTGCGCGCAGATGCAATGGCAACACACTGTTAAAAATGCTATTAGCATCGGGCTCAAAGATGCATGGTGTAGCTTCGCTCTTAGCATCTACATCTTGCGACAAAGCCTTGGGGCTCAACGGCAACAATTGCTCACATTGAAGCAACTGCCGGCTTGAACTAACATATTTCATGTAGACGACATACACGAGATCGGCATTTTGCGACACAAATCGAGTGCGAAGCATGTGGGTGAAGTCGGTGAGATGCTCCACAGTGCTGCGAGTGTTCATGTAATCAACATCCACAATCTTCAGGCTCGAAGATTCAATTTTGTGAACTGCCTTGGAAATCTTCTTGCCTACAGGAACAATAGTAATTTCTGTTTCTTTGCCATGCTCCTGCTTAAAGCCATCAATGACCATAAGCAGTTGCTTGAAAATATTGATGTTGAATGCGCCACACAGGCCGTCATCACTACCGTAAACAACAATAGTGATTTTCTTTACCTCGCGTTCTTCAATCAAGGGCGAATTAAACTCTATGCCAGTAGTAAGCAAGTGGCTTAGCACTTCGCTAACCATGCCTCGATATGGCTTCAAGCGCTGAAGCATTCCAGTGGCCTTATGCATCTTGGCCGACGAAATCATCTTCATCGCGCTCGTTGTCTTCTCGGTCGAAGCAACCGAGCCAATGCGTCCTTTAAGTTCTCGTAGTGTTGCCATTAAAATAGCTTAAACCTAAAAATCAACAATTATATCAAGCTTTGTATTTGCCTGAAATTTCATTAGCAGCCTCTTTGAGCTTAGACATCACGTCATCATCAATCTTGCCACTCTTGAGAACGTCAAGAACGTCTTCTTGATGCTTGGCATGAAGATACTGGATAAGAAGCTGTTCAAACTCTGCCACTTTATTGAGGGGCACGTTCTCGAGTAAGCCGTTCACTCCACAATAGATAACAGCAATCTGCTCATCAACAGGAACTGGCTTGTACTGCGGCTGAACGAGCAAGCGCTCATTTTTGCGGCCAGTGTCGATAGTGCGAGCTGTCACCGGATCTATGTCGCCACCAAACTTGGTGAAAGACTCCAGCTCTCGGAACTGAGCTTGTGCAATCTTGAGTGTTCCGGCAACCTTTTTCATCGCCTTGATTTGGGCATTACCACCCACACGCGACACAGAAATACCAACGTTCACGGCAGGACGAATACCATTGTTGAACAAGGCCGTCTCAAGGTAAATCTGCCCGTCGGTAATCGAAATTACATTAGTGGGAATATAAGCACTCACGTCACCCGCCTGGGTCTCGATAATGGGGAGAGCAGTGAGCGATCCGCCACCTTTGACCTTGCCCTTAAGGACTGCTGGAAGGTCGTTCATAGCCTCAGCTACCTTTTGGTTGTCATTAATTTTTGCGGCACGCTCAAGCAGGCGGCTGTGCAGGTAGAAAATGTCGCCTGGATAAGCCTCGCGGCCCGAAGGACGCTTGAGGATTAGCGAAATCTCACGATAGGCAACAGCCTGCTTCGACAGGTCGTCATATACAACAAGAGCATCACGGCCAGTGTCTCGGAAATACTCTCCAATGGCTGCGCCAGCAAATGGAGCATAGTAGCGCATCGATGCCGAGTCGGCCGCTGTTGCGGCAATTACAACACTATAGGGCATTGCTCCATGCTGATTGAGTTGGTTGACGAGAGCGGCGACAGTAGATGCCTTCTGACCGATTGCCACATAGATGCAATAAACAGGCTTCCCTGCCTCGTAGCCAGCCTTCTGATTAATTATTGTGTCAACAGCAATAGCAGTCTTGCCAATCTGGCGATCGCCAATAATGAGCTCACGCTGACCACGACCAATGGGAATCATCGAATCGATAGCTTTAAGTCCGGTCTGCAATGGTTGGTTTACTGGCTGGCGGAAAATCACACCAGGAGCTTTGCGCTCAAGAGGCAAGCGCACAAGTTCCCCTTCTATTGGACCCTTGCCGTCGAGTGGCTCACCCAGAACGTTGATAACACGTCCCAGAAGCCCCTCTCCCACAGGAATCGAAGCAATCTCGCCAGTGCGGCGCACCTTCATGCCTTCCGACACGCTGTCGACCTTGTCCATCAAGATCACACCCACGTTGCTCTCCTCAAGGTTCATGGCAACGCCAGTTACTCCATTTTCAAACTCAACAAGCTCATTAGCCTCAACATTCTCAAGTCCATAGACATGAGCAACGCCGTCGCCTACTTCAAGCACAGTGCCAACTTCTTCAAACGACACTTTGCTTTGAATGTCGCTCAGTTGCTGTTTCAGTATGTCAGATATTTCACTTGGATTTATCATCTCACTCTTATTAACTTAGGAGTTTTAAACGCAATTTTTCTAATTGGCTTTTCACCGATGCATCGAGCACGCGTGAATCAACACTGACCATAAACCCACCAATCAGGTCGGGATTAACGCTCTGGCTGAGCTCAATAGTTTTGTTGTCCAAGTGCGATTTCACTACATCGACAATAGCATTAATCTCGTCGTCGCCGAGCTTGGCTGCGGTAACGACTTCAACTTTTGCAATGCCATTTAGCTCGCGATACTGCTTCATGAAGGCGAGCGCAATAGCACGCATAAAGTCAATTCGGTTGTTCTTGATAACTAACTCCATGAACTTTGCCGATGTGCCATCAATCTTGGCTCCTGACACTGCACACATCAACTTCAGTTTGTCGCCTGTGGGCAGGAATGGATTGTTGACAGCCTTCTTCAACTCACCTTCGCAAGAATAGGCAACTTCAAGTCGCTTCATCTCATCATAGACTTGCGATGTGTCGCCTCGCTCTATTGAGAGCTTGTAAAGAGCTTTGGCATATCGGTTAGGGATAAGTCCGTCGTTCATTGTTTCATTAGTTAATTGCTCGATTCAACCTCTTTAAGTAGTTTCTCAACCAGGGCGCGTTGGGAATTATCGTCGCTCATGTTTTGCCTAATCACCTGTTCGGCAATTTGAAGAGCATAGGAACCCACGTCCTGGCGCAACTGGTGCTCACTCTCCTTGCGTGCCTGTTCTATCGACACTTGAGCAGCATCGGTCACTTTCTTTGCTTCGACAGCCGCCTCAGCCTTGGCTTGCTCGATGATTTCGGTTTTCATCTTTGCGGCGTCGCGCAATATGTCAGCCTGCTGTTTGCGTGCATCGGCAACGAGGGCATCGGCCTCGGCTTTGGCATTGTCGAGCTGCGACTTAGCCTCTTGAGCATAGGCCACTCCCTTATCAATTAAGCTGGCGCGATCGTCCATACTCTTGATAATGAAAGGCCATGCCCATTTTGCCAGGATGAAATACAGGCATGCAAATGCCAGAAACATCCAGAACACCAGGCCAAATTCAGGCTTAAATAGTTCCATTTAAAAAACCTTTCTTTTGCTTGAATTATTATACAAAAAGCGCAAGAATACAAACAATCAGAGCGATAAGAGCAACACCCTCGATAAGAGCTGCAATCACAATCATGTTGGTACGAATGTCGCCTGTCGATTCAGGTTGGCGTGCAATCGACTCCATGGCCGATCCTCCAATGCGTCCAATGCCAATTCCTGCGGCAATTGCTGCGATACCAGCACCAATACATGCACCCAATTTTGCTACGCCGGCACCAGCGGCTGCTTGAGCTAAAATTAATCCTAACATAGTCTAAAAATTTTAATTGTTATTATTATTTTTTTATTATTCTGTTACAGCTTTAGACTCTTCACCATGGATGTGAGCCATTGAAATAAAGATTGTTGACAATAGTGTGAACACAAATGCCTGGATGAAACTAATAAGCGTGTCAAGTACAAGCATGAATAACGCTAATGCCACCGACACAACCGACGTGCCAGCACCTACTCCCACGCCAAACATGCCATTAAACACCATTATCAGCACTATAAGAACTATCACAACCATGTGGCCACCAAGCATGTTGGCAAAAAGACGGACCATGAGAGCTAAAGGCTTGGTAAGGATGCCAAGGAATTCAATGAGTGGCATCATTGGCACTGGGCACTTGAGCGCCATGGGCACATCGGGCCAGAAGATGTCCTTCCAGTAATGCTTGGTTCCAGTGAGATTGGTGACTGCAAATGTGATTAGAGCAAGCACCATAGTCACAGCCAGGTTACCAGTAAGATTGGCGCCACCTGGGAAAATCACAATGAGTCCAAGCAAGTTCATTGTAAGAATAAAGAAGAATGCAGTGAGCAGGTAAGGGCCATATTTGGGGGCTTCTTTGCCCATTATGGGCTTGATAGTGTCGGTATAAACAAACTCTATGATAAGCTCAAGCATGCCCTTAAATCCATTGGGTCCTTTCATCCCCTCTCGCTTGTACCACTTGCGCAGGCTCATCGCCATTGCTATGACAAGTGCAGCTGCAATCATGATTCCGAGAACATTCTTAGTAATTGAGAAATCCCACGGACGATATTCGCTGCCATCACCTAGCACTTGTACTAATTTGCCTTTATAGCCACTCTCTTCATTTGTCGAGATTTTAAAAACAACATCTCCGTCTTGATAAGAGTCGCCACTTGTCACCATACTCGACATGAAACAGTGCAGACTGCCATCCTGGGCAAAGGCAATGATGGGAAGTGGAATCTTCCTGGTGTGAGAGAATGGAACCTCCCAGCCATAAGCATCGCCCAAGTGTTCGAAGATGATCTCCTTAGGCTCCACTTTACCACTATCATGACCTTCACTACCATGCGAAGCGCTATCTACATAGCCCCAAGCCATTAGTGCGAGAATCACAAGTGCTACTATTGCTGTTATAACTTTTTTCATAAAAAATTATGAAAGCATCAATATATTATTTTTTTATTTTAATAAAGACAAACACTCACAACATTGTTCTTAACGTCGGCAATTCCCCCTTTTATGTCTCGCTCATGGGTGGTGTCGCCAGCTACATAAGTCATTGTCCCTTCCACCAAAGATGAGATGAGGGCCGCATGGTTGTTCAGAATCTGAAAAGATCCCATTGTCCCGGGTAACGTGACAATGTCAACTTCACCTTCAAACTCTATTTTCTCGGCCGAAATTATTCTTAATATCATAGTGTTTCAGTCTTTTAAAAATTAAATCTCACTGGTTTACCCTACTTGCTCAAGCAGTTTCTTGCCCTTGGCAATAGCATCGTCGATAGTACCCACGTTGAGGAATGCTTGTTCGGGCAGGTCGTCGACCTCACCATCAAGAATCATCTTGAAACCGCGTATGGTCTCGTTCAATGGAACCATAACTCCAGGCACGCCAGTAAACTGCTCGGCCACAAAGAATGGCTGAGATAGGAAGCGCTGCGCACGTCGAGCACGCGAAACCACGAGTTTGTCCTCGTCGCTGAGCTCATCTACACCCAGAATGGCAATGATGTCTTGCAACTCGTTATACTTCTGCAACAAGTGTATTACACGCTGGGCCACATCGTAGTGTTCCTCTCCAATGATGTTTGGATCCATGATGCGAGATGTCGAAGCCAGTGGATCAACAGCCGGATAGATTCCAAGCTCGGTGATTTTGCGGCTAAGCACGGTTGTAGCATCCAGGAAGTTAAACGTGGTGGCTGGAGCTGGGTCGGTCAAGTCGTCGGCAGGCACATATACTGCTTGTACCGACGTGATACTGCCGCTCTTGGTCGAGGTGATGCGCTCCTGCAACTTACCCATCTCACTGGCAAGCGTGGGTTGATAACCCACGGCGCTTGGCATGCGGCCCAATAGAGCCGACACCTCGCTACCCGCTTGGGTGAAACGGAAAATGTTGTCCATGAACAAAAGTATGTCTCGGCCTCCGCCGTCCTGATCGCGGAACTGCTCAGCTACAGTAAGTCCTGAGAGTGCTACACGCATACGTGCACCAGGAGGCTCGTTCATCTGACCAAACACCAATGTAGCTTGGCTTTGTTCAACCTCTTTCATGTCAACACTATCAAGGTTCCATTCGCCATTGGCCATCTCTTCTTTGAACTTGTCGCCATACTTGATGACACCGCTTTCAATCATCTCTCGCAAAAGGTCATTACCCTCGCGTGTGCGCTCTCCCACTCCGGTGAAAACCGAGAATCCACTATGACCACGAGCAATGTTGTGTATAAGCTCCATGATGAGCACAGTCTTGCCCACACCGGCACCACCAAACAGACCGATTTTGCCACCTTTAGAGAATGGCTCAATGAGGTCGATTACCTTGATTCCGGTAAAAAGGATTTCTTGTGAGATCGATAAGTCGCTGAAGTCAGGTGTAGGTTGATGTATTGCACGGCGTTCACCACCCTTGAGATCTGCAAGGTGGTCGATAGGCTCACCTATCACGTTGAGCAGGCGTCCTTTAACCTGGTCTCCAGTAGGAACCGAGATGGGTTGTCCCATATTCTTGACAACAGTGCCTCGTTGCAAGCCATCGGTGCTATCCATTGCCACACAGCGCACGGTATTTTCTCCAATATGCTGTTCAACTTCAAGCATCAGTTCGCTGCCATCATGTCGAGGTACCGACAAAGCGGTATAAATCTCAGGCACTTGATTGCCTTCGCCCTCAAATGTCACATCTACTACAGGACCTATCACCTGCGTTATTTTTCCAAAATTTTCGTTCATCTTCACGAGAATTTATTATATCTGCTGTTATTTTTCTTAACTGTTATCCTGCAAAATGCCAACCCATGCTCACAATCACAGCCATAAGCACAAGGTTGAACAGCCCTATTGGCATGAGGTAGCGCCATTCAAGTGCAAGCATCTGATCGATGCGGACACGGGGGAACGACCACTTGAACCAGATAATGATAAAGGATACAAATATTGCCTTCCCTAAGAACCAAATAATCGAGGGAATATAGTCCATCACAGCATTGAAGCCATCCCAACCATTAATGTGCAGTGGCATCCAGCCGCCCAAGAAGAGCAGTGTGGCGATTCCAGACACTATGAAGAGGTTAAGATATTCGGCAAGGTAGAAAAAGCCGAAGTGGATGCCAGAATACTCGGTATGATAACCGGCTGTGAGCTCATGTTCGGCCTCGGGAAGGTCGAAGGGGCCGCGATTGGTCTCGGCGGTAGCGGCAATTATGTAAATAATAAAGGCGATGATTGCAGGAATGTGACCGGTGAAAATAAACCAGCCTTTCTCTTGAGCCTGAACAAGACCTGTCACACTCATCGTACCTGCAAGGCACACAATGGTGAGCATGGCGATGCCAATCGACAGCTCGTAACTAATCATCTGGGCACCACTACGCATGGCACCTATCATGGTGTATTTGCTATTACTGGACCAGCCAGCAAGCAAGATTCCAACCACGCCAAGCGACGACACAGCGGTCATGAAAAACACGCCTATGTTGAAGTCAATAGCCTGAAGCCCTTTACCCCATGGCAAGCATGCAAAAACCACAACCGATGCAACAAGCACAAAATATGGCGCAAGTTTGTGAAGGAAGTTGTCGGTTTTCCACAATCCCACGACCTCCTTAATAAGCATTTTAATTACGTCGGCAAAAATCTGCAATGTTCCCCAAGGGCCCACACGCAGAGGGCCTCGACGACATTGGAACCAAGCACACACCCAACGCTCGTACATGATGTAGAACATTGCAAGCACCGTGTAACCAAGCAACAATAATGCCCCCACAATCACACACTCGATGGTAGTTGCAAGCCATTCGGGCATCACCCCAACCAGCAGGTCATTAAACCATTTAGTGACTACACTGAAGTCAAACATATTGAATATTATAATTATGTGTAATTTATAATCTATTTCTTCTCTCTCGTGGTCGCCGTTTATCGGTCAATGTCAGGAATCACATAATCAATCGATGCTGTGATTGTGATAAGATCGGCTATAAGATTGTCTTTACAAGTGAGGTCCACAATTCCCACTAAGTTGAAACATGGACTCTGGAAATGAAGACGATATGGTTTCTGGAAGGGTTTGGGATCACCATCGCTCTCCAAATAAACACCAAAGGCTCCACGACTACCCTCCACTTGCTGGTACCAGTGGCCAGCAGGAAGTTTGATGAGTTTGGGAACTTTAGCAATATATTCTCCTTCAATACCTTCTTGCTCAAGCATGTCGCAGCACTGACGCAGAATCTTGATGCTCTCCTCAATCTCCTTCATACGCACCATGTAACGGTCCATAGAGTCACCGCCATTGAGCAACACCTCGTCAAATTCCACTTCATTATATAGTGAATAAGGGTGGCACTTGCGCACGTCGCAATGATGCCCACTGGCACGTCCCGAAGGACCAGTGATGGCATAGTTGATAGCATCATCCTTGCTCAAAATTCCTACTCCAACCATACGATTGCGAGCAATCACGTTGCCTGTGAAGAGCTTGTGATACTCCTTGAGGTTCTTGGTTATGACATCACATGCATGTCGCACATCATTGATAAATTCGGGATGCACATCGGCCTTAACACCTCCAATGGCAAGATAGCTCATCGACATGCGAGCGCCACAGGTCTTGTCGAATATGTCATATATAAGCTCACGGTCGCGGAAGCCATAGAAGAATGCAGTTGTTGCGCCCTGATCCATAGTCAAGCAGCCGTAACTCAACAAGTGACTTGACAAGCGCATGAGCTCGTCCATCATCATGCGAATTAGCTCAGCGCGGTGAGGTACTTCAAGGCCCATAGCCTTCTCGATGCACAGGCACAGGCAATGACGATTGATGTGTGCCGACATGTAATCCATTCGCTCGGTGTAAAGCAATGTTTGTGGATAGGTGAGGCTCTCGCACATCTTCTCGATGCCACGGTGAATGTAGCCGCTCACAACGTCAACCTTTTTAACGAGCTCACCCTCGATCGATGCGCGATAACGCATCACGCCATGGGTTGAAGGATGCTGAGGGCCAACGTTCACAACATATTCGTCATCGCCAAACACCTTGCCGTTGATGCGCGTCACGTTGCCATTCTCATCTTCTACCAAGCGATAGGTGTCATCTTCATTTTCCTCATCGTCAAGGCGCAGTGGGTTCTTTTCGGGCGAATCGTCATAATCCTTGCGCAAGGGATGTCCCACCCAATCGTTGCGCAAGAAGAAACGGCGCATATCGGGATGATTGATAAACTCTATGCCATAGAAGTCAAACACTTCACGTTCCTGATAGTTGGCAACAGCCCACAGGTCGCTCACGCTGTGCAAGCGTGGTGTCTCTCTGTCGGTTGTGGCCACTTTAACATGAATAACTTCTTGTGTCTCAGTATTGGTCAAGTAGTACATCACTCCAAGCTCTTCTTTCCAGTCAACTCCAACGAGCGCTGTGAGGTAGTCGAAGTGCAATTCCTCCTTGAGCGATTTTGCAAGATCGTGCCACTGTGCGTCAGGGACACTAATCAGCAGAAACTCTCCCGAAGCATCAATTTGAGCCGAAGAACACAGTTTGCCGATTTTTTCTTGTAAGTCTGCCATATATAATAATGTGTATATGTTTTTAATAGTTTTAAATCACTCCGCATTTTGTTCAAAGAACTTCTTGCGGCTTTCCTTGCGGTTAACACCACCAAAGAATTTCTGAACCTTTATCTTACGTTGCAACTGCATCAACGCGTAGAACATTGCCTCAGGGCGCGGAGGGCAACCAGGCAGATAGACGTCTACTGGGATGATTTCATCTATACCCTTGACCACGCAATAGCTGTTCTTGAAAGGGCCACCACTGACGGTGCATGCCCCACATGCAATAACATACTTGGGCTCGGCCATCTGCTCATACAGGCGCTTCAGGGCAGGTGCCATGCGATAAGTAATTGTACCCTGACACATTATATAATCGGCTTGACGAGGTGAATTGCGCGCCACCTCAAAGCCAAAGCGTGCCATGTCGTAACGTGCTGCGCCCAAGCACATGAACTCGATAGCGCAACAACTTGTTCCAAAACAGAATGGCCACAGCGAGTTGCTGATGCCCCAGTTAATCAACTGATCGAGCTTTCCAACAACAACATTAGTGCCACTGGCGTTCAATTCCTGCACGAGCTGGTCAATGTACTCATTGTCCTTGAAGTCCTCGTGCTTCATGCTCTTTATCTTTACTTCCATCTCAATGCTCCTTTCTTCCAGGCGTAAGCCAAGCCCAAAACTAATATAAACAGGAAAGTGCCCACAGCAATCAATGCTGTCGAGCCTAAATCCTTAGCAATCGTAGCCCAAGGAAAGAGGAAAACAGTTTCCACATCAAACAAGAGGAACAAGATTGCAAACAGATAGTAACCCACATGGAACTGCGCCATGCTATCACCGCGAGTGGGAATTCCACACTCATAGGTCTCTCCTTTCTTAGTTGTAAAACTGCGAGGGCCTATCAAGCGGGCTATAAGCAAGGCTGCAAACACAAGCACCGCGCCTGTGATCACTGCTGTAACAGCAAGTGTGGCATTCTGAATTGTTAGTAAAACCATAAAAAACTAATTGTTATAGTTGTTAATTATTATGTTCTTAATCAATATAAGCAAGTAATATAGTAAGCATCGCGCAATGAACAATAGAGTTCTTAAGCTAATGAATGCTCCTTACTTGAGACAATTGTGTCATAACATGAGAGAATATTCCGCATGCCCACAGAGCAATTGCCTTGCGAGTCATGTGATTGATATATATGTTTTCTCTCATTAATTGCAATTAATAAAAGCCAGCATGAGTCCTTTAGTTTTGCGCTACAAAAGGAGAGTATGCTGCTTTTGCGGTGCAAATATAGTCATTTTTTTTTATTAATAAGTCATCTTCATTAATATAATTATTAACAATTTCATTCATCATTTACAATCTTTTTTTAATCCCCTGATTTTATGCTTTCAAAGTAAATTGCTATCTTTGCATGTCGACAAGCATTCACGCCAAGTAAGCTGTTTTGAGACACAAAAAACGCCCTCAGATACAACATCTTGTTTCACAGCTAATTATGTAAAAAATTTTAAGTATAAAGACAAACTTTTACACTTTTTAGCGGTCAAAATTGGGCTTATGTCGTAATAAATGCATACTTTTGTGCGTTCAAAAAAACGTAGTGACCCACTTTTGAGGTCAACAAGAAGCAGGAGAGCAAGCTTCGCAAACTGTGCTTGACACTCCATTTTCAATTCAGTATTTATTTTGCTTCTTGAAACTTTTAAAAAGCAAGTTATGAAGTTTTCTTTTAATAGTCTGCGTGTAGCTTTTCTCGGTATTGCAATTTTATCAGTCAGCCTCGCAGCTAATTCACAATCAACCAACGACTACCGTTCAAGACACCGTAACCTTTTAGCAAAACAAAACCGTGTAAAAGACAAAATCAAAGTCGAAGAGTCACAAAACTATGCTCGCGGACTTTATGGTGACAAAGAAGCTGACAGATCCGACATCTACAGCGAGGGTTGGAACAGCGACCGAGTTAATCCATACCAGAATTCAACAATTCCTAACTCAAAAGTTATTGACGTTTCAAGATATCACATGCCAGTAAAGCAAAAAGTGGTAACATCTCACTTTGGATATCGCAAGCAATTTGGACGCATGCACTATGGTGTAGACCTTAAGGCTTCGGTTGGCGACACTGTTTATGCTGCTTTCTCAGGAAAGGTTCGACTCACAAAGTTTGAACGCAATGGATATGGTTTTTATGTGATTGTACGTCACGACAACGGCATGGAGACCGTTTACGGCCACTTGTCAAAGTTCTTGGTCAAGCCAAACCAGCACGTAAAGGCAGGAAGCCCTATTGCTCTTAGCGGAAACACAGGTCGCAGCACTGGTCCGCACCTTCATTTCGAAACCCGCTACATGGGTGTTGCAATCAACCCAGAGAAGATTTTCGACTTTGGCAATGGTCGCACTCACCGCAACCAGTACACATTCAACAAAAACAGCAATGACAATGCGCCCAGCAGCCGCCAGAGCGCAAGCCGCAGAAAATAATAAAACGATTTTTTTAGCACATAATACATTCCGGCCCAGTCTTTGTGAGATTGGGCCGAAATATTTTATTGCCAAGATTCACTACAATATAATTCTTCTATAATGTGTGCTATCCTTCATTAAAAGTGAAAAACTTAGTCCACACTGGCACTCAGCTTATTTTTTTTGACTAATTTTGCAGGTCACTAACCAAAAATGAATAAATAATTATTCATATTACTTATTTCAAAGAACTTCTATCAAATGATAAAATTTTGCGTGCGATTAGTGCAACGTTGGTTGCCAGAGCCATTTATTTTCGCCATACTGCTCACCTTTGTGGCTGCGATAGTGGCGATGCCATTGTGTCGCCAGACTCCACTTGAAGTGGTTGAGCACTGGGGCGACGGTGTTTGGAATTTATTAGAGTTTGCCATGCAAATGGCCCTTGTTCTTGTGTGTGGGTCGACTTTAGCGGCTGCTCCGGTTATCAAACGAACCATCAATGCAATGGCTCGCTTTCCCCAAAGTGCTCCCGCTGCAATAGCTCTCGTGACTGTGGTGTCGGCATTATCATGCTGGCTCAATTGGGGGTTTGGACTTATTGTCGGCGTGGTGTTTGCTAAGGCAATAGCACGCCAGCGTTCTGATGTCGACTATCGGCTCCTTATCGCATCGGCCTACAGTGGCTTCGTTGTGTGGCATGCCGGTATTTCAGGCTCTATACCTCTAACAATGGCCACACCCGGCGAGTCACTCGCAATAGCCACTAATGGTGCGTTAACCGAACCTGTTCCATTGGCACAAACAATCCTTGACTGGCACAATTTGGTTACTGTGGTGGTTGTGATAATAGGCATCACCATTGCCAACACATTGATGCATCCAAAGCAAGGTGTCCTCACCATTGACCCCGCACTCCTGAAGGATGATGACAATGTTACGACCGCAGTTTCATCTTCGACCAAGACACCGGCACAGCGTCTTGAGCAAAGCAAACTGCTCTCATGGATAGTGGCACTGATGCTTGTTGCCTATCTCGTAATTCACCTCTTTGTGAAGGGTGCCACTTTAGACCTTGGCGGAGTGATCATGATATTTCTCGCTCTTGGGCTCGTGCTACATCCCACACCTGTTGCCTATGTGCGTGCTTTTGGGAAAGCGACTACTGGTGCTGCTGGAATCATATTACAGTTCCCATTCTATGCAGGCATCATGGGCATCGTCACTGGCGTCGGTGTTAGTGGCATCAGTCTTGGTGGTGTCTTAGCCGATGCTTGCATACAAATCAGCAACTCGGTTACCTATCCCCTACTCACCTTCCTTTGTGCCGCAGTGCTCAATCTGTTTGTGCCAAGTGGAGGCGGTCACTGGGCCGTGCAGGCACCAGTCATGTTTACCGCTGGAGCCAACCTTGGTGTGGAGCCAGGCTTAACAGGTATGGCCATCGCATGGGGCGACGCATGGACCAATCTCATACAACCATTTTGGGCACTTCCTGCCTTGGCTATAGCACGCCTTGACGCAAAGGACATCATGGGATACTGCCTCATCGATCTCCTCGTCACTGGTGTCATTATCTGTGCTGGCATGTTGGTTTGGGCAATGTAGACCCAACATCAAATCATGACGACGCCTTTTGCTGCTATGCCGACAAGTTGAAAAACAATAAATTGTTGATAACTTTTCTGCATAAAGAATAATTATTATAGAATAATTTTCATAAATTTGTACACACAAGTATAATTTAGGTACTATTTTTAAATATCATCATTAATCATGGCTAATTTTAACGATTACAATTTTGCTGGTAAAAAAGCTATTGTGCGTGTAGATTTCAACGTTCCACTGAACGAGGAAGGTAAGATAACCGACGACACCCGCATTCGCGGCGCATTGCCCACCCTCAAGAAAATTCTTGCTGATGGTGGCGCACTGGTGGTTATGTCGCACATGGGTAAACCTAAGGGCAAAGTAAATCCTAAGCTTTCACTGAGTCAAATAGTTGATGCAGTTGCAGCAGCACTGGGCACTGAAGTAAAATTCGCTCCCGACTGCGGTAAAGCTGCCGACGCTGCAGCAGCCCTGCAACCTGGTGAAGTGCTAATGCTTGAAAACCTTCGTTTCTACCCCGAGGAAGAAGGCAAGCCCGTAGACATCGACAAAGAAGATCCATCCTACGATACTGCCAAGAAGGAGATGAAGACTCGTCAAGCCGAGTTTGCAAAGACTCTTGCCAGCTATGCCGACTGCTACGTGAATGATGCCTTTGGCACTGCCCACCGTCGCCATGCATCCACAGCAGTCATAGCCGACTATTTCGACAATGACAACAAGATGCTTGGCTTACTGATGGAGAAAGAAGTGACAGCCATTGACAACGTGTTGAAGAACGCTCAACATCCTTTCACCGCAATTATTGGAGGCAGCAAGGTGTCGTCGAAACTTGCTGTTATCAAGAATCTACTTGACAAAGTAGACAATCTAATAATTGGCGGAGGAATGGGATTCACATTCTTCAAGGCTGAGGGAGGCAAGATTGGCAACTCTCTTCATGAAGATGACCTTATGCCAGAAGCACTCAACGTGCTTGCCGAGGCCAAAAAGAAGGGTGTGCATGTACAGCTCTCGGTTGCAACAGTAGCAGGCCGCGAGTTTAAGAACGACACAGAGCAACGCATTTTCGACACCCATAATATCGAAGACGGATGGGAGGGTATGGACGCAAGT
The DNA here is from genome assembly GCA_946186575.1 of uncultured Prevotellaceae bacterium. Classification (GTDB taxonomy): domain Bacteria; phylum Bacteroidota; class Bacteroidia; order Bacteroidales; family Muribaculaceae; genus Sodaliphilus. The sequence continues at coordinate 34,793 of CAMHNO010000011.1, forward strand.
CCTGCATCGCTCGCTTTGTGGAAGGAAATCATCATGCAGAGCAAGACAATATTGTGGAATGGTCCTGTGGGCGTGTTTGAGTTTGAGAACTTTGCCAAGGGAACAGGCGAAATAGCAAAATACGTTGCTGAGGCAACAAGGAATGGTGCCTACTCGCTCGTGGGTGGTGGCGATTCAGTTGCTGCTGTCAACAAGTTTGGTCTTGCCGACCAAGTATCTTACGTCTCGACCGGTGGTGGAGCTATGCTCGAAGCTATTGAGGGCAAGACTCTGCCAGGCGTAGCAGCCATCAAGGGCTAATAGTTTTTTAAAAAAAGATTGTAAAAGGCGGAGCCTGTTATCGGCTTCGCCTTTTCTTTAGCTTATCGTTCAATGCTATCAGCACCAACAGCAACACACTCCCAGCACTGATGAATGCGCCTATTTTCAAACCAGAAGGAAAGTATTCTGCAACAATCGAATGCCTGCCTTGAGGCACTATCATGGCTTGCATGCACAGGTTTGCTTTATAGATTGTTAATGGTTTACCATCGATTTTAGCAGAAAAACCTTTAGCAAATGGTACGCTGAAGTATAGCACCGATGGTTTGGCCACATTCACCAAAGCTTTATATCCACATGAGTTGCCAGAAAAGCTCGTTGCTACAACTATACTACTATCATTACTTTCAATACCATGCTGCATGATGGACTTAAATATCGGCTCATCGTTATCCTCAATCACAAGATGCGAGAGCATGAGTCTGGGCAGATTACGAGTGGTGTCGTCAAACATTTTATTAAACTCACTGCGAGTTATATAGCTATTGTAGCTAAAACCAATGGGAATATATCGCTTGGCATCACGCATGGCCACATTGCCAAGTGAGTCGATGTCATAGACATAGCGCACCGAAAGCAAAGCATCGAAGTCGTCTTGATAAATATTAGCACGCAATTTATTAGTCGCCCAAAAGTCGCGTGTAGCGGTCTTGTAAAGGCTATCAATGCCCGAAGTGATTACTGAGTGATAGCCCTCAACGCTGGCATGATTGCGAAGTAGGCCGAGATTGTAACTAATAAAGTCATTTTCTTGTCCACGAAAATCAACGCGACTACCAACATTTAACGAACTACCACACTCAACATCTTGAATATAACTTTTATAGCGTTCAGAATCAAGACCACTATTAATAGAAGCTAAATTTAACAAGAAAAGCCACATCTGCACGACAACGCAGCCCACCATTGCTCCCTTAAGCCACCGGAACGAAATCTTGCCATTACTCCACAATACCAAAACAATAATACCACCAAAAAACAACGCTATCAATGCCATGAATCTCGCTCCAAGCACATGATGTCCACCTGCGATAAGTGCATTAGCTGTAAACATAAGAACAAGAATCGATGCAGTTATTGAATAAAACACCACTCCCCTTTTCACATTGCACTTCTCATCGAGTACTTTAACAGTACATAAAACTATTATCAATGTGAGTGCATAGGCCCATCGAGTATATAAGGGATTGGTAAACAATGTGAAAATACCATTTAACGGAGTGAGATATAAAATCATGAAGATTGCCAGCAGAGCCGAGAGCCAGTCGCGACAACGGCATGCATATATAATTGCAAGCGAAGCGCCAAACACCGAAATGCAAGCTTCGTTGCTTAGTGATGCAGAGCCTTCAGGCACAAATGCAGTAGTGCCTTCCACAACTTTGGGCATAATCACAGTGCGCAATCGCTCAAAGATATTGTACAAAGCAGTGGCATCTAACGCACTATGAGCTTCGGTTCGTGTGGTTTCCAACATTTGACTGCATACAGGCAGTAACAAGAAGGAACACATCATTATGCCCACAACAACAGCTACAACACCTTTTGTGAAAACAAAAACATTGATTCTAATATCAGAATCAAATTGTCTAAAAATCACATAGATAAGCGCTGCCAAAAAAGAACTTATTGCAAAGTAAAAATTTACAAATGTGACAATGAATGCCGCAAGAGCGACACAAGTCATGCCCCAATTCTCATTCCTAAGGAGTCGCTCCAGTGCAAGTAGGAGAAGTATAAAAGCGATTATCGGTTCATAGAAGTGATAGTAATATAATGAAGCTATGTTGAATGATGAGAATGTAAAGAGGAAAGATCCTAATGCAGAATTCTCACTGCTCACTCCCATCTTCCGCAAATAAACACTCGATAAGAATGCCAAACACAGAAATTTGAGAATCAAGGTTATACACAATCCTACCTCAAGCAAAGATTCAGGAAACAGGCAATTAATCCACACAAATGGGCTTGTGAGGGTGTAGAACGCATAAGAACCTATGAAATCGCTACCCAAATAGGTGTTCCACGACCACCAGGGTGCACCAGTAGCGAGCATATGCTTTGTCTCAAGAATAAACGCCACTTCTTGATGCAAAAAGTCGCTCGATAGCCACAAGTTGCCTCTCAACAACATTACTGGCAAGAAAGCTAACGCCAGTGTGAGTAATGTAAAAAACAGCAACTTGCGCATGAGAGAATTATTCTTTATCAAGTCCTATTGTAGTGTCGATGTTATAGCGAGGACGATTCTTCACTTCGGCATAAATCTTTCCCACATACTCACCAATTATGCCAAGACCTATCAGTACAAAAGCTCCCACAAGCCATACCGACAGGATGAGTGAGGGCCAACCCGACACGGCACGACCCATAAAATAAGCGGTAAGCACATAGGCAAGCATTATCAGAGCTATTATCAAGAACAAAAGCCCCACTTGCATAACCAAGCGCACAGGCTTCACACTGAACGACGTAATGCCATCGATTGCAAAATTCACCATCTTGCCAAGAGGGTACTTACTCTCGCCAGCAGTGCGAGCACTTCGGTCGTAATAAACACAATCAGTCTTATAGCCGAGTTTTGTGACAATGCCACGGATAAAGAGATTGCGTTCCTTGTAATCGAGTAGTGCAAGCACGGCACGACGGCTCATCAAGCGGAAGTCGGCATGATTATTGATGGTGTCAACACCCAATCGGTTCATGAGTTTATAAAAAAGTCTGGCGGTGTTGCGTTTGAACCATGAGTCGGACTTGCGCTCACGGCGCACCCCGAACACTATATCGCAACCCTCCTTGTAACGCTCTACCATCGTGGGAATAACGTTAATGTCGTCTTGCAAGTCGGCATCGATGCTCACTGTGATGTCGCAGTGCTCAACCGCCTGTGCCAAGCCAGCCATCAGCGCATTCTGGTGACCACTGTTGCAGGCAAGCTTCACACCAGCAACGCTTTCATCCTCCTGAGACAGCAAACTTATTATATTCCACGTATCATCTCGCGAACCGTCGTCGACATAGAGCAACTTACTGTCAATGTCTATCAATTTCTGCGACAACATTTGCTTCATGAGTTGTTTCAACCTCTCATGACTGCTGGGAAGCACATCCTGCTCATTAAAGCAAGGTACAATAATATATAAAACCGGGGTTTCTCTTGTCATATTTCAATTCTGAGATTTCAAAAATCACAACCTCACGCACTAAACCGTGATATTTAATTTACAAAATTATAAAAAAAACACATTTCAGCAATAACTTAGATAGAAAATCACTCAAAAAACACAAAAGACTGAATACACATCAATTTTTTAATGTGTAAAATAACTTAAAATCACCATTATCTATTCAATGTTTCGCAAATTATTCTTAACTTTGTGGTCGTTTTTTAAAATACACAATTAAAACGCAGAATCATACTACGTTACTATATAAATTTTACTATTAAAAGTTATGGCAGAAAAATTTGAGAAATTGTTCGACCAATTTGCACCTGTCACCCCTGAGGAGTGGCGTGCTAAAGCTGAAGTCGACCTGAAAGGTGCCGACTATAACAAGCGAATGATTTGGCGGACAAACGAAGGTTTCAACGTTGAGCCCATCTATCGTGGCGTTGACATTGAGAACCTAAAAACCACCGAGTCACTACCAGGCGAGTACCCCTTCGTTCGCGGCACTCGCGTGAGCAATGACTGGTACGTGCGTCAAGACATTGATGTTACCGATGTGAAAGAAGCTAACGCCAAAGCACTCGAGATCCTCAACAAAGGCATCAACGACGTGTGCTTCAAGCTTCCTCATGGCCAGAGCGTGGACATTGCAGCCCTGCTCAACAAGATTGACGTCAACCTCGTTGCAGTCGACATCAACTGCTGCCCCAAGGTGGCCATAGATGTAGCCAAGCAGCTCGTTGAGGTTATCAAGCAGCAAGGTGCCGAGGAAACTTTTGTTGGTTCTATCAACTTCGACCCCTTCCGTCGCTACTTCAAGCACGGCGAGCCCTTCCCTGGCGACATGGTAGCCCTGGCCAAGGAGATGCTCGAGATTGCAAAACCCGTGAAGCACCTGCGCGTTCTGAGCGTTGACGCTATCATGCTCAACAATGCTGGCGCATTCATCTATCAAGAGCTCGGTTATGCCTTGGCATGGGGTAATGAATGGATGGCAATGCTCACCGAGGCTGGCGTGCCAGCTCAGGAAGTTGCCACCCGCATCAAGTTCAACATGGGCATCTCGACCGTTTACTTCATGGAGATTGCCAAGTTCCGTGCGGCTCGCATGTTGTGGGCTCAAATCGTTAAGCAATACAACCCCGAGTGCGACTGCGCTTGCAAGATGGTTGTAAATGCCGCAACCACCGAGTTCACACAGACAGTCTTCGACAGCTATGTGAACCTGCTCCGCAGCCAGACGCAAGCCATGTCGGCAGCCCTCGCAGGAGTTGACTCTATTGTGGTAGCACCATTTGACAAGGCTTATCAAACTCCCGACGACTTCAGCGAGCGCATTGCCCGCAACCAGCAGATTTTGCTCAAGGAAGAAAGTCACCTCGACAAGGTTGTAGATCCCGCTGGTGGTTCTTACTACATTGAAACCCTCACCATGTCAATTGCTAACGAAGCATGGAAACTCTTCCTCGATGTTGAGGACAAGGGAGGCTTCAAGGCTGTACAGGAGGCTGGTGAAATCACTGCCGCTGTTAATGCAAGCGCTAAGGCCCGCTTCGACAAGGTAGCCAAGCGCCGTGAGCAACTGCTCGGCACCAACCAGTTCCCCAACTTCACCGAGAAGAGCGAGGGCAAGGCTGCAGGAATCAATTATGAGGCTCAACCTGACAACATTCTTAATTGCCAGCGCTTAGCAAGCCACTTTGAGCAGCTGCGCCTTGCTACTGAAAATGCCGCTCACACTCCCAAGGTGTTTATGCTCACCATCGGTAACCTCACAATGCGCCTGGCTCGTGCCCAGTTCAGCAGCAACTTCTTTGCTTGCGCTGGTTATGAGATTATCGACAACAACGGCTTCAAGACCGTGGAAGAAGGCATCGATGCAGCTCTTGAGAAGAAAGCCGACGTTATCGTGCTGTGCTCGAGCGACCCAGAGTACGACGAATATGCTCCTGCTGCATACAAGTACCTTGACGGACGCACCGAGTTCGTCATCGCTGGTCCAGAGAACGATGCGTTCAAGGAGCTTGGCATCAAGTACTTCATCAACGTTAAGAGCAATGTGCAAGCCACATTGACCGAATTTAATGCTAAACTTTTAAAATAATCGAGCAACATGAGACCAAATTTCAAAAACATAGACATAGCAAACGAGGCTTTCAATGTTGAACACAAGCCTCTTCATCTTGCCGAACCATGGCGCAACGCCGAGTTGCTCGACATAAAGCAAGTTTACACTAAAGAAGACATCGAGGGTCTTGAGCACCTCAACTTCGTGGCAGGTATTCCACCATTCCTTGGTGGCCCTTACAGCCTGATGTACCCCTTCCGCCCCTGGACAGTGCGCCAGTATGCTGGTTTCTCGACCGCAGCCGAGAGTAACGCATTCTATCGCCGCAATCTGGCATCGGGCCAGAAGGGATTGTCGGTAGCATTCGACCTCCCCACTCATCGCGGTTACAATGCCGACAACCAGCGCGTTGTGGGCGACGTGGGTAAGGCCGGTGTATCTATCTGCTCGGTTGAGGACATGAAAGTGCTCTTCGACGGAATTCCACTGGAAACCATGTCGGTTTCGATGACCATGAACGGAGCTGTGCTCCCAATCATGGCGTTCTACATCGTGTCGGGCCTTGAGCAAGGCGCTCAGCTCGAGCACATGGCAGGAACTATCCAGAACGACATCTTGAAGGAGTTCATGGTGCGCAACACCTATATCTATCCTCCTAAGTTCTCGATGCAGATAATTGCAAGCATCTTTGAGTATACATCAAAATATATGCCCAAGTTCAACTCAATCTCCATCTCGGGCTATCACATGCAAGAGGCTGGTGCCACAGCCGACATTGAGCTTGCTTATACCCTCGCCGATGGTATGGATTACATTCGCACTGGCGTTAATGCAGGTCTTGATGTTGATGCATTTGCACCACGTTTGTCGTTCTTCTGGGGAATTTCAATGAATTTCTTTACCGAGATTGCCAAGATGCGCGCTGGTCGCCTGTTGTGGGCCAAGATTGTGAAGAGCTTTGGCGCCAAGAATCCTAAGTCAATGTCGCTGCGTACTCACAGCCAGACTTCGGGTTGGTCTCTTACTGCTCAAGATCCATTCAACAACGTGGGCCGCACTTGCATCGAAGCCATGGCTGCCGCACAAGGTCACACTCAGTCGCTTCACACCAACGCCCTCGATGAGGCAATAGCTCTGCCAACTGATTTCTCGGCACGTATTGCACGCAACACTCAGATTTATATTCAGCAAGAGACCATGATCACCAAGGCCATCGACCCATGGGCCGGTTCCTACTATGTAGAACGCCTCACTCATGAGCTCGTGCACAAGGCATGGGATCACATTCAGGAGATTGAGAAGCTGGGTGGTATGGCCAAAGCCATTGAGACTGGAGTGCCCAAGATGCGCATCGAGGAAGCAGCAGCCCGCACTCAAGCCCGAATCGACAGTGGAGCACAAACTATCGTAGGCATCAACAAGTATGCACTCGAGAAAGAAGCTCCCATCGATATCCTTGAAATCGACAACACTGAGGTTCGCAATGAGCAAGTTGCACGCCTCGAGGAGTTGCGAAAGAATCGCGACGAAGCAAAGGTTCAGGCCGACCTCAAAGCCATCACCGAGTGTGTTCGCACTGGCGAAGGCAACCTCCTTGCACTGGCGGTAGAGGCTGCAAAAGATCGTGCTTCATTAGGCGAGATTAGTGATGCCTGCGAGGAAGTCGTAGGCCGTTATAAAGCAGTTGTTAAAACAATTTCAGGCGTGTATTCAGCAGAAGCAATTTCCGATCCCGACCTCAAACGTGCACGTGAGCTCACTGCTCAGTTTGCAAAGAAAGAAGGTCGTCAGCCTCGCATCATGATTGCAAAAATGGGACAGGACGGTCACGATCGCGGAGCCAAGGTGGTAGCCACAGGTTATGCCGACTGCGGTTTTGACGTGGATATGGGGCCTTTGTTCCAAACTCCTGAGGAGAGTGCTCGTCAAGCAGTTGAGAACGATGTTAACGTGCTTGGTGTATCTTCGCTTGCAGCAGGCCACAAGACCCTTATCCCAGCCGTTATTGAAGAACTCAAGAAGCTAGGCCGCGAGGACATCATCGTTACCGCTGGTGGAGTAATCCCAATGCAAGACTACGATTTCCTCTACAAGGCTGGCGTAGCAGCCATCTTTGGTCCTGGCACTTCGGTGATGAAGAGTGCTATCAAGGTGATGGAAATCCTGCTCGACGAGGAATAATTCATCTAATAGAGAATATATCAGCATTAAAAAATCGTTCAGCAATTGTGCTGGACGATTTTTTTAGAACTATTTTCACTGATTAATAACAAAAATATTGTAATTTTGCATTTTGTATATCACAGACCCACATTGACTATTTTTTAAAGAAATATCAAGTACGAAATTAATAATAAGAAAAATTATAGCAGAAATGAAAAAATTAACGTTTGTGGCTGTGGCGGCAATTACTGCTTTTGGCATGTCGGCTCAGTCGTTCAGCGACTTCTTCTCAACCGAGAAGTCTTCAGAGAAGATAACATTTGGTGTTCGCGTTGGTCTTAACGTCAATGGAATGAAAAACAACATCCACGACAACGACGTGTCAAAAATTTTTGGCGACCAGCCTTATATCCTTGATGTGCACAACAAAGCTGGCCTCAACTTTGGTGTAAACGTTGACATTCCCATTCTAAAGAATTTGTGGATTAATACTGGTGTCTATTACAATTCCACAGGTGCAAAATTTAGTTTCAAGCAGGATAACAGCAAAAAAGTTGAAGGAGTCTACCTCGATGACTATACTGCAAACATCACTATGCACAACGTGCGCATCCCAGTTCAGGCTTCCTATCGATATGACATTAACAACCATTACCAAATTCAGGTAAATCTGGGTCCATATTTTGCCTATGGAATTGGCGGTAAGGCCTACATTCACAACGATGTTAAAAAAGAAAAGCTTGGAGAGCTCAACCTTACAGGAAATCCACAATTTAATTATATCACCCCAATGGACGACCCCGATGGATCTTCAATGATGGACCCCTCACACGCCGACAGAGACGAGGTGAAGATTCTTGGCCCAGCTAACATAAACGACAAGAATAGCGACTATGTCAAACCTTTTGATGTGGGAATCGCCTTTGGCGCCGGTGTTACATTCAATAAGAAGTATTATGCAGGATTCAACTATGACGGGGGCTTGATTAACGTGAACGGCAAGCGCACACGAGCCTTCAACCACAATAGCGCTAAGAATCATGTGTTTTCGATTAACGTGGGCTACAACTTCTAATTCTCAAGCTCACAGTACAAAATTTCACCCGAATAGACTATCGAAGTTCTATTCGGGTGATTAATTTTCAAAACACCTAAAGATTACTAATTCATCATAATGGTGTAAGCTATTGTCACATCATTTGTGCTTATTTGGCCATCATGGTTGAAGTCAATCTTTTCATCATAGGTCGAGTCAATACCAAGTATATAATTATAGATTCGCGTTATTGTAACCACCGAGATGGTGTCGACATCTTCTTGGGCATTGAGCCATGAAGATTGAAGTTGAGCGGTGATATAGGTAATATTGTTATTATACCAACGTATAATGTAATTTATCTCAGTATTGATGTTTGCATTCACCCTGATGTTATAATCGGGCCATCGTGCAGCTTCACGCCCCCATGCCCCACTGTCGACGTAGCGTTGAGCTATGGCCCGTATGTGGCTCTCAAAATTTGCGGGGCTAAGTTGGGCATCCACAAGCTGAAGCCACCGCCTTGCAACTTTGTTCTTATACCCATCAATATTGTATTGAATGATGCGGTTGAATGGACCACAATAATCAAGACGGTCGAGTTCTGCAGTATAGTTTGCGAGTGTTCCATCATAGCTTCTGCCGAGCGAGGCGTCAAGATCCCATGGAGTGAGCATGAAACAATGCTCAAAGTTTATGTCGGGCGTTGAAAGGAATGTGTTCTTGTAGGGCATGTCATCAAGTCCGAATGCGACAAGCAGTATCCAGTAGTCGATGAGATTATCCACATAGTACCACTGCTTGTAATGTTCTCTGAAATACAAGTCATCACTCTTACCGTTAAAGTCGATCATATCCATTAAAGGTTGCCAAGTGCTGAGTGAGGGATAATCATCGGGGTGCTGAAGCTCAAAGCTGTTCCAGGTCAGGCCTTCGGTGGGTTCATCCTCATAGTCAAGCAGCATGTCCGACAACTTGTGGTTAATGCCCTTGTAAAGCAGTCCTTTCACAGTCACAGTGCCGTCACTGTTCTCCTTTGCTTTACGCAAGTTCAGCAACTTTCGGTTAACCTTGTCGCTCAGGCAGTAGATGCCATTATAACTGCCATTAAGATACACTTCAACCATTGTTCCAACAGTTCCGTTGCGATTGCCATAGTTTGTGTTCCACATTGTGTGGCTATATTCATTCCAGATGTCAAAAATCACACGGTTGCGCATCCTCATCTTATCAATGGCCATCGCATCAAGAATCCAATTGTTGTCGTTACGAAGCCCCAGCAAGTTGTCATCAAGACTCTCGCCCTGATCGTCAATGAGCTTAACATTATAACTCTTTTTAGGTAAATAGAGTGCAGTTTGACCGCGCAACTTCAACTGACAGTAGTGAGTAAAAGCTTTTTTACCATATTCTGCTACAGTAATGGTCCCGCTCACATATCTATCGCTTACTGGAGCAACAGCGAACTCAATGTTTATCTGTGGCAACGACTGAGGTGTCATTGCCGCAACCATATCATCAAAATTTTGTGCAACGCTACACAACGGCACTAAAATCAAAAATGATAAAATATAAACACTGAAGCGGGCTTTCATCTTACTTAATAATATATTATAAGTGCAAAGATAACATTTTCTTAAGACATATCTACATTGAAAAACAGTTTTTTTTCTTTATTTTGCATAACACAACGAATTCAGAGTCCAGAAAAAGAGAAAAAAATGATGAACAATCATTAGCAATTTAAAGATTTGTTATATTTTTGCAAAAGCATCATTAATCATGCGCTACTCACAAATAATACTAAAATGACAATTGATCGAAGCACTCCACCTCCAGTAAGAGATTTTCAAGATGTTAGACTTGATGTGCCAGAACCTATCAGGCTCAACAATGGAATGCCGTTATGGATTGCTGGCAATGGAGAAGACGAGATAAACAAACTCACCATTTACATTACTGGTGGCGCTTTTCAAGAATCTTTGCCCATGCAAGCTACTACATGCTCGATGGCCGTGTTTAATGGCAATAAGAACATGAGTTATGAAAAAATAGCTCAGGCTATTGATTTCTATGGTGCATGGAGGGCTATGCAGGTCTATGACAACTGCACTGCTTTTTCTCTTTCGTCGCTCAATGAGAACTTCGACAAGACATTGCCCATCTTTATTGATTGCTTGCGATTTCCTGTGTTCCCCCAAAAAGAGTTTGAACTGAACAAGCGACAACTCAGTGTGAATTGTGCCACAGCTCGCGAAAAAGTCAAGTACATCGCTAACAAGGAGATTATGCGGCTCTATTACGGTGACAAGCATCCACTTGCAGTGGACCCAACCCCTGAAGACATAGAATCTCTCACTCAAGAAAATATCTATGATTTCTATGACAATTATTACAAATCACAAAATTGCAACCTCGTGCTTGCTGGACGCATAACCCAGAAGGAAATAGACATAGTCGACAAAGTATTGTCGCAATGGAAACCGGAAGGAAAGGCCGCGCCTACAGCCGAACCAGAAGCAAACGGGTCAAACAAAAAGCTACTGGTTGTCAACAAGGACGGAGCAGTGCAAGCAGCTATCATGATGATGCTCAAGACTGTGCCACGACGTCATCCCGACTACTTTAAATTGCGCATTCTCACCACTGTGCTGGGTGGATACTTTGGAAGCCGACTCATGAACAACATCAGAGAAGACAAGGGATACACCTATGGCATTAATGCAAGTCATAGTGGAAGAGCATTTGACGGCTACATAGGCATTTCAACTGAGTGCGACACGCACTACTGCTGGGATGTTATCAAGGAAACCAAACTCGAAATACAACGGTTGAAACAAGAACTCATCCCACAGCAGGAACTTGATATTGTGAAGCGACACATGATTAGCGACTTGGTGAAGACACTCGATACGCCTTTCAGCATTGCTTCCTACATTGGCAATATGTTTTGCTACGGAACTTATCCCAGCTATTTAAACGATCAGGTCAATGCTATCATGAGCACCACGAGCAATGAGCTAATTGAAACTGCCAGGAAATATCTCGACATCGACATGATGCAGATTGTTGTCGCATGCGATAAAAACAAACTGCCAAACGAACAGTGATTTATTGAACTTTTTCAGAAAAAAATCACAAACTACTTGCACAGTATAAAAAATAGTTGTACCTTTGCAGTCGCAAAAGTCAAATGGCGGGATAGCTCAGATGGTTAGAGCGTCGGATTCATAACCCGGAGGTCCTGAGTTCAATTCTCAGTCCCGCTACTTTTCGAGAGACTCAAAGATCTTTTTTGAGTCTCTTTTTTACTTATGAAAAAGAAACGCACAATAGAGCTACTGGCTCCTGCCAAAAACGAAGAAATTGGCATAGAAGCCATTAAGCATGGAGCCGATGCTGTCTACATTGGTGCCAACGCCTTTGGTGCCAGAGCACAGGCCGGCAACTCAATCGACTCAATCAAGCGGCTTGTAGACTTTGCCCACCAGTTTGATGCCCGCATTTATTGTACCGTGAACACACTGGTCTATGACACAGAGCTTCGTGATGTTGAGAAGATGATTCATGAGCTATATCGGGCAGGTGTCGATGCTTTGATTGTTCAGGATATGGCACTATTGCGGCTCGACATCCCCCCAATTGCCCTTCATGCCAGCACTCAATGCGACATTCGCACTGCAGAGAAGGCTCAGTTTCTGGAACAAATGGGGTTTTCTCAACTTGTACTTGCACGAGAACTGGCGCTTGATGAGATAAGCGATATAGCCAGCAAGGTCAAGATTCCGCTTGAGGGGTTTTGCCACGGTGCGTTGTGCGTGAGCTACAGTGGCCGTTGTCAGATTAGCCAGGCCCTGAAAGGTCGCAGTGCTAATCGCGGCGAGTGTGCACAATTCTGCCGCTTGAGCTATGATTTGGAGGATGCCGAGGGCAACACCATCGTCAAGTCGAAGCACTTGTTGTCGCTTCGCGACTTCAATGCCAGCGACCGACTGAAGCAATTGATTGATGCTGGCATCTCGTCGTTCAAGATTGAGGGGCGCCTCAAGGACGTGGATTATGTCAAGAATGTGGTCGCCTACTATCGCAATGCTCTGGATTGCATCATCGCTGGCGATGACTCACTACAACGATCCTCATGCGGCATTTCAAGTTACACATTCACCCCATCGCTCGAGAAGAGTTTCAATCGCTCGTTCACACATTATTTCATTGATGGCCGCTTTCCCAAGAACGGAACGTCAATGGCGTCGCTCAACACTCCAAAGTCACAAGGCGAATATCTAGGTAAAATCACAAGTGCCAAGGCCAATGTTATTACAATCGACACTAAAGTCACTATGGCCAATGGCGACGGCTTGAGCTATATCAATGCCAATGGCGACTGCGACGGTTTCCGTGTCAATCGCATCGATGGTAACCGCATTATACTTAAGGAGGCTGTTGCACTGAAGCGGGGCGACAAGATTTTCAGGACACATGACAAAGCCTTTAACGACATTTTAGCTAAATCCAGTGCAACACGCAGGATTGCACTCGACTTTGAGCTGTGGAATGTTGGCAAGCAGCTGTGCCTCAGGGCCACCGACGAGAGAGGAACTGCGGTAGTTCACGCTATAACTCTCGACAGTGAACCCGAAACTGCCAAGCAGCCTCAAGTCGAGCGTCAGCGCCAAGTGTTGTCGAAGCTCGGCGACACCATCTACACAATGCGAGAGTGCAATATCAAGGGCGATTTCTTTATTCCAGCATCAGTCCTCACCAGTCTCAGGCGCGAGACAATAGCTTTGCTCGATAAAACTCACAATATTGCCTATCAACGTGAATTGCGCAGGCAGGAAGACAAAACTGCACAATTCCCACACAAGGCACTCAGCACCGCCGACAATGTTGCCAACCACATCGCTCGCGATTTCTATTTAGAACATGGGGTGACAAGCATCGAGCCAGCAATCGAGTGCGAACGCAAGTCGGTAGCGCACAAACATCCTGTCATGACCACTCGCTATTGTCTGCGCCGCGAACTCGGAGCATGCCTCAAAGAAAAAGGGAGCCGGCAGCTCCCCTCTCCCCTATTATTGCGCACGGGCGGCCGCACTCTGCTGCAAGTTAACTGCGACTGCTCACGCTGCGAAATGACAATAACTATCATCAACAACTAAGCACACTTATTTTACCGTGAGTTCGACGAATTTATCATTTGATAATCATTGCGTTAGCAACTCCCCCTCTAAGATAGTGGGGGTTGGGGGGGGAGTATAAAACTCTCTCATCAGGAAATCATACTCCTCAGTCGCTTTGCGACTGCTCCTTCCTCCTCTGCCCGAGAGGAGGTGCCCGTTAGGGCGGAAGAGAGGGAGCCTTAGAGGAGCAGCCTGATATACAGCCATTTATTTTCGTCGAACTCACCTTATTTATTGCTGCCAAGATTGTGAGATAGTCATTATCTACCTCTACTCTTGTCCGACATACACAGGACGAACGCTTGCACCGTTATAGCGACTATAATAGTATCCGTTTAGTGCATTCTTACCGCCGAAACCCAAAATAAAACCAAGGTCAGGTCTAACATCGTAGTCATAACCGCGAGACCAATAGAAACCTTCACTACCTACTTCCTGAACCCCATTATAAGGCCAACCAGCAGCCGGGAGGAAAACAGCTCTGCCGTTAGTGTTGCTCTTGAAAAGATATCCACCCATACCATTCACATTAGCCCACTTATATGTGCAGTTGTTCTTCAGCTCGTATAACTGTCTCAACGCAGGCGTGCGCCACTCTGGGCCCCAATTCACAAAGGCGGCATCGTCTTCTGGTTCGAGTTCTGTCCTGTTATCGACAGTACCAAAACTGCTGTTACAACAGTACTTAGTGATGTTATGGTCGTCGCCACTATGATACCATTTATAGTTATACTTAGCAAAATATGGTTTGGTGGTTGTTTCGCCCCAGGCGAAATAATCTCCACATTCTGTAGGGATATTGGCTCCCAGATTACAACACGCCCACTTTGTCCCCGACGGCAAGCCCAGGTCTATAATGTGCGGATGGTTGGTATCAGGACAGTACTCATTTGAGAAATATAGGTTTGAGCCGTCCCAGTTGACTTCCATGTAATAGGCATTGCCGCGCGCTTGAGTCTTATAGGATATCATTGCGTCGATGGTGGTGGCTGCATTTCCATTGACAACAGCTTTTAGCTTGGCATTGTCGATAGTCACATCGGCTATAATAGTTATTGGAATGTATCTCGACACTATTGTGCCAGTGCCTCCAGCAGGAATCGTGATTTCATCACTCTCGGCGTCGTTTTTCACATCTTGCTCACCTGCTATAGAACCGTCTGAGAGCAATATGGAGGCACTATAAATGTACCACCGAGAAAGCACCTGAAATCCTGAGTGCTTGAACGTGATGCTCGCGTCCGACACATTGTTGACAGATAGCACCTCATAGGCGCACAGGTGACGGAACTTCGCTTGGGTGCTGCCCTTCTTGGCAGTGAACCACATTGGTAAAATTTCATTAAATCTTTCAGAACCCTCCCGTTTAAGGTTGCACAAGGCAACCACATTCTCTCCATCTATTTGCGCTTCCACTCCCGTCACACCTATAATGTCGTAGTCCTTATCGCGGTTTACAGACTTGGGCAGCGTTACCATGAATGAGCAGGTCTTGCCGTCGCTGCTTATGCTGGAGATTACGGCTGGGCTCTCAAGCTGATACACTTTGTCGCCTTGACGGACAAAAATATGTATCTTGTCGCCACTTTTCCACTGGGCATCAAGGTTGAAGCCGTCAGGCGATGGAACACCGTTTATAATGCTTCCAAGCCGTGAGGAAGATAAGTCGTCGGCTGGCATTGTGGCGGTAAAGGTCACCTGGCGCTTTTCAATGTCTTCTTCACATGATGAGAACAGCACCACACACGCCAATAAGGCAATTAGAGAGAGCAAATATTGTTTCATAACCACTAATGTTATTAAATATTATTATTGTTTCGTGATCTTCTTGGTTGCGGGGATAAGTTATCCTGATTGGGAAACTCCCTCCACGGTGATAGTGCAACTTGAGTCTTTGCCACAACTCTTTATCTATTGCTGGTTAATCCACTTAATGGCTTCATCGAGAGGAAAAGGAGTGATGGGATTTACGTCGGGATAGATATAGTCGTTGCAAAACTCTTCACCTGTGCGTGTAATGACAGAAGATGTGGTCAAGATTAACTTTGAGTTAAGTGGCAAGTCGTAGGTGTTATTGCCACTAGTGTAACCTGCAGAGTGGGTGCCAAAGGTGCGCACATTGTTGAGGCCTCTAAAAGCGAGCAGCACCATCTCGGCTGCACTGGCGGTATGATTGTTCATTAGAATCGCCACAGGACAATAGATATAGCCCATCCTTTTTATATTCACATAATCGATCACATAACTAATAGTAACGGTATGTGCATAATTACGATGATGGAAGTCTAACAAATTCTCCTCTGGAAAGAAACGATGCACTGCCGCCAACATGGGATACATATTCCCGCCTCTGTTATCTCTGAGGTCTATCACTACGCCACGCAATTCGGAGGGGATGGCATCGAGTACTTTTTGGGCATATTGGATAGACTCCCCACTCGTTCCACTAAACTGTGGGAGCTTTATGACGAGTATGCCATCGTCTCTTTGGGTAATGGTGGGCATTTCAGCTTGCTTTGGAGTCTGACTCGTTGCGTTTGAATTGTTTACAATCAGATAGGAATGCTTGCCTCCAGCAACTGCTAGTGCTTTTCTTACAACTGCTTGAGCTTCTTCAAAAGTTTGAGGATTACTTGCCCATGCTTCGGCTTCGGCATTTTCCCACGAAATGCCAGTAGCGAACAGTCCGTTATTGTGCATGATTTCTACGGCCTTCTTCACAAATACTATCAAACTGGAATTGTCGCCCGATATTGAGTGCCAGGGAGTATACATGTCGGGCTCTGCCCATTTCACATCATTGCGCAAATAGATCTTATTGCTTAAATTCAAAACTTGCTCTGAGGTGCCGAGATGGCAGTCAAAATAGTAAATATAGCAGTCTCCAACTGTTTTCTCCCCTTGTTCATGGTCGGCCAATGTCAGCTTGCCTTTATAATCCCTCAATATTTTATCCTTGGTTTCGGTATTGTAAACACACACACCTATCGTGGGACATACGACAACATAATCATGAGTGGTTTGAGTAGAATAGTCATAATAATACCCTGCAAAATAACGCTCGCTGACATAATCATCGGCAGTTATGAAATCACGGTCTCGAGTAACCAGAAAATAACCACCAGCATTCTCGACTTGGGAGCCTTCCTGACTTGCCAACTGATCCAGCTCTTTTTCCCTTTTCTCGGTCATCGAAAAAATGCAGTATTGACCAGCAGCGCGATAGGAAAACTCTTTCAGTGTCAAATTGGGTTTAACTCCATAGTAGTAACCCACATTATTCGAGAGTTTTTCAAGTTCAGTATCATTCTCTTGCGCATCAATAACATTTACGGTCACATTAACTGGGACTTCATCTTCGGAGTCACATCCAGCAAGTGCCATAGCAATTACAATCAACAAGAAAAATAACAGTCTTTTTATCATAATCTAATTGCCTTTATTATTGAAAAATCTTTTTTAACGCATCAAAGTTAATAATAAAATCTAAAAAACAACACCTTTCGATGTCAAAATGTTAGCTCACACCAGATTATTTATAATTTCATCTATGATTATCTTTTTGACGAGCTTCGCTCGCAACTTTTTGTAGTAACCAAGTAATCATCAATGAGCCATGCAGTGATTCATGAAAAAATCATTCATGAGTCACTGCACGGCAATTATGAGATTAAAATCAGCTGTGATTGGAATTACATGGCAAGGCGCAGGCCGCGAGTGTTGCCGCGACTGTCTGGTATAGACTTGCCGGGATTGATAATGCGGCAAGCCACAGCATAGCTGCTGAAGGCGCCACCGCGGAATGTGCGTTGAGTTCCAGTCTCGGGACCAGTGGGATTAGTCTCCTCCTCTTGACTTGCTGGGCCGTACCAGTTATAGCATCATTGATGCGATATTTAAATAATAATTGATTTAAATGTTCTTTAAATGTTCAGATTGAATGAGTCGGCGTCGCGCCAGGCGGGGAACTTGGTGCGGAATCGTGCGAGGTCGGCTGGTGAGAGATCGGCTTCGATGATTGGCGAAGTGCTCCTCTCCCCTATTACTTTCCCTTTGAAATCGATGATTAGTGATGCCCCATGGGCATACTCAAGCCCCTTGGGGTCGGTGCCACAGCGGTTCACACCACACACATAGCACTCGTTCTCTATGGCCCGTGCCTGCAGGAGTGTTCGCCATGCATTAAGGCGCACCTTGGGCCAATTGGCCACCACAAGCAAAACATCGTAGGCGTTATTAACATTGCGGCAAAATACCGGGAAACGGAGGTCGTAGCACACAATGAGTTTGATGTTCATGCCACGATAACGGAAAACAGGGGCCTCGGTGTTGCCCTGATTGTAAATGTTGTGTTCTCCCGACATGGTGAAAAGGTGGCGCTTGTCGTAGAAGATTTCATCATCGTTGGGCTCAATGAAAAATGCACGGTTATAGAGCTGGCTTGCTGTACAGGCCAAGAAACTACCTGCGATGGCAACATTATAATATTGCGACAGGTCTCTAAGAAATTTAATGGTTTCGCCAGTGTTGCGCTCGGCAAGCTCTTGTGCGCTTTCATCAACAACAAAACCTGTTGTGAAGAGCTCTGGGAGCACAATCAGGTCGGTGCCATCGCTCACATTCTTGATGTTACGGCTCAGTTGCTCGAGGTTGGCATACTTGTCGGCCCAAATCACATTGTCCTCAATGAGTGCTACTCGTAAATTTCTTGATATCATGATATTCTTTTTTTTAGTCGGTTAGACCTGTGGTGAATTTCTCGGGAAATTTGCCACAGCAGTCGCAATTTTGATAATAACGTTTTATAGCAATCAAGTCGGCGTCGACATCTCCGCTTGGCTCAAACAGCTTGTCAAGGCACACTATCTTCTTAGGATAGTTGAAATAGCCCAGCACGATTGGCACATGAGCATCTTTGGCAATGTAGAGGAATCCCTTGTGCCAGTGAGGATTCAAGCTTCTTGTGCCCTCGGGAGTGACAGCAACGGCGAGGTTGTCGCGCTCATTGAAAGCGTCGACCACGCCACCGGTCACATTGGTGCTGCGTTGCCTCGACACTGGCACACCACCCAGGGCTTTAAGCAAATATTTAAGTGGGAAGAAGAACCAAGTGTCCTTCATGAGAAACTTGGCCTTCATGCCCACCGACCTGCTTGCCAGTTCGCCCATGATGAAGTCCCAGTTGCTGGTGTGAGGAGCAACGCAGATGACACACTTTTTCACGGGCGGGATGTTCACAACGAACTTCCACCCATGATTCTTCATGATGCGGCCAAGCAATTTGTCAAACATGCAGTTCTTAATTGTAAGGGCGCTTGCCGCGATTGTCACGTCAAACGCCCTATTTTCATATCAGTTTTTATTTCTTTACGAGGGCATTCATCTGAGCGACAATCTTCTCGCTCTCATCTCTCATGAAGTTGCCTAAAGCTTTCTCCACGGCCTTGAAATAGGCACGGCGAGCTTTCTTGTACTCTTTGCCATTTTCAAAGTCCTTAGGCACTTTGTCGAAGTCGACCGAAACTCGCTTCACGGCCTGAGCCTGAAGTACAGCAATGTCGAGTATAATATTATCCCAATCCTCGGGATTGGTGTTCTCAAAAGTGTTTTGAGCAAAGAAGCACTCACCTGCCATCTCGCCACAAGCGTTCTGGATGGCTTTTTTCATTTGTCTCTTGTTTGCCATAATAGAAATGTTAGTATGTTAGTTGTTAGTTTTTGTCTTTAATTAGATGCCGAGGTCGCGGCAAATAGTGTCGATTTTAGCGTCGGCCCATTCGTTCTTGGCATCGTATTCGGCAGCGCTCTCGAGCTTGTCGTGAACCTCGATGTAGAACTTAATCTTGGGCTCAGTGCCCGATGGTCGAATCGAAACCTTGGTGCCGTCTTCGGTGTAGTACTGCAGCACGTTGCTGGTAGTGGGCATTTCGATCTTGGTGACCTTTCCAGTCTTCACATCGAGCTGCTCGAGCTTGAGGAAGTCCTTGATAGTAACCACAGGCGAGCCGGCTATTGATTGCTGAGGATTTTCGCGGAAATTCTTCATCATAGCCACTATCTCCTCGGCGCCACTCTTGCCTTTGCGCACTACCGAGATGCCACGCTCCTTAGAGTAGCCATAGTTCATGTATAGGTCAATGAGCATCTCATTCATGGTCATGCCTTTTTCCTTAGCCCACGCTGCAATCTCGCACATCAGGGGAATAGATGACACCGAGTCCTTGTCGCGTGCAAAGGTCTCTGGCAAGAAACCGTAGCTCTCCTCGCCACCGCCCAGGTAGCGTCCCTTGCCCTCCATTTCGCGCATGATAGTAGCAATCCACTTGAAGCCAGTGTAACAGTCAAACATCTTCACCCCTAACTTATCGGCCATGCGCTTGATGGTCTCGCTGGTGACGATGGTCTTGACAATGTACTCGTCACCCTTGAGCTTGCCAAGCTCGCGGTTGCGAGTGAGCAGATAGTAGTGGAAAATGATTTGTATCTGGTTACCGTTAACAAGTTCATATTTGCCCTTGTTATTCTTAAACACAACGCTGATGCGGTCGGCATCGGGGTCGCTGGCAAGAGCAATGTCGGCCTGAGTTTCTTCGGCCTTGTCGATGGCCATCTGCATTGTTGGTGCATTCTCGGGGTTTGGCGACTCAACAGTTGGGAACTCGCCACTCATCACATCCTGCTCGGGCACATGTATGATGTTTTTGAAGCCCCATCGCTCGATTGATTGTGGAATGATGTAGCGACCCACACCGTGAATTGGGGTGTAGACAATCTTGAGGTCGCTGTGCTTTGCATCCACCTCTGGACTGAGTGAGAGGGTGTGGATGTCCTCAAGATATTTCTCATCAATGTCATTGCCTATAATCTCTATCAGGTCGGGGTTACCATTAAACTTTATCTCGCTAACGCCCTTGATGTCGTTGACATAGTTGATGATATTCACATCGTGAGGCGACACCACCTGTGCTCCATCATCCCAGTAGGCCTTGTAGCCATTATACTCCTTAGGATTGTGAGACGCAGTGATGTTCACACCGCTCTGGCAGCCGAGCAATCTGATAGCATAAGAGACCTCGGGAGTGGGTCGTGGGCCTTCGAAGAGGAATACCTTGATGCCATTGGCACTAAAAATATTGGCCACAGTCTCTGCAAAAAGGCGGCTATTGTTGCGCACGTCGTGCCCCACAATCACCTTGCGTTCAGGCAAATCTTTGAATGCCTCGTTGATGTAGTTTGCAAGACCTTGAGTTGCTGCCCCCACAGTGTAGATGTTCATGCGATTGCTGCCAGGGCCCATTATGCCACGCAAGCCACCGGTACCAAACTCAAGATCCTTGTAGAAAGCCTCAATTAGTTCGGTCTTATCCTCGGCATTAATCATCTCACGCACTTGAGCCTTGGTTTGGTCATCATAGCCCTCGCCAAGCCACTGCTGAGCCTTAAGAGTCAACTCTTGAATCAATTTTTCGTCGTTCATGATTTTAAATATTATTTATTGTTCTTATTATAATCTACAAAAATAATCAAAATTTATCAGTTTCACAAATTAACAGTTCATCAACTGAAAAAAGTTTTGAACACGTTAATCATGTTGATATGATCAGTTACAGATGCTGTCTCCCTAATAGAGTGCATGGCCAGTAGTGGATTGCCCACATCTACACCTTCAATATCGATTTGCCCAGTAAGGATATTGCCAAGTGTGGAGCCACCAGCCACATCGCTGTGATTAACGAAATACTGGCAAGGTGAACCAGCTTCGTCGCAAAGGTTCTTGAAAATAGCTGCCGAGTGTGCATCGCTCATGTACTTGCAGTTGGCATTAATCTTAATGCATGGGCCTCCACCCAATGTGGGATGACTTGTGGGGTCATATTTTTCATTATAGTTAGGGTGATGAGCATGAGCATTGTCGGCACTGATGAGGAAAGTCTTCTGCAACGCCACACAGTAGTCATCAAAGTTACATCCTTGGCTCTCGGCCATGCGATTCAATGCGTTGGCAAGCACTGGCGAGCCCGCGCCCTGCTTGGTTCCGCTGCCTGTTTCCTCGTTATCGAAGATTGCAGCAATGCAAGTAGAGTCATCGTCGGTGGCTTCGGTAATTGCTGTAACAGCAGCATGAGCCATACTCAGGTCGTCGAGCCGACCCGAAGAGATAAACTCATTATTCAAGCCAAAGGTGCAAGCAGGAGTGGTATCGTAGAGTATCAGGTCAAAATCTAAAATCTGGTCGATTGTAACGCCGAGTTCTTGAGCCACTAAGTTAAGGAGCATGTTGTCGGCCTCAAATTCGTCGTTCACCTTGGCGATGATTGGAAGCATGTCTTTCTGCTTTGAGAGAGGATTTCCCTCATTCACAGCTCTATTAAAATGAATGGCCAGATGCGAAATCTGCAATAATGGGCGATTAATCTTGATTGTGCGCGATATCACTTCAAGAGGCGATTTCCCCCTGAGAATCACGCGACCGGCAATCGACAGTGGCCGATCGAACCACGTGTAAAGAATGGGGCCACCATAAACTTCGGTGTTTAGCTTAACGATGCCACCGTCGCAACACATCTCGGCATTAGGCTTAATGCGGAAGCAAGGCGAATCGCTATGAGCAGCCACAATTTTAAAACCAGTTTCAACCACAGGCTTGTGCCCAACTTTTACCGCAAAGACAGCCGAGTCGTTCTTGGTAAAGAAAAATTTCTCGCCAGGCATGGCCGTTAGTTTCTCGGTGAGTGATTTCTCCTTAAAGCCATTATCAACAAGGATTTTCTTGATTGTTTCAACAGCAAGAAAATTGCATGGACTGTTGTCCATAAACCTTAGTAACGAATCGATATATTTTGTTTCCATAATTTATTATGAGTTTTTTTGAGTTGTGAGTCGTTATTTAAATCTTACGCTTAACCAGTGTAATGCTCGCATTACATTGCACAAAGTCTGCCCCCAATACTCTGTGAAATTCTCCTTGCATATCTCAAGAAGTCTAAGCTGATCGTCGGTGCCGAGGTCGCGCAACGATGCCACAAGATTGTAGAACTCTTGATAGAGGTCAGCAAGATCTTCCGAGATAGAGGCTGAAATTGGTGTGTCGCTGTATTTCATATCTTCAATGAAAACCTCTAAATAAATGTCTTCATCGGCCATAATAGAGCTCAGAGCGTTCCGAACCATATTATAAGTCGGCTCGTCGAGCGATGGTGAGATATAATTATCGGTATAACCAATTGCTGGCTCCAAGTCGAGCACTGTTATGTAAACACGAGGTAGAATCTTGAGCAATTCTTCAACAAACGATTCGCGTGCAAAAGTGCCACAGTTCTCAATGAGATGACAATACTCATTGGTCAGAGCAATCAAGGCCAAGCTATTGGGTGATAATTTTTTGTCCATAATCACTGAATGTATAATTTATTCTTAAGAATATATTTTTCCACATCATCGGGCACATAGAAGCTCACGCTCTTCATCGCCTTGAGTCGTTGGCGCACAACAGTCGAAGACAACTCTACAAGAGGCGCATCGACCATTGCCACCCTCGACTCAAACTCCTTGGGGATAACCACTTCAAATCCACGGCGAGGATAAACGAGCACATGATGGTTCTTGATGATGGTCTCTCCATCCTTCCACTGGTCGAAGTTGCACCAATTGTCGGCACCTATCACAAGATAGAAATCATCGTGAGGGAACTTCGCTTGTAGAGCATTAAGGGTGTTGACGGTGTAGGATGGACGCGGAAGCTCAAACTCGAAGGCAGTGGTCTCAACTCTGGGCAAGCGCCGCGTCACCATCTCGGCCATGCGCAGGCGGTGTGCGTCGCCAGCCATGACCACGCCCTCTTTAAGCGGATTTTGCGGGGCGACCATGAGCCACAACTGATCTACTGCTCCACTATCGACTATGTAGCTGGCAATCAGTGCATGCCCCACATGAATGGGATTGAACGAGCCTCCAAACACACCTATTTTGCTCATCTCTTTTCAACAAAACTAGTAATTATAGCCTTAACCTCATTGACGGCATCGTCCAGGACATCGTTAACAACGCAATGGTCAAATTTGTTAGCAAACGAGAGTTCGGTTGCCGCTTTGTCAACACGATTGTTTATGTCCTCAATGCTGTCGGTGGCTCTTGAGAGCAATCGCTTGCGCAATGTCTCAATTGATGGCGGTTTGATGAATATAGAGAGGGCATTATCGCCATAAATTCTTTTAACATCAACACCTCCCATCACATCAAGGTCAAGAATCACATTGTTACCCTTGCCAGTAATGCGGGTTATTTCGCTCTTGAGAGTGCCATAGTATCTACCCTTGTACACCTCGTGCCATTCGGCAAATTCCTCGCGCTCTATGCGCTTCTTAAAGTCATCCACCTCCAGAAAGTAATATTCAACCCCATCACGCTCATTGCCACGTGGCTTGCGTGTAGTGGCCGAAATGGAGAACTCCAGTCTGAGACTCTCACATTTCATGAGTTCGCCAATTATCGTTGACTTTCCTGTGCCTGATGGTGCCGATATCACTATTAGCTTTCCTTTATCCATAGTTCCCACTGTATTCATTGTTTCAATTGTGAATGCTACAAAACATTCAGCACTTGTTCTTTGATTTGCTCAAGGTTGTCCTTCATCTCCACCACTATCTGCTGCATCTGGGCATGGTTCGACTTGGAACCAGTAGTGTTTATTTCTCTACCCATCTCTTGCGCGATGAATCCAAGTTTCTTGCCCTGTCGATGACCGCTGTCAAGGGTTTCGATAAAATAGTTCAGGTGATTCCGGAGGCGGGTTTTCTCCTCGGTTATGTCGAGCTTTTCGATATAGTAAATAAGCTCCTGTTCAAGGCGGTTCTTGTCGTAGTCCACCTGCTCAAGTTGCGATAGCGCCTCAAGAAGTCGAGCCTTTATTTTCTCAACTCTCGTTGTCTCGTACTCTGTTAGGTTATCAAGCAGCAGCCCAATGGCCTCTATCTTTTGCCTGAAGAAAACATCCAAGCGCCTGCCTTCCTGACTGCGGAAGTCCACTGCCGCTTGCAATGCCTTGTCCACAACCTCCCTTACTGCATCAAGTTCCTGCTGGGCCGCAACAAGATTAGCATCGGGCTTGAACACATCGGGCATGCGCAGCAGCGTCGACCACCAGTCCTGGGGTTGTGGCAGATTCAGCTCGCTGGCCGCTGCCTGCACCTGGCGCTGATAACTGCCAAGGAGTTCCACGTTTAGCTGCGAGGCCGCAGCGTTGTCGATGGTCTCGCTTGTGATGTAGACATCTACCTTACCTCGGCCAAACTCACGCGCAATGGTGTTGCGCAACTCAAGCTCAAGCTCTCGATAGAGCACGGGCATCTTAACCGTTAGGTCCAATTGCTTGCTGTTTAGCGATTTTATCTCGGCTGTCAGTTTTTTATTGCAAGTCACAATAGTGGCTTTGCCAAAGCCTGTCATTGACTGTATCATACAATAGAAGTTCAAAAAAGTTTTTTGTGATGCAAATATAAGCATTTTTTTGTTGAACCCCGTCATAAATAAAGAATATTTTATTCACAATCAGATTTTCTGTGCGACAGGGTGCAAGGCTGATATTAATTAATGATTCGTGAAGTAAAATCTTTGCTTTTTTTAATAAATAAAATTTTAAGAAAATATCATGCATATATAATTTTTTTCAATAAACAAAAGATTTCGTAAATTTGCAAACCAAATGCTCACGAGCGATTGATCGCAACATATTCGATTAAAATTAAGCACTAAAATTGGAGATATAACTCAATACTCAAATCAATTCAAAACTCAAAAACTATGAGAAAAACTGTTTTTTCAATCATTGTAATTAGTTTGTTGTCGATTACCACTTTATCATGGGGCAAAACCGTAAGGATATTATCGACCAACGACATGCACTCGGCAATAGAAAAGATGCCAAAATTGGCAACAATTGTCGACAGCTTGCGAGCCATAGACCCTGCGCTGCTAATTCTTTCAGCGGGCGACAATCACTCAGGAAACCCCTACAACGACTATTATCAGCCAGTGGGCTACCCAATGATTGAGATGATGAATTTAATAGGATTTGATGCCTCGGCCATGGGTAATCATGAGTACGATTTAGGCATTGAAGGCTTAGCATGCATGACCTCATTGTCAAACTTCAGCTACCTTGCCGCAAATCTCAGTTGTCCTCCCGAGAGCGGCATTAATGTTCGCCCATATCAGGTGTTTGATGTGGGTGGTGCTAAAGTGGGGGTGCTTGGAATAACACAAGTCGGCACCCTGGGTATTCCTGACACTCACCCCGACAATACTTCGGGCTTGAAATTTGAGATTCCGCAAAGCGTTATACCTCACTACAAGTGGCTTACCGAACAATGTGAAATTAATGTGTTGCTTACTCATATCGGCTATGAGCAAGATGTGGAACTTGCCAATGAGTTCCCTTATTACGACTTGATCGTGAGCGGTCACAGCCACACCCAGCTCGAAGGCGGCGAACTCCACGATGGAGTTCTAATCACCCAGAATGGCAAACAACTGCCACGAGTCACACTCACCACAATCGAGGTCGAAGAAGGTAAAGTGGTGAACAAGAAGGCCGAAAACATATTTCTCGACAGCATCACCCCTCACAGTAAAGCTGCCGACGCGTTAATGAGCTATTTCACAAGTGACCCGAAGTTCAAGCGCGTGGTGGCACAAGCGTCAACCGACATCAGCAGCTACCAATCGTTAGGCGTGATGATGTGCGAGGCGTGGGCATCGACCCTGGATTGCGACATTGCCATCGAGAATTATGGCGGAGTGCGCTACGACCACATCGCCGCAGGCCCTATAACAGTGAAAGATGTGCTAAATTTGGATCCCTACAAAAATAATCCAGTTGTCATGACACTCACTGGACAAGAACTAAGCGACCTGCTCATTGCCTGCCACAAGGTGGACCGCAACCGTTTTCCCATAACCAGTGGTTGCACTGCAGTGGTCACCTATAGCGATGCGTCAAAATCGAAAATAAAAAAATTAGAGCTATTCACCACCGACGGCAAGCGCTTAGACATGAAAAAGAAATATCGTGTGGTCACCAACAACTATGTGGCCTCGACTTGCGTTTCTCAGCGCGAAGACGCTGGAAAGCGACTAACGATGTCGACAGCCTCGCTAATCATTGAGTGGCTCGAGCAGAAGCAAGAGGTGGACTATCACGGTCGCGCCAGTTTCACCGAGAAATGGTGAACTATGGTTTGCTCATGGGTTGTTGATAACTTTTGCCAATAAAGTTATCAACAATTGTTTTTTTATCTGTTTATTGTAATTAATTTTGCATGCTTTTCAAGAAAAATTAATTAACAATCATAATACATTAAAGTGGAAAAGAGAACTTACACCTACGACGAAGCCTACCATGCTTCGTTAGAGTATTTCAAAGGCGACGAGCTCGCTGCAAGAGTGTGGGCAACGAAGTATGCCCTCAAGGACTCCTTTGGCCATCTCTATGAGCTCACTCCCGACGACATGCACCGGCGCATCGCAAGCGAGATAGCCCGCATTGAGAAAAAATATCCCAACCCCATGAGCCAAGAGCAGATATTTAATCTGCTAAAGAACTTCCGCTACATTGTGCCTCAAGGCAGCCCAATGGCCGGAATAGGCAATAATTTCCAGATTGGCTCTTTGAGCAACTGCTTTGTCATCGGACTCGACGGACAGCCCGACTCCTATGGAGGCATCATAAAGATCGACGAGGAGCAAGTGCAACTGATGAAGCGACGTGGCGGCGTGGGACACGACTTGTCGCACATACGCCCCATGGGGTCGCCTGTCAAAAACTCGGCATTGACATCCACAGGCCTTGTGCCTTTCATGGAGCGCTACAGCAACTCCACACGCGAGGTGGCTCAAGATGGTCGACGTGGTGCGCTAATGCTCACCGTGAGCATTAAGCACCCCGATAGTGAGCGGTTTATTGACGCAAAGATGACCGAGGGCAAAGTTACAGGTGCCAACGTGTCGGTTCGCATCGACGATGCTTTCATGCAGGCAGCAGTAGACGGCACCGACTACATTCAGCAATACCCTATCGATGCCAAAGAGCCTATCTACACCAAGAAGATTGACGCAACCAAGTTGTGGAACAAAATTGTGCACAATGCATGGAAAAGTGCCGAGCCTGGTGTGCTGTTTTGGGACACTATCACACGCGAAGCAGTGCCCGACTGCTATGCCGACCTGGGCTTCCGCACCATCTCTACCAACCCCTGCGGCGAGATTCCATTGTGCCCCTACGATAGTTGCCGATTGATTGCTGTAAACCTCTACAGCTATGTGGTTAACCCCTTTACAAAGGACGCCTATTTCGACTTCGACAAATTTGCCGAGCACATTGGCTATGCTCAGCGCATGATGGATGACATCATCGACCTTGAGATGGAAAAAATCGAGGCCATTCTTGAAAAAATCAAGAGCGACCCAGAAACCGAGGAGGTGAAACTAACCGAATTGAACTTATGGAAAAAGATTCGCGACAAGACGCTGAAAGGACGACGCACTGGCGTGGGAACCACAGCAGAGGGCGACATGGTGGCAGCAATGGGGCTTACCTACGGCACTGATGAAGCAACCGCATTTTCGGTATCGGTTCACAAAGCTCTTGCGCTTGCTGCTTACCGCTCATCGGTAAACATGGCGCGAGAACGTGGCGCATTTGAAATATATGATGCCAAGCGCGAGGCCGGAAATCCTTTCATCGCTCGCATTAAGGAGGCCGATCCCGAGCTTTACGAAATGATGGTGAAATATGGCCGTCGCAACATTGCCTGCCTCACCATTGCTCCAACGGGAACCACAAGTATCTTAACACAGACCACCTCGGGCATCGAGCCTGTGTTCCTTCCTGTCTACAAGCGTCGCCGTAAGGTCAACCCCAGCGACAAAGATGTGAGAGTGGACTATGTTGACGAATCGGGCGACTCGTTCGAGGAATACATAGTTTATCACCACAAGTTTATAACATGGATGCAAGCCAACGGCATTGAAGTGCGGCACGACTACTCTCAGGCCGAAATTGACGACCTTGTGAAGCGCTCGCCATATTATAAAGCAACAAGCAACGACGTTGACTGGCTCAACAAGGTGCGCATGCAAGGCGCAGTTCAGAAGTGGGTAGATCATTCGATTAGTGTTACCATCAATCTCCCCAACGACATCAGCGAAGAGATGGTGGGCAAACTCTATATCGAGGCTTGGCGCTCGGGTTGCAAGGGCTGCACCGTTTACCGCGATGGCTCCCGCAGCGGTGTACTCATCTCGCTCGAAGGCGACGGCAAGAACAAGAAGAACAAAGAGAAGAAGGGGCATTATATTGCCGAAGAGGAGCACATACTTAAGCGCCCCATCGAGCTTGAAGCCGATGTGGTTCGTTTCCAGAACAATAAGGAAAAATGGATTGCCTTCATTGGCTTAATCGACAATCGACCCTACGAGATTTTTACTGGTATTGCCGACGACGATGAGGGAATCTTTTGTCCTAAATCTGTCACCAAAGGCAAAATCATCAAGGCAGTAAACGAGAATGGGGAAAAACGTTACGATTTCCAATTCATCAACAAACGTGGATTCAAGACCACCATCGAGGGCTTGAGCGAGAAATTTAATCCCGAGTTCTGGAATTACGCCAAGTTGATATCAGGTGTGTTGCGCTATGGCATGCCCATTGAACAAGTGCTCAAACTTGTTACCAGCCTTGAGCTCGACAATAAGAGCATCAACACTTGGAAGATGGGTGTTGAGCGTGCATTGAAGAAATATTTACCCAATGGCACTAAACTCAGTGGCCAAACCTGTCCCAACTGCGGTCAAGAAACTCTTGTGTATCAAGAAGGATGCTTGATTTGCACCAATTGCGGAACATCCCGTTGTGGCTGATTGTTACTGAGTTAAAAAGAAATGAGGGTGTGTCAAAATTCTGGCACACCCTCTTTCTTTTAGGTCAACACACTGGATGCTGCTACAAATCATTTATGCGCTCCTGAGCAAGAGATTCTAATCTCAAAATCAAATCTTTTAACTCAGCGGGATTCACAGTAGAACTGTCGAGTGAGATACCGTCAACACCCCAGGCTCTAACCTCTTGAAGCGTAGGGATACCCTTTAGGCGAGCGACAACCGGTTCGTCAAAACCCAATGCCTTCATTTGCTTCACAATTTCATTGCGAACACCCGTGGCTCCAACATTTTCATCTATCTCGACGTAATCAACCGCCGTGCGTGGCAGAAAAGGCACCGCACTTGCATCATCGATGGTGACTCCCAAAATTATTTCCTCGCCCAGCTGCTTGCGAGCCTGAGCAGCAGAGGCGCCCTCAGTATTGCCAATGTGCAAGCCATCAACCTTGAGCCGTTTTACAGCATCTACATCATTATCAACAGATAAAATAGCATCGAAACTTTTGCACGACTCTTTGATTGATTCAACAGTTGGTTCCACCTCGTTTTCACGCAGATGGCTCAAATCGAGCCTTATCCACTTGCAAGCATTTTCGAGTGCAGCTATGCAAGCATCTATCAGAATCGAAGCAGTATCACCGCTGACGATGAGTTGTATCATATTAGCGCAAGAAATTAATAATTGCGAGCAAACACAACTCGGCACTTAGATGGTTTGCCTGTGATCATGTCAACTCCATCCTCGGTCTCAGCATCCAGAGGTATGCATCTGATAGTGGCTTTCGTCTCTTCTTTTATGCGATCCTCTGTTTCTGGGGTGCCATCCCAGTGAGCCAAGACAAAGCCGCCTTTCTCAATCTGAGCTTTGAAATCCTCATAGTTGTCAACCTTATAAGTCATACGCTGACGGAAATCAAGGGCTTTCTTGAAGATGTTGTTCTGTATTTCTTCGAGCAGATTCTTAACAGTAAGCTCAATGCCATCGAGCGAGGCACTCGACTTCTCGAGCGTGTCGCGACGCATGACCTCGACAGTACCGTTAGCGATGTCGCGAGCACCAATCACGAGCCTGACAGGCACACCTTTGAGCTCATAATCGGCAAACTTAAATCCAGGTCGCTTGTTGTCGGCGTTGTCATATTTAACCGAAATTCCCATATTTCTTAAGTTATCGACTATTGATGTGACCTTGCCATTGATTTCATCAAGCTGCTCTTGGGTCTTGTAGATGGGCACAATGACCACTTGAATAGGAGCCAACTTGGGCGGCAGCACGAGTCCATTGTCATCGCTGTGAGTCATGATGAGAGCTCCCATCAATCGAGTTGAAACACCCCACGAAGTGGCCCAGACATAATCAAGTTTGTTCTCGTTGTTGACAAACTTCACGTCAAATGCCTTAGCAAAGTTCTGTCCCAAGAAATGCGACGTGCCCGACTGCAAGGCCTTGCCATCCTGCATCATGGCCTCGATGGTATAGGTCTCAAGAGCACCAGCAAAACGCTCGTTAGCACTTTTTACACCTTTCACAACTGGAACTGCCATATAATTCTGGGCAAAATCGGCATAGACGTTAAGCATCTTAATGGCCTCGTCTTGTGCCTCCTCTTTAGTGGCATGAGCTGTGTGTCCCTCCTGCCAGAGGAACTCAGCAGTGCGCAAGAACATGCGAGTTCTCATCTCCCACCTGAAAACATTGGCCCACTGATTGATGAGCAAAGGCAGGTCGCGATAGGAATTGATCCAGTTGCGGTAAGTGTTCCAGATGATAGTTTCGCTTGTGGGGCGAATGATGAGTTCTTCCTCAAGTCTTGCC
The DNA here is from genome assembly GCA_946186575.1 of uncultured Prevotellaceae bacterium. Lineage (GTDB taxonomy): Bacteria > Bacteroidota > Bacteroidia > Bacteroidales > Muribaculaceae > Sodaliphilus. Next base: position 66,486 of record CAMHNO010000011.1, read on the forward strand.
TCAGGGTCAACTACAACACCATTGCCTTCGGGGTCATTTTTTAGACGATAGTGAGTGACTACAGCGCACTCCTTGGCAAAACCCTCAACATGGTCAGCCTCACGGCTGAGAAATGATTTTGGGATGAGCAATGGGAAATAGGCATTCTCAACGCCAGTGGCTTTAAACATATTGTCAAGCTCTCGTTGCATTTTTTCCCAAATGGCATAACCATAGGGTTTGATCACCATACAACCTCTTACAGCCGATTGCTCGGCAAGGTCAGCCTTGATAACCAAGTCATTGTACCACTGAGAGTAATTTACGCTTCGTTTAGTTAAATCTTTTATTTCAATAGCCATATCAGGTATTATTTAATAATGAATTATTTTATTTTAAAAGATTTCTCTTGGCCTGGTCAATCATTGCATTGCCAGGAATAAGATAAATTTCGAGTCTCCTGTTGAGCCTGCGGTTTTGAATAGAATTGTTGGGTTTCAAAAAATTAGTGTTTCCGAACGAAAACGTCGACACATAATTCGCGCCCGAGTAAAGAGCAAACCAGTCATAAACACTTTGCACTCTTTTATCGGTTAGTTGCCTTGAAAAACTATTAGAACAACTGTCGTCGTGATACATGGCTAATGCCATGCGGTAGAAGTCGGGGGTTCTAAGAAAACCTCTGAAGCGTTCAAGCACATCGCTGGCATCATCGCTGAGTTCGGTCTCATTAGGTTCAAAGAGCAAGTCGGCCGGAATGCTAATGACAATAACCTCCTTGTTACGCATTGTTTCAACAATGAGATTGCGATCCTCAAGAAGAATTTTTGCCTGCTTCATCTGGTAGTTAGAAACCGAGCTTCTAACCTTATTATCCCTGATGGACGGATTGTTGATAGCCTCATCAAGCGACATTGGAGCTACATAGCCGCCTTGAGCCATAGCAGCGCTTGCTGTCATGATCATGATAGCCAGGGCCAAAAATTGTAATTGCGACGATAAGAGTTTCATAATTGTTATATAGTAATAATTTAAACAAATGATTATAAGTCGAGTAACGAATCGGGCACCTCCAGTTCAATAAGGTTTCTTGAAGTATCAACCGAAGTCACAAAATCATCGGCGACTGGTATTAGCTTAACATCGCCATTTTCCAATTTTATTACAAAGAGCAAATTGGCAGTAGAATCATCAATATCTTGTACGATGCCTTTGTAAATTCCATTGATTAGCACCTCAAAGTTGCTGAAATAATCTACAGGCAGTTGCATGTTGTCATCGCTGTCGAAATCTTCTTTCAAGAGATATATCTCATGATTTACAAGAGTCGCAGCCTGGTTTTCATTTTCAATTCCATCTATTAACATCAGTACCGTATCTTGCGACTTGTTCCTGAGGTCATTAATGAAAAAGGGGACAAAAATGCCATCAACCTCAACAATGATGCGCCTGCACTCTGTCAAGAGCTGTGCACCATTATAGATTGTGGCCGAAATCTCTCCCTTAATGCCATGTGGCTTTTTGAAATTGCCTATGTGTACTATTTCGTCACGCTTTATCATTATCGCTCATTTCTTTTTCTTCTTTTTTGAAGATTGCTGCTGCTGAGCCGGTGCAATCTTAAACTCATGCAACATGTGCTGCGCAGGGTCGAGTTTGATGCGTCCTTTAGAGAAGAACTCCAGATCTTTAAAAATTTTGGAATCCTCAACATCCTCATTGTTGATTTGGTAAATGAGCTTTTTCATGTGGTTGGCAATGAGCATGACCAGAGCATCCTTTTCCTCGCCATCGGGGTAATCGCAAGCACGCTGAATCATCCGATCCACGATTTTACCATAGTGCCGCATTTTAATGGGTTCGAGAGTGTAATTCACCTGTTGGGGCTTTGAGGCCAAATTCTCTGGCTTAATCACTTGATAAGGGAAGTCAACATCAAGTTCAAAGTCGCTCATTATTGCAAGATGATCCCATAGCTTGTGCTGATAATCAACCTCATCGCTGGTGTTAGGGAACAGATTGCTCATTGTGTTGATAATTGAATGGGCACACTTGTTGCGCTCTTGCCTGTCCTGTATGGAGCAGCAGTAATCAACCATCTGCTGTATGTTTCGGCCATACTCGGGCAGTGCGAGTTTTTTGAGTTGTGAGTTATAAGTGAGCATGAGTTTTATTTGGGGGTATGTTGTTAATGATTAACCGCAAGGCCACATCCTTGCCTCAGAGCACTTTTTTCTTGGGCACTGTGGCTTGAAATTCTTTGAGATAAAGAGGGGTGCTGTAGGCCACATCGATGAACGATCGTTCGCGGTAGGCTTTTTCGCTCAATGCCAGCATGTCGACAGCAACAGCTGTTACATCGGTCATGAAGTGCACCCTGGGGTGATTGATGATGGTCGAAGCTTTTTGAGCTCCATTTCCCATTATTACGAGGTTGTGGTTATCGGCCAGATGGCTAAATGAGTCGCAATCCAAAATCATGGGCTGAGGCTCGAGCACGGCCTCAAGGGCACTTGTGTAGGCCGCAGTATAAACCTCCATGCGACGAGCATCAATCATAGGCACAAAAATCGTGTCATCGTCAAAGAACTCTTTAAACATAGCCGACACAGCAAGGAGCTGCAACGTGTTGACTCCAATCAGAGGCACTCCAAGTCCAAACGCCAAGCCCTTGGCCTGCGATAGCCCTATGCGCAGTCCGGTATAAGAACCGGGGCCAATGCTCACCGAAATTGCATCAATGTCCAGTTGCTTGCGGCTGGCAGTGTCGAGTGCCTGCTTGACATACTTGCTCAACAAGGTGGCATGATTGAGGCCATCATAATTCTCGTAATGATCAACTACTTGACCTTCAGAGCTTAAAGCAACCGAGCACACAACGGTGGATGTCTCTATGTTAAGTATATTTGCCATGACACATTTTAAATTGGCTACAAAATTACAAAAAAACACCGAAAAAGCGTGATTTACACATCAAAAAAACTAAAACAAATATCAATGAGAATTATTACATAAGGAATAAAAGAGAATGCCACTATTTGGAGGCTTAACCAAAAAAGATTAATTTTGCAAAAAAATAATAATATGAACTTAAAATACTTTTTTAATCGCGCAACAGTGCGTGAGTACAGTGATCGCGAAATCAGCGAAAACACATTAACACAAATGATAGATGCAGCAAGTCATGCCCCTACTACGGGCGGCATGCAGCTCTATAGTGTTGTGGTGACACGCGATAATGTAATGAAGAACAAACTGGCGCCATGCCACTTCGGCCAACCAATGGTGACTAATGCTCCAATAGTGCTCACCTTCTGTGCCGACTTCAACCGTTTCGAGGCATGGTGCAAGGCCTCCTGTGCCCAAGCAGGATTCAACAATTTACAATCGCTCATGAGTGCCATACTCGATGTGACAATCTTTGCCCAGCAATTTAACACCATAGCAGAGACGAACGGCATGGGTTGCTGCTATCTTGGCACAACAACCTACAACGCTCAAGAGATTGCAGAGGCCCTAAGCCTGCCCAAGCGGGTTGTACCCATAGTCACACTCACGGTGGGCTATCCAAAACATGAAGAGCAGATATTGACCGACCGCCTGCCTGTCGAGGGCATTATCCACCACGAGCATTATCATGAACTAACCAAAAGCGAGGTGAAGCAACTCTATGCTGCCAAAGAAGCCCTCGACGTGAATAAAGCCTTTGTTAGGGAGAATGATAAAGTGACGCTTGCACAGGTCTTCACCGATGTGCGATATCCCCAAGAAAGCAATGAATTGTTCTCTAAGAAATTCATCAATTTCCTTAAGGAGCAACGCTACATATAAGAATCAAGAAAAGAGGGTGTGTCAAAATTCTGGCACACCCTTTTTGTATCTTTTTATTTC
>CAMHNO010000012.1 GCA_946186575.1 uncultured Prevotellaceae bacterium
TCTCCCACAGCTCGGCGGGCTCACCCATCGATACCCAGATGTCGGTGTAGATAACATCGGCGTTCTTGGTGCCTTCTTTCACGTCGTCGGTCAGGGTTATTGTGCAACCATGCTCCTTGGCAATCTCGCGGCAAGTGGCAACGAGCTTATCGTCGGGCATGTTGTCCTTAGGACCGCAAGCCACGAAGTTGATACCGAGCTTGGCCGAAACCACCATCAGCGAGTTGGCAACGTTGTTGCGAGCGTCGCCCATGAACACCATCTTCAGGCCCTTGTAGCGACCAAAGTTCTCCTCGATGGTGAGAACGTCGGCAAGCATCTGGGTGGGATGGAACTCAGTTGTCAAGCCGTTCCACACGGGAACACCGGCATAGCGACCCAAGTTCTCAACGATTTCCTGGTCAAAGCCACGATACTCAATACCGTCGAACATGCGACCGAGCACCTTAGCGGTGTCCTCGAGCGACTCCTTGTTACCCATTTGCGACGAAGCAGGGTCGAGATAAGTAACACCCATACCCAGGTCGTTACCTGCTACCTCAAACGAGCAGCGAGTGCGGGTAGAAGTTTTCTCAAACAAGAGCACGATGTTCTTGCCGGTGAGATACTTGTGAGGGGTGTTGGTGCGCTTCAGGCGCTTGAAATCTTTAGAGAGTTCGAGTAAGTACTGAATTTCCTCGGTAGTGAAGTCTAACAACTTCAAGAAATTTCTTCCTGATAAGCTTCTTGGCATAGCAGTAAATAGTTTTTATAGTTAATATTAATGTGTATTTTTTGAAATTTGCCGCAAAGGTAAGCATTTTACCTCAACAAAAGAACGTTTTTAACCACTAATTTTCACTAATAATATCTAAAGCTGAGATTTGTGGTAATAAAAATATCTAAAAATACACAGTCAGACTTTGTTTGACTCAGTCCGACGTGGTCCGACTAAATCTGGCCTCTTTAAATTACGCAAATCTCGTGGTGAGATTTGCGGTGGTTTGTTTTGGCATTTTGAGTAATAATTATTATCTTTGCACGCACAACCATTGACACAACTTATTTCACTATAAAATATAATAAAACTAATCATGAACAATTCAATTATCAATTTTCCACTTCCAGCTAATGAGCCAGTAAAGGCTTATATGCCTGGATCACCCGAGCGTGTAGCATTAGAGAAAGAACTTGAGCGCCAGAGCAAGCTGGTGGTAGAAATCCCTATCATCATTGGTGGCAAAGAGATTCGCACCGGCGATATGGGCGAGGTTACCTGCCCCCACGACCACAAGCACGTGATTGCCCGTTACCACAAGGTGGGCAAGAAGGAGGTTGAAATGGCTATCGATGCTGCCATGAAGGCTTGGAAAGAGTGGAGCTGCACACCCTGGACCACCCGTGCCGCTATCGTGATGAAGATGGCTGAGCTGCTTGCTACCAAGTACCGCCCCATCATGAATGCCGCTACCATGCTTGGCCAGAGCAAGAACTTCTTCCAGGCCGAGATTGACTCGGCTTGCGAGACTATCGACTTCTTCCGTTACAATGTGCACTATGCATCTAAGATATATGCCATGCAGCCCAAGGACGGCGTGGCACAACTCAACCACACCGAGTATCGCCCACTCGAGGGCTTTATCCTGGCTGTGACTCCATTTAACTTCACCTCAATTGCCAGCAACCTGTGCATGACTCCCGTGCTCATGGGTAACGTGGCACTGTGGAAACCATCGACCACTGCCTTGCTGAGCAACTACTACCTGATGCAGCTCTACAAAGAGGCTGGTCTGCCCGACGGCGTAGTTAACTTCCTGCCCGGTAGCGGCGCCCTCATTGGCGAGGTTGCCACCGAGTCGAAGTACTTCTCAGGAATCCACTTCACTGGCAGCACTGCCACCTTCAAGTCGCTGTGGAAGCAAGCGAGCATGAATGTTGACAAGTACATCTCTTATCCACGCCTCGTGGGCGAGACTGGCGGCAAGGACTTCATCTTCGTTCACCCCAGTGCCGATCCTAAGGCTGTTGCCACTGCTGCCTTCTGTGGAGCTTACGAGTTCCAGGGCCAGAAGTGCTCGGCAGCATCGCGCATGTACATCCCCAAGAGCCTGTGGGCTGGTGTTCTGGCCGACATGAAGGCTATGGCCGCCGAGGTTAAGATGGGCGACGTGATGGACCCCAGCAACTTCGTCAATGCCGTTATCGACAAGGCTTCGTTCGACAAGGCTAAATCTTATATCGACTTCGCACGCGAGGCCAAGGATGCCGAGGTTGTGATGGGTGGCAACTGCGACTGCAGCAAGGGCTGGTTTGTAGAGCCCACCATCATCGAGACCAGCAATCCTCACTTCAAGTCGATGGAAGAGGAAATCTTCGCTCCCGTGCTCACCGTTTACCCCTACGACGACGAGAAGTGGGAAGAGGTAGTGAAAGAGTGCGATGCCACCTCACCTTACGGCTTGACTGGTGCAGTGTTTGGACGCGACCGCATGGCCGTTGAGAAGATTACCGATGCGCTGCGTTACACAGCCGGCAACTTCTACATCAACGATAAGCCAACTGGCGCTGTTGTGGGTATGCAGCCCTTCGGTGGAGCACGTGCCAGCGGCACCAACGACAAGGCTGGTGGCGAGTTCAACCTCATCCGCTGGATTATCCCGCGCGTGATCAAGGAGACTCTGGTGTCGCCCACCGACTATCGCTACACCTATATGAAATAATATATACAATTATTATATACTTTGCTGTAAAACAACTATCTTGACCCTCGGCTTCTGCAATCGCTCTTTCCCAGGGCGATTGCGGAGGCACAAGGGCAATGAAAATGTATGGACAAGAAACAACTAAAACCTTGCAACGTAAACGTGAGTTCCGAAACTGGTAGGCTCAGGGCTGTGCTGCTGCACCGCCCCGGCGTTGAGATTGAGCGCATGACACCGCTCAACGCCAATGCCGCGCTCTACAGCGACATCCTCAACAAGCCTATCGTTGACGAGGAATACCGCAACTTCAGTGGTGTGCTCGAGCGCTGGACCGATGTTTACTATGTGCAAGACATCCTGGAAGAATTATTAACCGACGAGCAAGTGCGCAGTGAGTTGCTCACCGCAAGCCTGCGCGGATGTGTGCAGAAGACTGCGAGCGTGATAAATGAAATGGCTGGCGACGACCCCAAGAAACTCGCTCAGGTGCTGATTGAAGGCTGCGAAGATCCGGCATGGGATGGAGTGAGCGAGCACCGCTATCTGCTCAAGCCCTTGTATAATCTGTTTTTCACTCGCGACGCTTCGTCCACAGTTTATGACCGTGTGCTCATCAACTCAATGAGCTTTGAGGTGCGTGAGCGCGAGTCGCTGATTTATGAGGCCATATTCAAGCACTTCTTTGGTGTTGATACGCTCAATGCCATGGCTTGGAATCCATACGCCCGCACCGAGGGCGGCGACGTGCAGATTGCCAGTGCCGACACCTTGTGCATAGGCCAAGGCATACGCACCAACCGCAAGGGCATTGAGTATCTGGCTCAAACCTTCGCCCGCGAGCGTGAGCATTTCACAATCGTGGCCCAGGAGCTGCCCAAGGAGCCCGAGTCGTTCATCCATCTCGACATGGTGTTCACCTTCCTGGGCAAGCATCAGTGCATGGCGTTTGAGCCCATGCTCAAGAAGCAAGGTCTCTTTGCCGGCAAGGACACTACCATCATCACCATCGACCACGGCAAGATAAGCTACAAGAGCGCACCTAACATTGTGGAAGCGCTCAATAGTCTTGGATGGGAGATAGAACCAGTGATTGGCGGTGGCAGCGACCCATGGACACAACTTCGCGAGCAGTGGCACAGCGGTGCCAACTTCTTCTCGCTTGGCGACGGCAAGATACTGGGTTATCGCCGCAACACTCACACCATCGAAGCGCTTGACAAAGCAGGCTTTGCCGTGCTCAACGCCGAGGACATCGTTGGTGGCAAGGTCAATATGAACGACTACGAGAAGTTTGTGGCAGCCTTCCCTGGCAGCGAGCTTCCCCGCGCCGGCGGTGGTGCCCGCTGCATGACCATGCCCATCCTGCGCGACCTCTAGAAGACAAAGTAAGAACAACGTTCTTATTCGTTTTATTAAAGACAAAAGCACACCCGAGCCACATGACAAGCGGCTCGGGTGTGCTGTGTGTATGTCGCAAAAAAATGTCCTCAAAAGAACCGTCCCTTTGAGGACATCCCTTTGAGGACACTCTTCATTCTTTCTATGTTAATCATCTATACCTTTATGATATATTGAGAGGTCAAAGTAACCAAATCTATCGCTCCAAATTAAAGTCCTACAGGTTTCATTTCGCAATAACGTTCATACCATTGTTTCTTTTCCGGTGTCTCAATCGGGTCGTATTCGGAGATGATGCAACCTGTATAAAGGTCATCTGCAAGGGCAAGAATAATGTTTGCTAGTTCTATTGTATTTTCAAACTCGCTGCCTTTAGGACAGAACATCCGTTCACTTTTGATGGCTTCATATCCATATATTGCCCCCATTATATTTCCTGTGATTGCCCCGGTGGAATCACTGTCGCCGTCGTAGTTTACTGCTGCTGTAATGGCGACTCGCATATTATCAATATGCCGGATAGCACAATATAGAGATATTGCCCACGCCTCTTCTGCTGTCCACCCTTCTCCCAACTGTCGGATGGCATCTGAATCTGAGATGTCTGACTGTGCAAGGCGAACTGCAGTCAATGTGAGATTCTTCAAATACTCCTTATCATCATTAGGCGCTTCCATCTTCATCATAATGTCCAGGCCATCACTCACAATGTCTATGATGGTAGCCTTTACCTCTTCTGGTGTCAGAGGAACAATCCGCGAGATGAGTAACGTCATCTGTGCTGCAGGTAGATAACCTAACGGATGCAGATGTGTTACTTTAGCGATATGAGCACCTGCTTGTGCAAGTCGTTCCGTGGAATAACCACCATGCGCTGCATCGAAAAGTCCCATCGGTGCCACTCGCATAATACCGCCACATCCTTTGCTGTTGTTCTGTGGATTATCGTGATTGAAGATGGCTTCACAAGCACTCATACACGTAGTGCCTGGTGCACGGCGATGAGCCAGCTCAGGAAGGTCGCGTAGCCAAGTATAATGGAAATCATTGATAAGAATTTCGCGTTTTAGACCTGTTTGCGTATAATACCAGTCCAAGTATGCTCCATCCACATAATTCTCAGGCTGTCCCCCAATGCCTCGCATGCATCCTCTCGTCACACCCATCAGCATACCATTGGCTGTAAAGAGCGTCATCTGTGTATCGTCACTAACTAATGCCCTGCCGCTATGCTTGTCTATCTCAAACCGAGTGATTCCGTGTTCACCATATCGCTGAATAATCGCCCTGCGATTCATGAATTCCACAGGATAGCCAAGAGCATCACCTGCAGCCCCTGCCATCAGACTGCCACGTATGCAATCCTTAATACGACTCCTGCGTTCTTCCCTTCTGCAGGCTATGCTTTTTACATATTGTCCGATGAAAGCCTCTTGCTCTTTTGTCTCGGGTGTTACACGATGATTTGACTTGGGCATTTCCGAGAACAGGTTGCGCAGACAGGTCAACGCATCCTCAATAGTGGGATCTTCCATACCTTCTGCCCTAAGACAAGCCACGATAGTTCCCGTTCTTCCAACACCTCCCCAACAATGAATGTAGATATAGCCGTCGTCTCGCTTTGATAGTTCTGTTATTTTGTCTATAAGCCTATACACTTCATGGGTGCTCTTTGGTGTACTTACATCACGGATAGGGAAACGGTCGTATGTACAACCACTTGATAAAAGATGAGCGTAAGGACGTAATTCGCCCTCTTCAGTTAGGTCAATGAAATGACGCACCCCGAAATGTAGCATGTTTCGTATCTTGTCTTTAGCTTTTTCTCCATTTTTGTCACCAGGGTATTCACCTGCGAATGTGTGACCAGTGCCAATGTAATAAGACTGATAGAGTGGACGAGAGACAAAAGCCTCGAAACGGTCGTTGATGTCAAGCAACTCTTTTGGTAGCAATTCCCGGCACTTTTCTCTCAATTCCCGTGGTAGTCCCTCATGAGGATAACAGAAAAGAGGGTGTACATTAGCAATCGAAGCAGTCATAGCACCGATAGTATTAGAGTCGCCTCCCATTGAGATGGCCAGGCGCAACGCTTTTAGTGCATTGCCACCTTGCAGATAGGCCATAATCGCTATGGGCACACTACCTTGACAGGACGAGTCAAACTTGTAACCGTCACGAATATCCCTCAAATCAATGTTGAGATCGTAACCGAAATTGTCTTGTATGTAGTACTTTATACGCTCATTTGCGCCCCACCGTTCATTCTTCTGCATATAGACACAGGCTGCAATTACTTGTGCCCCTTTGATCCCTTCTGTATGGTCGTGGCTGACAGATGCCGTTATACGAGCCAGTTCCAATGCCTCTTCAAGAGAGTTTGCATACATTCCCACAGGACTTACTCGCATAGCGGATCCATTACCATAGCTGCCGTATGGCTGAGGATTGTCAGAATTCAGCCATTTGCCAAACAAATGGCCATATCCTGCATGAGGGTATCTGCGTCCCATTTCCTGCATAATTTTCACAAGGCTGTTAGTCCTATGCGACGGGTCTTCCATTAGCCACTTGGCTACAGCCAGTGTCATCACCGTGTTATCTGTAAAATGGCTTCCCTCAGGCAGTAGTTCAAAATCCTCTGTCTTCACATTGTGTCGTTCTCTTGTAGAACCGACAATATCACCAATAATTGCTCCTAACATCATTCAATTTTCCTAAGTTCCTTATCTTCTTATCAATTTTGCAATGCAAATATAGCGATATTTCCCCAGGCGCCCTTGTTCCTTTCCTTTGAATTAACTACAATTAAGTTATAGAGGCTGTTATTGGGTATTACGTCCTCAAAGGGATGGTTCTTTTGAGGACACTTTGAGGATACACCCGAGCCACATGACAAGCGGCTCGGGTGTGCTGTGTGTATGTCGCAAAAAATGTCCTCAAAAGAATCGTCCCTTTGAGGACAGTTCTTTTGAGGACATGTTGTGGCTGGTGGTGATAGTTGTAACCTCGTGTTGTTATCGGCTGCGGGTGGCGATTTGGAACGAGCTCATCGTGTAGAGTTGGTCGCCATTGGAGAAGCTGATGTTGAAGTCGGCAACACCGTTCTTGAGCTTCTTGGTCGCAATCACCTCGGCCTGATAGCGCACCGCCTTGCCTGGCCCTAACTCGCTGATGATAGCGGTGGGCGAGAGGTAGATTTGCTTGGTGCCAGTCACGGTGATCACAGGAGCGATGTCATAGACGTAATCGTTGCCCATGTTGCGAATGTCGAAGATGAGCTTGGCGTGCTCCTCGGCATCGATGCTGTTGTTCTCATAGCTCTCAACGAGGCGGATGTTCTCGATGTAGATGTTGGCGTAGGGGCTGTAGGAGTTGTTCTGATGATAGTCGTCGTAGTCATAGCCGTTGTAGTAGTCGCTCGTGCGGCTCTCTTTGCTGGTCTTTGGAGCTGTGGCTGCTGCGCCTATAGCGCCACCTATCACCATGCCGGCGAGCCTGCCAGCATCGCTGCCTCTCCAGCCTCCGGTGATTCCACCAATGGCCGAGCCAAACATGCCGCCCACACTCGCTCCGGTTGCTACTCCGAAGAACTGATTTGCACTCTGGCAGCTCGACATAAATATGAGTGCAGCACCCATTGCTGCGATAATAATCTTTTTCATAATAAATTCTTCTTAATGTTCAATGCTAAAACGATATTAAATTTCGGTGTGCTAAAGTAGTAAATAACTGCCTTTGTGCCAAAAAAAATTGACAAAGAAAACAATATTTACCATAAACCGACCATTTTTTGGTATTTTTTGTCATTTATAAGACGTGAAAAACTCAAGAAGGTTTAACACCAAGCATTTATATTGTTGTGGTCAATAACATCTGAGTCAGGTAGTACGAAAAATAGGGCAATAAACATCAAAGAGAATCATTTTTGTCGTTTTCATTTGTTTGAATCACGAAAAAATAGTAACTTGCAAAACTTTTCCTCAAAAAATGGAAAAATCATGTCTAAATTAATCAATCTAAAACACATAAAGATTATGACAAAACGTATCACTCTGCTCACGATGATGGCTTGCGTGGCTATGATAGCAGCCGCGGTCGAGACTCGATCGGTGACATTCGACTTTAGCAGCCCCGAGGCTCTGGCGGCGCTTGGCCTGCCAACCCCCACTACAAACAATCCCAACTACTTGAGCGATGAGATTAAGCTTGGCGAAATCACTTTCGAGCCAGGTGTCACACTGCCTCGTTCCACCTACTATAACGGGCAGTACACATTCTACACCACCACCGGCAACAAGTTCTCGTTCAAGGCCGACCAGGGAGCGACAATCACTAAAGTGGAATTCAATGGCTTCTATGATCAGCAACGGTTTACCGCTAACCCGGCAGGATTTGACAGCGGCAATACCTACTGGAGTGGCAGCACCAATCGAGTGACATTCACCGGCACAGGCGGCAATAGTCTGTTCTCGATGACGGTGACCTATGAGTATGTGCCCTACAACGAGGACCCCCTCGACGTGAACTGCGACGGCACCGTGACCAGCGCCGACGTGACGGCTCTCTATAACTACCTTATCAATGGCGATGCCACCTATGTGGCCACCAGCGATGTTAATGGCGACGGCTCAATCAACAGCTCCGACGTGACAGTGCTCTACAGCTACTTGCTCAACGGTGAGCACCCATCGGGCATCGACAAGCCCACCTTCAGCCACCCTTCGGGCACTGTGTTCACCACTCCCACCGAGGTGATTGTGAGTGCCGCTACAGGTTGTGACATTTACATCACCACCGATGGCACAACACCCACCACAAGCCATTATTTCGATCATGCGGGCGAAACGCTGGAAGTGATGGTGGGCTTCAACATGACGCTCAAGGCCATTGCCGTGAAAGACGGCAAGTCGAGCCCTGTGGCCACTGCGGTCTACACCCTCGAGGAGGCACCGCAAGACAATAACGCCAATGCCAACTGGAAGGAGACCTCTTACAACATCCCCCAGTCGGGTGTCACAGCCACAAGCAGCAGTGCCACCTACAGCCAGGCTTGGCGCATCGAGTATCCGCACATCAGCACAAGCAGTAATAGCATGGTGGTGGTGCATGCTCAGAGCGGCAGTGGCATCTCGTTATCGCTTGAGCTCGACAAGAGCCAGCGAGCCAACCGCTGGTCTTGCTTCACAATGCACAGCGGTGTGCCTAACAACAACGTGGGCCGCACCACAAGCACGTTCCACCCCGACGACTACGTGTCATCGGCCTATCAGGTAAACACTAACGAATATACTAAGGGCAACTACACTACATCGACTACTAATCTTGATGGCAACAACATGACGCTCTTTGCTCGCGGACACATCTGCGCCAGTGAGGACCGTCAGACCACCGAGGCTCAGAACTACGACACCTTTATCACAAGCAACATCCATCCGCAGTATCAGGCTCACAATGCAGGCCTGTGGCAGCGCATGGAGGCCAAGGTGCAGAATTGGGGCTATAACAACAGCTTCCGCGACACGCTCTATGTGTGCAAGGGGGCTACCATTGGCAATGTCACGCTCAATGGCTCTACCACCTCGGGATTGATTCCCAAGAGCGAGGTGCAGAGCAAGTATGGCGTCAACATCACCGGCACTCTGCCCATTCCGCGCTACTGGTACATGGCAGTGCTGTGCCTGAAGAATGGCACCTACAAGGCAATGGCCTACTGGACCGAGCAAATCAACAGCGCATGCGCCAGCACCTCGTTGGAAAGCTGCATGATTTCAATCGACGAACTGGAGCGGCGAACGGGCATCGACTTCTTCTGCAACCTGCCCGACGACATTGAGGATGCGGTCGAGGCCTCGTTCACGACAAGCCAGTGGTGATAGCCTTGATTAATGCACAATTCTTAATGCATAATGCACAATTAGCAGGATGAGACTCGGTAGAATAAAAACTGAGTCTCATTTTTATAGGCATTTTAGAGCTTTTTGTTGAAAACGTTCCAAATCAATGCTGAAACTCAATGATTTTCACTATCTTTGCACATTCTTAAACCCAATCTTTGAAGATTATGAAAAAGATATTTCCATTACTGTTTGCCGCCACTTTGAGCATCGGAGTGGGGTGGGCTCAAGAGTCAGTGTATAAGACATTGACATTTTCCAGTAATACCATGCAGTCTAGTGTTGACGATTACATAAGCACATGGGATAATATCTGTGATGAATTCACTTGGACTTTAGTGAATTTCAACAACAACCAAAAAGGCTGGAATTACGTCAAGTGCGGTCGTAAAAATAATGCTTCTGTTGGAACTATTTCAACCAAAACTGCCATTGACAAAGCAATAACCAAGGTTGTTGTTACTATTGACGCATGTACACTAAGTAAAATTAATTCAACTAAATTGTATGTAGCGTCTAATTCATCTTTTACTCAGAATGTTCAAACCATTACACAGAGTGCTTCAGTTGGCTCGATGATATATACTATTTCAAATCCAACTGAAAACATGTATTATAAGCTTGAATATGATTGTGCATCTGGTTCAAGCAATGGTTTAATTCAAATATCAAAAGTTGAATATTATTATTCAGCAGGCTCCCAAGCCACCGTTGAGGCTCCCTCTCTTACTGAGGAGTTTACTTTTTGGCCGGTGATGAACGACGAGGCAAGTGCGCAGGTGACGATTACTCCTGCCAGTGGCAACACGGTGCGCTACACTACCAATGGTAGCACTCCAAGCCGCACCAACGGCACCGAGATTACTGCCGCCACTACCATCACCATTAACGCTACCACAACAGTGAAGGCGATTTCCTACGTTGGCACCCAGACGAGTGCTGTGGTGAGCAAGACTTACACACTGGGCGAGACGGTGACCGGCATAGCGGCCTTCAAAGGCAAGGCAAGTGGCAGCACAGTGCGCCTTTACATCCCCGACAATTACAACGCTCGCACGCTTTATTATAATAGTAGTAAGAAGCAGGCCTTTGTGCGCGATAAGACAGGTGCAATATGCATCTATAATGTGAAAACCAATCCTGAACTTAAGCATGGTCAGCACATTGCCGGATGGATTATAGGCACTTATACCGAATATAATGGTCTGCCTGAGTTCACGGCATCGTCGGCAACCAACAGTTGCTATCTCGTCATTGCCGACCCCGTCACCGAGAGCGAGGTGGAACCAGCCGAGATTGATGCTGACGGCTATAGTAACAAAATCGCCGACTGGGTGACTGTCAGGGACTTAAAGATGGGCGAGAGCACCATTGTGCCTTACAACTATTACAACCTCAATGCCAGTAGCTACTATGCTGAGCCCTATGTGGGTGCCCTCTACGACATCACTGGCATTGCCTATCCCTATAATAGCGAGAGCCAGGTGGTTCCCATCTATGAGAACGGATTCCGCCCCATCACCTATGTGGTGGATGCCATGAGGGAGTACAAAAGCCCTGAAGCCGATATCCAGGATGCCCAGGTGCGCTTGAGCCGCTCGCTCAACCCCGGCACTTGGAGCCTGCTCACGGTGCCCTTCGAAATCGAGGAGTTTGAGGGCGAAGTGCTGGAATACACTGGCGTGACGCTTGGCCAGGTTGGAGCCTATGAGATGAACGGCGTCACCTATCCCATTAAAGGCGGTGTGATGCGCTTCGAGGACTATTATGGAAATCTGCAGCCGGGCAAGCCTTATTTAGTGAAACCATCGATGCTGATGGAGGGCATGACGGTGACTGGCGTGACACTGAAAAGCGCTGCTGCAGGTAGTGTGAGCTACTCGCTTGCTGAGCAGCAGAATGCTCCGGGCATCAACCTGATGGCAACGGAGACACCCGCCTATGTGGGCGACTACACGCTCGTGGGCACCTATTCGCCCACTGAGCTGGACAAGAACACGTCGACGGTGAAACTCGTCGACAACACCACGCTGAGCTGGACATCGCTCTTGGACAACACCGAGATTTCCGGTACCGAGGCCTACATCACCATCCCCGAGGGGGCTGGTGTGAAGCTCGACCTTGATGGCGTGGGTGTGGTGACAGCAATAGACAGTGTTGCTCTCGAGTGCAATGCGCCACAGCAGCAGGCCATCTACAACCTGCTGGGAGTGCGGCTCACGCGACCGATAGGCGAATTGCCGCCAGGCATCTATATTGTGAATGGTAAAAAGGTTGTTAAACGTTAAAGCACAAGGAGGACAAGAAAATGAAAAAGACATTATTAGTTGCCCTCATGGGCTTGATGACAATTGCTACAGCAATGGCGGCTATCGACAACACTCCTGTGTCGATGACCATATCACTAAAGAACGACATGACTGTGACCTACAGCGCCACCAACATGGACTCGGTGCGCTTCGTGGGCGGACGATTTGGCGACGCAGGTGCCATTGGCATGAAAATCTACCTCAAAGGCTCTGAGCAGAGCGTCGACTACCTATACTCGCAAATCAAGAGTGTTACCTATGACTCACAGCCAGTGGCATCGGGCAATATCTTCACCCGTGTCACCAGCACCAGCCAACTCGTGGCCGGCAAGCGGTATATTCTTGTGTATGAAGGCACTCCTGCCGTGTTTGGTGGCATCTCTAATACAAGTACACCCTATGGCCTTTCGGTAACAGACAATGATAATTTTAGTTACACCGATGGCGTTGTTCAGTTGACCGAAGGTACTGCTGCTAAAGTCTTGACACTTGGTGGAACCACTGATGCATGGACATTCACTTTGGATAACAATACACTATGTTGGACTTCGGGAAACTCGTTGAATACAGGTTCAAATGGCAATGAATGGTCAATCACGATTGATGAAGACCATAACGCTATAATTACTAATAACAATACTTCTGAACGAAGGCTTTGTTACAATACAAGTAGTCCTCGTTTTGCTTGTTATGTACCAGGTCAGCAGAGCGGAACTTACAGTCAACCACTTATTCAACTCTATGTGGAGGATAGCAGTGCGGCAAGCACTGTGGCTGCGCCCACGTTCTCGCCTGCTGGTGGTGCCTATACCTCGGCACAGAATGTGACTATCAGTACCACTACTACTGGAGCGTCAATCTACTATACCACCAACGGCTCAACTCCTAACGCCAATTCTACTCTCTACACTGACGCCATCACCGTTAGCTCGACAACCACCATCAAGGCCATCGCCATCAAGGACGGTATCTCGAGCACTGTGGCTACAGCTAATTACACTATAGGTCAGGTCTCTAACGACAATGTCAATGCCAACTGGAACATTGCTGGCACGAGCATCCCCACCTCGAAGGCCGACCCAAGTTTCACCAACCGCAGCACCGACGACTACGCCTGGCGCTTAGAGTACCCACACATCAACACCGCCAGCGGCAACCAGCGCGTGGTGAAAGCCACCAGCGCCTACGGCATCACCTACTCGCTCGAGTGGGACAACGACCTGATTGCCAACCGCTGGACCTGCTACACCATGTGCTCGAAGAACAATGCCAGCAATGTGAGTCGAAGTGACGACTTCAAGGCCGACCCCGTGGTGACCGTGTCACCATGTGATTCCTATAGCCAGAGCAGCACCTACTCACGCGGCCACCTGTGCCCAAGTGCCGATCGCCTGGCATCGACAGAGCAGAATAAGCAGACCTTCTTCATGACCAACATGCAGCCACAGTATCAAAATCATAATGGAGGTGTGTGGGCCACACTCGAAGGCTATGTCAGGAGCAAATGGCAACCCACCAACAACACCGACACCCTCTATGTGGTAAAGGCTGCCACTATCGAGGATGTTACTCTGGGCAACACCTCGAGCACCGGTATCATCACCACTACCACCGACGATGCCTACCACACGCTTGTGGTTCCCAAGTACTTCTACATGGCGTTCCTCTATTTTGAGAAATCTACTAACAGCTACAAGGCCTTCGCCCTGTGGACCGAGCACCTGAACTCAAACAACCCAAGTGCTGATACTGTGATTAGCAACCGCATCTCGATTGATGAGCTGGAGCGCCGGACGGGCATCGACTTTTTCTGTAACCTGCCCGACGACATAGAGGAGGCCGTAGAAGCCACGGCCACCTATTGGGAAAACAGTGGCAATTAGAGCGACAAGTGACAGCTTTTTTAAAAAGTAATTTAGTGGCCGGGGCTCTGCCTAAAGGGAGTGTCGGCCATTTTTTTTTGCTTTTTTCGACCAAAAAGGGAGCTATGTCAAGAAAAAGTAGTATTTTTGGAAATTAATTGATTGTTTACCCGCAAAACATACTTGAAACTATGAAGAAATTATTGTTTGCCGCGTTACTGGCAATGCTGGTGCTTCCCATGATCACTGCTCAGAACGCCGATCAGCAGTCTAAGCGCTATAAGGTCTATGGCGTGATGTTCTACAATCTTGAGAACCTGTTCGACACAATCAACTCCAACGGCAACTACGACTTTGAATTTTCGCCCAAGGGAGCCCGTCAGTGGGATGGACGCAAATATTGGATGAAGATTCACAACATGGCCTACGCCATCTCGCAGATGAAGACCGACGCCACCCCCTATGGCCCTGCCATCATCGGGGTGAGCGAGATTGAGAACGAGACAGTGCTCAAGGACATCTGCCGCGACCCTCAGGTGCGCGACTGGCACCTGCAGATAGCCCCTTATCACGACAGCCCCGACCGCCGCGGTGTGGACGTGGGAGTTCTCTACAACCCACGCTTCTTCAGAGTGCTCAATGTCACCAACCAGCGATTGAGCGAGGAGGACTTTGACAAGGCTCGCGAGGAAGCCGACGATGACCGCAAGGGCGACTATGAGTGGAACGACAACTTCCGCACCCGCGACCAGATGTGCGTGGTGGGACTGCTCGCTGGCGACACTGTGGCAGTGATAGTCAACCACTGGCCTTCGCGACTGGGCGGTCAGGAAGCTTCGAGCCCCAAGCGTGAGGCTGCTGGCTACATGTGCCGCCGCACCATCGACTCGCTGGTCGACGTGCATGGCGACAACATTGGCATCATCTTCATGGGCGACCTTAACGACGACCCCATGGACAAGGCCTGTGCCGAGGCTGTGGGTGGCAAGCGCGACATTGACGATGTGGACGATGCCGACGACATGTACAATCCCTTCTGGAACGTGCTTGCTAAGGGTGTTGGCACTCTGGCCTATCGTGGACAGTGGAACCTCTTTGACCAGATAATGTGCAACGGCTTCTTAACTAAATATTGCGACAGCAAGCATAAGCCGCAGCTCACCTATCTGCGATGTGAAGCGCTCAACCGCGACTTCCTCAAGACGCAAGAGGGCGACCGCAAGGGCTACCCCCTGCGCACCTACAGCAGCGGTGTGTTCCTCAACGGCTACAGCGACCACTTCCCAACCGAGATATTCCTCGTCAAGGAAGCGGAGTGACGCTGCCCCGTAACATTCATCGCCCTGAAACAAACTAAAAAAGTGCCAGGATTAATCAATCTTGGCACTTTTACCTATTTCTTATCAGGCACTGCTGATTGTTGTGGATGAAGAAGAGGAGATTAGCTATTGTCAACGGGTTTCCACAAGAACAGCTTGTCGCTGGGCCTGATTTTCTCACCGGTCTTGATTGAGAAGCGCTCGCCCTTGACGGTTTTCTGCACGGGTTTGAGGTCGACTCTGATTTCCTCAATCGTCATGGGCAGAGCTCCTGTGGTGGGGCCGGTGATGACTATCTCGTCGCCCACGTGCAGCTCGCCTGCTTCCATTTGGAACTCGGCCACGCCTATCTTGGAGAAATACCTGATGCCCTTGGCGGCATACACCTTAACATGGGTGGCGCTGGAGCCATATTTCGACGTCCATTCACCCAGGCGCTGCCCCAGGTAGTAACCATCCCAGAAGCCGCGGTTGAACACACGCGCCAGGCGCTCGTTCCACCCGTCTATGAGCTCCTCGCTGTAGCTGCCATCGATGATGGCATTGAGAGCCTCGTTATAGCAGCTCACCACAGTGCGCACATATTCCGGACCACGGGCTCGCCCCTCGATTTTGAACACCTTCACGCCGGCATCCACAAGCTTGTTGAGGAAGTGGATGGTCTTCAAGTCCTTGGGCGACATGATGTATTTGTTCTCAATAGCAAGCTCGTCGCCAGTGTCGCGGTCGGTAACGATGTAGCTGCGGCGGCAAATCTGGCGGCAGGCGCCGCGGTTGGCACTGGAGTCGGCCTCGTGCAGACTCATGTAGCACTTGCCGCTCACTGCCATGCACAATGCTCCGTGGCAGAACATCTCAAGCCTCACAGGTTCGCCGTGAGGGCCGCGCAAGTCGCCATCGGTGATGGTCTCGCTGATGCGAGCCACCTGATCCAAGTTGAGCTCTCTGGCAAGTACCATCACGTCGGCCCACTGGGCATAATATTTCACAGCCTCGCTGTTGCTCACGTTCACCTGCGTGGATATGTGAACCTCGACCCCAATGCTGCGAGCATATAGAATCGTAGCCATGTCGCTGGCGATGATAGCAGTGAGATGGGCATCGCGGGCAGCGTCGACTATGCGGTGCATGTAGTCGATGTCTTCATCATAGATGATGGTGTTTACCGTGAGATAGGTCTTGATGCCTCGCTCGGCGCACCATTGCGCGATGGTGTGCAGGTCGTTGATGGTGAAGTTCACGCTCGACTTGGAGCGCATGTTCAGGTTCTCGATGCCAAAGTAGATGGCGTCGGCACCACCCTGGTGGGCTGCCACCAGCGACTCCCACGACCCCACTGGAGCCATGATTTCAAAGTCGCTGCGCGAATAGTTGTTGTTCAGTGTTGACTGTTTCACTTGATGAGTTTATGGTCGTTGG
The DNA here is from genome assembly GCA_946186575.1 of uncultured Prevotellaceae bacterium. Lineage (GTDB taxonomy): Bacteria > Bacteroidota > Bacteroidia > Bacteroidales > Muribaculaceae > Sodaliphilus. The sequence goes on from CAMHNO010000012.1 coordinate 16,886, forward strand.
TGAAATGCAGCTCGGTGCCATTGTTGAGCAGAATGGTGATATCGCCATTTTTGATCTCGCGGCTCATGAGCACTACTTGAGTGTCGGGGTAGTTCTCGTTCAAGCACATAAGTATCTTGCCAGGCACCATGCGCGAGGGTACGCTCGACTCGCGACAATCCACTATCATCCAATTGCCATCCTTGTCAAAGTCGATAGTAGTGCCGTTGTCGAGCACAACGCAGGTGCGGTTTTTCATGTCCTTGCTCTTGTTCTTAGTGGCCTTTACCACTTGTGCCTGGGGAAAATAGGATGTCACCATCCTCTGTGCCAGGTCGGGTACTTTCTTGAATGGAATCTCAACGATGTTGTCGTCGGCAAGCGCCATGCTTGTCATCATGGCCATGGCGGTAATAATAAGGAAAAACTTCTTCATAGTAGTTGGAATCATTTTTTATTTTAATTTATTTTTCTTGCAAAGGCTGAACTGGTGCGGCATCTTGAGCAGCTTGCTCGCCAGTGGCTGCGCCGTCAACCTCGGGTTTGCCATACTGGGTGGGCGCATGCTGAGCATTATAGCGAGCGTTGAGGCCCTCGGCAACCTGGTCGGTTACGTCCCACCTGGGGTTGATAAACATTGCCGACTCCTTGCGCAAGATGGCATCATAGTCGTTGCTTATGGCAAAGTCGGTCAGGAACAGGTCAATCTCGTTGGCAAGTTTGCGTTGCTCCTGATTGAGCTGTTGCTCCATGCGCTCGCGCATCGCCTCCATGTCTTTCTGGGCGTTAGTCTGCATCTGCTCCAGCTTCTTCTGGTCGGCCTCAAAAGCCTTTTGGGTCTTGTACTGGCCGTTCTTGTGCTTGGTTTGCACCTGGTTGTAGAATGTCTCAATCTGGTCGTGCTTCTTCTTGTCGGCAGCCTGAAATTCCTTTTTGAGCTTGTCTTGAAGCTGGAAGAACTGCTGAGCCACTACATACTGCTGAAAGAGCCTGTCCTCGTCGATATATCTTATGTTGAAAGGTCGGGTCTCGACTTGCTGTGCTGCAGCGCTGAGCATGAACATTGCCAGAGCCATAAAAATGAACTTTTTCATGATTGTGAGTGTTGTTACTGTGTCTTGATAGGGATAATAATGTTATCACAATTTATTAATTAAGCCCTAAAGCTCGTGGCAAATAGGGCTATAAATTAAGTGCATTAGTACTCCGACTGGGAATCGAACCCAGATTTTAGGTTTAGGAAACCCACGTTCTATCCATTGAACTATCAGAGCATGGAGAGTGTGTGTGCCGCTTGTGGGCAGTTTTTGCGGTGCAAAGGTAAGAAATAATTTGATAATAGTTGTGTTTTTGGGCCATAAATTGCACTATAATTATTATCTTTGCATTAGAAATAATGAGCAAACCTGAAGAGAATGGCAAAAGAACAAGGCTCGGTGCGCGAGCGCAATCGCGTTTTCACCAACTATCCCAAGCATTATAAAGTGATATTCCACAACGACGATTTCACGACAATGGATTTTGTTGTGAAGGTGCTTGTCGAGGTGTTTTACAAAAGCACTGGCGAGGCCCAGGTGATCATGCTCGCTGTGCATGAGACGGGGCGCGGAGTAGTAGGGGTGTACAGCTACGACATGGCAGTGACACTGAGCAAGAAGGCGGTGCTCATGGCTCGCGAGGCCGGTTTTCCGCTGCGTGTCACCTATGAGCCTGAGTGACGTGAGCGAATGAGAGGCTGGTGCGGTTTTTCAAATCAAAGTTTAATTAGAGTATTATGGCAAGAGAGATAATAAATAGTTTTCACCTTCAAGTGGCAGTGCGAACAGCGGTTGATAAGGCAATGGAATATCGCAATCCGTTCTTAACTCCTGAGCACCTGATATGCGCTATCGTCACGCTAAATCCTGTGGTGGAGGCACTGCGTGAGCTCTCGATAGATGTGGAGTCGATGGTTGAGATTCTTGACCGCCACATCAGGGAGCAGGGGCAAGTGCCGGGCAACGGGGAGTACTCGCTGAGGTCGTCGGCACAGCTCGAGGTTTTGATCCTCAATGCAGTGAGCATCAAGCAGGCGGCATCGGCTCCCGAGCTCGAGGTCACTCATGTGCTTCAGGCCTCGATGAACCTCAAGGACTCGCTGGCAGGCAATCTCATTAGCTATTATGCCAGTATCGACAGTGATTTCATGCGCGTGATTATCACTAAGGTAGAAGAGTATGCCGAGAAATTCCCCATCAAGGGCAAAGACTTGCAAGTGAAGAATGGTTCGACACCTGCAAAATATATAGGTATCACCAATTATAATCGCGCTGACCAGCAGAGCGACGAGTGGGACGATGATGACATGTCTGGCGACGACGATATGCTCGACGATGACTATAGGATTGCCGACTCCTTTGCCGGCGAATTTGGTCCCGAGCCAGGGAGGGTTGAGACATCCGACTTTGTTACTTGCGTCAACGACCATATCATGGACCATAACCCACTGATTGGGCGCGTGGCCGAGCTCGACCGCACCATACACGTGCTGTGCCGCAAGGACAAGAACAACCCGCTGCATGTGGGTGAGCCTGGAGTGGGCAAGACGGCGCTCATCTACGGCCTGGCTCAGCGCATCGAGGATGGCGATGTGCCCGACGCTCTCAAGGGCTTCAAGATTTACCAGATTGACATTGCTGCAATGCTTGCCGGCACTCAATATCGTGGCGACTTTGAGAAGCGCATCAAGAACACGATGGACCACCTCTCGCGGCTGGGCAACGTGATAGTCTATATCGATGAGATTCACAGCATTGTGGGTGCTGGTGCCACCGGCGACAGCGCAATGGATGCCTCTAACATGCTCAAGCCCTATCTCGAGAGTGGCAAGCTCAGGTTCATTGGGTCTACCACCTACGAGGAATTTAACCGCCAGCTCTCTCGCAGCAAGGGGATTGTGCGCCGCTTCCAGCAAATCGACATTCTTGAGCCTACTGTCGACGAGACAATTGAGATAATCAATGGTCTGAAACATAACTATGAGAGCTTTCACAAGGTGAAGTACTTGCCCAGCGCAATTGAGCATGCTGTGCGTGCCAGTGCCAAGCACATCATGGGGCGCTTTTTGCCCGACAAGGCCATCGACCTCATCGACGAGGCTGGTGCCTATCGCCACATTCATCCCACTGGCAAGAAAAGCCAGACCGTTGACAAGGCTCTCATCGACGATGTGCTCATGAAGGTGATGAAGATTAACGCCGCTGCCATGAAGGAAGAAGGCAACGCTCAGCTCAAGACACTTGCCAAACGCATCAAGGCGAGCATCTATGGGCAAGACCAGGCTGTTGAGGCTGTGGTTGAGGCTGTGCAGATGTCGAAAGCCGGGCTCATCGACGACGGCAAGCCGCTGGCGTCGCTGCTCTTTGTGGGACCCACAGGAGTGGGAAAGACCGAGGTGGCTCGAGTGCTGGCTCGCGAGCTGGGTGTGGAGCTGGTGCGATTTGACATGAGCGAGTACACCGAGAAGCACACCGTTGCAAAGCTCATTGGCTCGCCTGCTGGCTATGTGGGCTACGAGGATGGTGGCCTGCTCACCGACGCCATTCGCAAAACTCCAAATTGTGTGCTCTTGCTCGACGAGATAGAGAAGGCTCACGAGGACATCTACAATATCTTGCTTCAGGTGATGGACTATGCCCGCCTCACCGATAACAAGGGCCGTCAGGCCGACTTCAGCAATGTGGTGCTCATCATGACAAGCAACGCCGGTGCTCAGCATGCGGGCATGAGTGTGGGCTTCGACAGCCATGGTAGCCGTGGTGGCGACATGCTCAAGCAGGTGAAGAAAACCTTCAAACCCGAGTTTATCAATCGCCTCAGCTCCACCGTGGTTTTCAACGACATGGATCAGACCATGGCGGCCATGATTCTCGACAAGCGGCTGCGTGAGCTGCAGGCTAAGCTCACTTCCAAGAATGTGACACTCGATGTGAGCGAGCAGGCTCGCGCGCTGCTGCTCAAGGAGGGTTTCACCGCCGAGTATGGTGCTCGCGAGCTCGACCGCGTGCTCCATCGCGAGCTCAAGAGCAGGCTTGTGCGCGAGATTCTATTTGGGCATCTCAAGCGTGGTGGCACTGCCAGTGTGGTGGTCGAGAGTGGCAAAATCGTGCTTGCTCTGCCTGGTAACACAAAAAAGAAGAAGGGCTAAAAAACTCGAAACTCGCAACCCGTCAGGGTGTTGCAAAACATCATAAACTACTGATTTTTCTGATTAATCTGATATGTTATACAATTTCATTAGCCTGTGGGTAACTGTTCAGCGATTCTTGTGCGTTTAGGTTGGCACCCTGTGAGCGTTGAAGACGCTGCGAGGGTCTTCGACCCTCTTGCATGGTCTTACCAATAAATAGCCTCTAACGAGGCATTTAGCGTCTTCGACGCAATCGCAGAATTGTTACGCCTGTGTATCAGTTTGTTAAATAATCAGAAAAATCAGATTAATCCGTAGTTTTTTATTTGTTTTGGAGTTTTGCAACAGCCTCCTACAAGATTCAAAATTCACAATGCTGTTTGAGCTGGACAAGAATATAATTGCATTTCCACACCCCGAGCTGCCGTTGCTCGACGAGAACGACGGCCTGATGGCGGTGGGTGGCGACTTGTCGATCGAGCGCTTGCTGCTTGCCTACGACATTGGCTACTTTCCGTGGTATGCCTTCAGGTTTAAGGATATTCAGTGGTATTGCCCTCGCCAGCGATTTGTGATTTTCGCCAGCGAAATTCATGTGAGCCACTCGATGCGCACCTTGATCAACAAGCACATGCACCGCGTTACGTTCAACACCGCATTCGACCGCGTGATACGTGCCTGCGCCACCGTCGATGCCCGCGACCAGGAACTGGGGGCGTGGCTTGGCGACGACATTGTGGAGGCCTACACCGAGCTTCACCGCCTGGGGCGTGCCCGCAGCGTGGAGGTGTGGCGCGATGGCAACCTGGTGGGAGGGCTCTATGGTGTGGCAACGGGTACAGGTTTTGTGGGCGAGAGCATGTTCTCGTTTGAGCCCAACACGAGCAAGCTTGCCCTCATAGCTCTTGCCCGAAAGATGCAGGAGCAAGGCGGCTCGCTCATCGATTGCCAAATAGGCACCGAACACCTCCAGAGCATGGGCGCGCGTTACATCGACTACAAGCAGTACATCACCACACTGCATGGCCCTGGTGCTTATCACACTTGGCAAGACAGAGCAATCTTAATGCCTGACTCATATAACGCTCAATAGCCCTCTTACAACCAAAATCGATTTGCATCAAAGGGCAAAAGCAACAAAAAAAACCACCCAATGCGTTGGGTGGTTTTTTTGTGGTAATAATCAAGGGTGTTGATTACTTAACATATACCTTACCGTTAACGATGAAGATACCATGCTCGGGAACACTCTTGAGCTCACGGCCCTGGAGGTCGTAAACGCGACCATTAACGAAGTCGATGCCAATTGTGTTGATGCCAGTGTTGATGTCCTCAAGGATTACAGTTGGGATGTTCTCAAGGTTGGTAACCTCGATAGTCTGAGGCTCGTAGCCATCCTTGTTGAAGTTCAGGGTGTAAGTAGCGCCCTCAACGGGAACAACTTCCATAGTGTACTTACCCTCGGCGTCGGTAGTGGCGGTGATAGCGTCCTTAGCGGTAGCGTTAACATTCAGAGTAACAGCAACGCCCTCGAGAGGATTGTTCTCCTTGTCGGTAACGAGACCAGTAACAGTAACCTTCTGGAGCTCAAGAACTACAGTCTCAATAGGATTGTTGATGTCAACATTCTCAAGAGTCTCAGTTACATAGCCAGCCTTCTCGAAGGTCATGTTGTAAGTAGTGCCCTCGGCGGGAACAACCTCAAAGGTGTAAGCACCCTCGGCATTGGTAGTGGCGGTCATAGTCTCCTCGCCAGCGGCCAGAGTAACGGTAACGCCCTCGAGAGGATTATTGTCAACGTCGGTAACGAGACCGGTGACGTTAACCTTCTCGCGCTCAAGAACTACAGTCTCAATAGGATTGTTGATGTCAACATTCTCAAGAGTCTCAGTTACATAGCCAGCCTTCTCGAAGGTCATGTTGTAAGTAGTGCCCTCGGCGGGAACAACCTCAAAGGTGTAAGCACCCTCGGCATTGGTAGTGGCGGTCATAGTCTCCTCGCCAGCGGCCAGAGTAACGGTAACGCCCTCGAGAGGATTGTTGTCAACGTCGGTAACATTACCAGTAACGGTGATGGGCTGTGGCTCCTCGCCCTTAACGGTGATGACGTTGCCATTCTTGGTCAGGGTCAGGGTAACAGGCTCATCGGCTGTCCAAGCGCGGTTGCCTTCTTCACCACCGGTGAAAGAGAATGAGCAAGCGCTGGGAGTGTTGAGAGCAGTTAAAGTGTAGTCGCCATCCTCGTAGTTGGTGAAGTCAAGATAGAACTTGCCAATGCCAGCGGGCTCCTCGAGAACGGGGAAGAAGCGGCAGTCGAGGGTCTTGAGGATCTCGATGATTACCAAGCAAGGAATGTCAGTTCTGTAGTTAGACTGGATATCGCAGAAGTCGCTAAGCATGCTCTCTTTTACATCATCGGGAGCGTCCAAACGAGAGAGGATAGTTGTTCCATAACCTGCTGTTGCGAACCACTTCCAGTTCACTCTCTTGAAAATAGGAGCTTCTGGGTTGTCTTTGTCGCAAGTAACTTGCATGTTGAAACCATTGAGGTTCTCGCTTGCATTGGTGAGCTGGAGCTCAATCTCTACCTGTGCAGGATCATCTGCATTCAGAAGCTTGAAATAGAGCTGTGATGGGCAAGGCTCGGTGGTGTCTTGTGCGTATGCGCAAAGACCGAGCAGTGCAACTGCAAAAAGTGTAAAGATCTTTTTCATTTTACAATGATTTTTGAGTTAAGAAAAATAATTAATTATTTAATAGTCACGTTGTTCTGGTTTATTGCATGATTCCCACAATAATAATAACATGGTTTTTAATTGCTGGAAATCATTGCAAAATAAATAAATAATTTTTGAATATACAAAATTTTTCAGCAAAAAGCTTTGAAATAGATGCAAAAAGAGGGTGGAAATGAGCATAAAAAAACCACCCAAATTGTGGTTGGGTGGTTTTTAGCATTTTGCAGCAGTTAATTACTTAACATACTTCTTACCGTTCTGGATGTAGATTCCATGCTCGGGAACGCTCTGGAGCTCACGGCCCTGGAGGTCGAAGATGCGGTTGTCACCAGCCTTGTCGCTGTTGATAGTGCTGATGCCAGTTACGTCCTTCGAAACCATCATTACCAGAGGCTCAGCAAGACCCTTAGCGGGCTGCATAACGGTGATGGTGTACTTGCCAGCGCCCTCAACCTTGAAGTTTGCGCCGTCGATCAGCGAGATGGGGTTGTTGAGCAAGCCATCGTTGATCAGGAAGTAGCCAACCTGGTTAGCGTCCTCGCCACCAAACCACTTGAGGCCACCCTCAACGGGAGTAACAACCTTGAACTCAGCACCGTCCTCAAGTTCCAGAGTGCAAGTGTACTGAGTGCCATCCTCGTTGCTTACGAGCTCGGTCATGTTAGCAACGTCCTGGTTCCACTCGTTGAATGTGCCAGTCAGATAGAATGCATCGTACTCAACTGGTTGTGGCTCATCGCCCTTAACGGTGATAACGTCGCCAGCCTTGTTCAAGGTGATAGTTACCTCGTCGCCAGTCCAAGCGCGAGTACCCTCTACACCACCGGTGTAAGAGAACGACATGGTAGCTGGAGTAGAAAGAGCTGTAATGGTGTAGTCGCCATCCTCGCAGTTGCTGAAGTCAAGCCAGAATTTGCCAATTCCTGCAGGCTCCTCGAGAACGGGGAAGAAACGGCAGTCGAGAGTCTTCAGAATCTCGATGATTACTAAGCGGTCAACAGCCTGCTTCCAGTTAGACTGTACGTCGCAGAAGTCGCTAAGCATCTCCTCTTTAACATCATCGGGAGCATCAAGTCTTTGGAGAATTGTAGTTCCGTAGCCTTGTGCAGTGAACCACTTCCAGTTAACTCTCTTGAATGCAACAGCCTCGCTACCCTCCTCTTTGAGGATTTCCATGTTGAAACCATTGAGGTTCTCGCTGGCATTGGTGAGCTGGAGCTCAATCTCTACCTGTGCAGGATTCTCAGCATTGAGAAGCGCGAAATTCAGCTTTGAGGGGCATACTTCTTCCTGAGCGAAAGCGCTAAGACCAATCAAAGCAGCTGCAAAAAGTGTAAATACTTTTTTCATTTTAGAAAATGATTTAGTTGTTAATTAATGGTTATTTATTAGTCACGTGTTTTTATCTTGAATTCGGTATAGTTGGTATAATAATAACTATGTTTTAAAATCGAAAGCAAAGTTAGTGCCTTTTTTTTGTATTTCCAAATATATTAATGAAAAAAAATAGAAAAAGGTTTATAAATAAGGTTTTGGCATGAATAATTTTACACCGCCGGTGGAATTGTGATAATAGGTTGGAATTACGCAAATCGGTTGATAATCATGTTTATAACTCAAGTTTATAAAGTAGAGAATGAGACGACAATTTGATGTATATCAGGCGATAGCTCCTCCTCTACTTAGAGGGGAAGCTATGACATACAACTCTTTTGTCAACATTTAATGTTACACATGCAAAAAAACTGTGTTAGGCTGAGACTTTGGGCATCGAAGATGCCGGGCGGGTCGAAGACCCGACTTCTATCGCAGGTGACCCCATTTAATGTAACTTTTGAAAATTGAGTTTATAAAAAAACCACCCAATTGTGGTTGGGTGGTTTTTAGCTTTTAGCAGTCAAGTTTAATTACTTAACATACTTCTTGCCGTTCTGGATGTAGATACCATGCTCTGGAACGCTCTTGAGCTCGCGGCCCTGGAGGTCGAAGATGCGGTTGTCAACAGCCTTGTCAGCCTCGATAGTGTTGATGCCAGTGAATACCTGAGTGATAACGTCACCAGTCTTGTTGATGGTCATGGTAACAGGCTCGTCGGTAGTCCAAGCGCGAGTACCCTCTACACCGCCGGTGTAAGAGAACGACATTGTCTCGGGAGTCTTGTCGGCGAAGAAAGTGTAGTCGCCATCGGGGCAGTCGGTGAAGTCAAGCCAGAACTTGCCAATACCTGCAGGCTCCTCGAGAACGGGGAAGAAACGGCAGTCGTTAGTCTTGAGGATCTCGATGATAACCAGACGGTCGATCGAAGATTTCCAGTTAGATTGTACGTCGCAGAAGTCGCTAAGCATCTCCTCCTTAACCTCATCGGGTGCATCCAAACGAGAAAGAATAGTTGCTCCGTAGCCTTGTGCAGTGAACCACTTCCAGTTAACTCTCTTGAACTTAGGAGCCTCGCTGCCTTCGGCCTTCTGAATCTCCATGTTGAAACCGTTAAGGTTAAGACTTGAGTTCACAAGCTGGAGCTCAACTTCTACCTGTGCGGGATCTTCTGCATTGATGACTTTGAACGACAGCTTAGATGGGCATGGCTGCTCATCCTGTGCAAAAGCACAAACGCCAATTAATGCAGCTGCAAAAAGAGTAAAAATTTTCTTCATGTTGTAAATGTTTTAAATAGTTGAATTTAAATTATTTATTAGTCACGATTTTCTAAAATCACAAAATGTTGTGGTCCTATCAAGGGTGCAAAAGCAGTGGCCCTTGCATAGAATTCAATGCAAAATAAGTAAAACTTTTTTTAACAGCCAAACTTTTTGAGTAAAAAACAAGAAAAAAAGTTTTTTTTGATGTTTTTTATTTTATCAAGGTGTTGAAATTGGACGGGATGGGGGAGTTGAATGTCACTAACTTGCCTGTGATGGGATGGACGAAGCTCAAAGTGGTGGCATGGAGGGCAATGCGGTTGATGGGGCTGGAGTGGCCGCCATACTTGCGGTCGCCGCTCACGGGGTTGCCCATCTCTTGCATGTGCACTCTGAGCTGGTTTTTGCGCCCGGTCTTTATCATAAGCTCAACCATCGCAAATTTTTTGCCTTGCTTGACGAGGCGGTAGTGAGTGACGGCAAGCTGGCCGGCTTTCTTGTCGGTGGTGGAGTGCATGAGGTAGTTCTCCTCGTCCTCGACGAGGTAGCTCTTGATGGTGTCTTCGGGTTTGTCGACCTTGCCCTCGACGATGGCAATGTACTTGCGCTCAATCACCATGTTGTTCCAGTTGGTGGTGAGTTTCTCGCGAGCCTGCTTGGTGCGGGTGAGCAGCATCAGTCCCGAGGTGTCGCGGTCGAGGCGGTGCACGACATAGACCCTTGCCTTGTCGCTGAAGCCGCGAGCATACTTCTGAAGTGTGCTGAATACAGTGTCGTCGCTGTGACGTCCTGCCGCTGTCGACAGCACGCCGTAGCCCTTGTCGACGACGATGATGTCGTTGTCTTCGTACACGAGCTTGATGCGCGGATGGCTGAATACCTGGAACGAGCTGTCGAAGTTCACCCACAGTTGGTCGCCGGCTTTCACTGGCCGGTCAAATTGTGTGGTGGGCACTCCATTGATGGCAAGCTGGTTGTGGCGCGGCATCGATTTGAGCTTGGTGGGCTTGTGGTCGGGCAGGAGCATGGCGGCAGTGGCAAGCAGTGTGCCGTCGGTGCCGATGTTGAATTTTGCCACGTTGTGTGATGCTGGTCCCCTGCGAGGTTCTCTTTTGTTCATGATTGTGTAGTTTTATAGCAGTTACAGGAAAATGCAAATTTCCTGTTTTTTTTCTTATATGTCTTGTGATTTCCTATTTGTTGCGTTGCGGGGGTGGTGGTTGAGGATCTCGTTGCGCAGCGTGGAGCGGTCGATGTGGACGTAGATCTCGGTCGTCTCGATGCTCTCGTGGCCCAGCATCTGCTGGATGGCACGCAGGTTGGCTCCGCCCTCGAGCAGATGTGTGGCAAAAGAGTGCCGCAGCGTGTGAGGGCTCACCGTTTTCCTGATTCCTGCCATCTCGCACAGTTGCTTTACGATGTAGAAAATCATAACTCTCGAGAGCTTGCCGCCGCTGCGGTTGAGGAAGAGGATGTCGTCGCATCCGGGCTTCACCACCTGGTTGCTGCGGGTGTGCTCGATGTAGAGGTGAATTTGCCACAACGCCTCTTGCGAGATGGGTACAAGGCGCTGCTTGTTGCCTTTGCCAATGACCACGATATATTCTTCTTGCTCAAACACTTGCGAGAGCCTGAGGTCTATCAGTTCCGACACTCTGAGCCCGCATCCATACAGCACCTCGATGATGGCCCTGTTGCGCTGTCCTTGCGGCTGAGCAAGGTCGATGCAAGCTATCATGCTGTCGATTTCGCTCAGGGTTAGCACCTCGGGCAGATGGCGCCCAATGCGTGGCGCCGGCAGCAGCACGGTGGGGTTGCTCTCGACGATGCCCTCCATGGTGAGATACTTGTAGAAGCTCTTGATGCCCGAGATGATGCGTGCTTGCGAGCGTGGCGAGATGCCCACATCGGCAAGCGAGCACACGAAGTTCTCAAGCTCTTGTTCGGTGGTCCCAGCCAGGCTGTGGTTCTCGTTGCTGAGATAGCGCAGCAGATGCTTCACATCGCGGGCATAGGCCTGAGCGGTGAGAGGCGAGAGACCCTTCTCGATGGTAAGGTATCCCTCATATCGGGCGAGAATCTTGTCGGGGTTCACGGCGATGGTTGCCAAATGTGGAGTTTAGTGGTGTGTGTGGCACTTGCAGTGAGGGCAAGAAAAATGCCATCGAAAAAAGAAACGGCTTTTTTTGATGACATGTCTCTTATTTGACCCCTCGATTGTGGTCAATTACTTCTTGGCAGGAGCTTCCTGTTTTTGAGCAGGAGCAGCGGCGTTCTTGGCGGCAGGAGCGGCGGCGTTCTTGGCAGCGGGAGCGGCCTTAGCGTCGGCGGCAGGAGCAGCTTGTTGCTGTCCGCCTGCGGTTGGGAACTGTGGTGCGTTGCTCTCCTTCTGAGTCTTGAGGTCTTCGAGAGTGACTTTATCTTTAATGATAGTGGGTTGAGAGATAAAGGGTGTTGCGATACTCAAGACGCAAATGAAAATAGCGAGTCCCCACGTTGCTTTTTCTACAAAATCGGTGGTTTTTTTCACACCCATAAATTGGTTGTAGTTGCTTGCGCTTGCAGCAAGGCCACCACCTTTTGACTTTTGGATAAGCACCACGCCAATGAGCAATAATGATGCCAACAGGATTAAAACAGATAGTATAATTTCCATATTATCAAATAGTTATTGTTTATTTTTCAGTTTCTCAATAAGTATAATTTTTCGCAAGAAGCGAATTTGGTCTGCAAAGTAAATACTTTTTTCTGGAAAATTCAAATTTATGCTTTCAATAATTTCAAGAGCCTTCAAATATTTTCCTCTGGCTATGTAAACTTTAGCCAGACTCTCAGAGAGCATTGAGTCGTCGGTTTGGGTAGAATCGTGCACGCTGTCGTGCTCGGCTTGCTTGACGTCTTCTTGCTGCACGTGCCACTCCACCGCCGCGGGCTGCTGCGCCATTGCCTGCTGCTCTTGCTTGCGTGAGTGCTCGATGAAGCTGTCGATGAGCGCGTCCTCGCTGTCGGTTGGGCCCATGTGGGCATCGCCGTGCTGTGCGGCGAGCACATCGGCATAGTCGGGGGTGGGGTTGAAGATTGCATTGCTCAGGGCGTCAATCTCCTTCTGGTTAGAGCCTTGGGCATAGGTCTCGAGGAAGGTGTCGATTATGTTGTCGAAGTCGGCCGACGGCTTGGCTTCATTGTCGGGGTAGAATTGGGCGAAGGCGCCGGGTGCGCTGCCCACCACTATTGCCAGGTCGCGGCGGTCGGGGCTCATAATCGAGAGGCGGTGCAGTGCTTTCTCGTCGCTGCTGTGCTTGACGTGCAGCAGCAGCGGCAGCGCAAAGTAGGGGTAGCGGCGTGTGGCTTCGTCAACCCACTGCTGCTGTGGAGCCTCGCCACTGGCCATGAGCGATGATATGTCGTTAGAGATGTTCAAGTAATTTTATTAATTAAATTATCGAATTATCGAATGGTCGAGTAATCGAGTAATCGAGCATTGAGCATTGTGCATTGAAAAATATGCGCTACCAGTTGCCCAGGGTTTGGTTGAAGATGAGGTCGACGAGCTCGGTGCTGATTTCCTCGCACAACTGGTCCTGGACGTCTATGAGCAGCTGGTTGCTGTCGAAGTCGCGGTAGGCCGAGACGGTGATGTCGTTGCTCAGAGCATCGTTCACATTATCAATATAGTGCACCCTCACCGAGATGGTGAGCCTGGTGCGGGTGGCATAGGCGTTATCGCCCACTGCCTGAGGCGACAGGCTGTAGTTCGTGATCTCGCCTTCAAACCTGAGGTGGCTGTTGGGGTTGTCGACCTGCTCAAGACGCGTCTGCTGTGCCACCACATCTTGCAGCTTGTTCTGGAACACCTGCTGCAGCGGCGGGTAGACGAGCGCCGCGCGTATGGGGAAGTTGGCAAACGACACGGTCTTGTACTTATTGTAGTCGATCGACGCTCCGTTAAACTTGTAGCTGATGCACCCTTGCAAGAGCATCATCGCCACGAGCGAGAATATCAATTTGTGTGCCAAACTGTGTTTCATGACAATCATGTTGTTACTTGCGGTTGTTGCGATATTCGAGGCCATATTCCTTGATCTTGCGGTAGAGGGTGCGCTCGCTTATGCCAAGCTCTTCGGCAGTTTGCTTGCGACGCCCCTTGTTGCGCTCAATGGCGTTGATGATCACCTCGCGCTCAGTGTCCTGCAAGGTCTTGATTTTGTCTTCCTCAACGTCGATGGCGTTGGCCTTGATGTCGTTGAAGCTGTGGCGCTGTTGCGACCCAGAGTGATGATGGCTGTGGCTCTCCACGCTGTAGTCGTCGTTGATTTCCTGCCACACATTGTCGTCCATCTCGTGGCTCGACTCGCTGGCCTGAGCAATGGCCGAGCTCTGGCGGTGAAGCTCGTTGATGTTAGAGCTCAGATGAATTTTGTTGCCCGCGGCAGGGGCTACGCCCTCGTCGATGACCTTCTTGAGTTCTTTGATTTCTTGCTGCAGCTGCAAGATGAGCTTGAAGATGAGCTCGCGCTCCTGGGTGTAGTCGTGCTGGGCCGTGTCGTAGACCACTGGCAGGCTCGAACTGTGGTTTTTCTGGTTCAGGTAGCGCTTCACCACCTGGCCGTTGACCATGCCGCTCTCAAACGACGACATCTCGCGGATGAGGCTCTGCAGCTCGCGCACGTTGCCGCTCCAGCGGAACGACATGAGCTCGCGGTAGGCACTCTCGTCAAACATCAGTGGCGGACGGCTGTGCTGCTCGGCGTAGTCGTAGCTGAACTTGGTGGCGAGCATCTTGATGTCGTCGCCGCGCTCGCGCAGGGGTGGCACCTCGATGCGTATGGCGGCGATGCGGTAGAACAGGTCCTCGCGGAACTCGCCCTTCTTCACCATCTGCAGCAGGTCTTTGTTGGTGGCTGCCACAACGCGCACGTTGGTCTTGCGCACCTTCGACGAACCCACGCGCATGTATTCGCCCGACTCGAGCACCCTGAGCAGGCGCACCTGAGCGTCGCTCGAGAGGTCGGCCACCTCGTCGAGGAAGATGGTTCCCTTGTCGGCCACTTCGAAGTAGCCGGCATGCTCGCTCTCGGCGTTGGTGAACGACCCTTTCTCGTGCCCGAAGAGTTCGCTCGAGATGGTGCCCGAGGGGATGGCGCCGCAGTTCACGGCTATGTACTTATTGTGCTTGCGGGGGCTGTTGTCGTGGATGATTTTTGGGAAGAACTCCTTGCCGGTACCATTCTCGCCGCTGATGAGCACCGAGATGTCGATAGGGGCAATGATCAGCGCCCGCTTCACTGCGCTCACCAGCCGTGGCGCCGAGCCTATGATGCTGTAGCGCTGCATGGTGGCCTTTATTGTGCTGTCGTTTATTGTTGCCATTTCTTCATTTTATAAGTTTGCTGTTTCAGGAATGTGCCCAGCTCCTCGGGGGTGCTGTATTGCTCCAGTTGCTCGGGTTGGATGAGCTCGCCCACACTCACCCTGAAGTTGTAGCCCTTCTTGTTGAACACCTCAACGGGCAGACGCAGCGTGCGCAGGCGCCAGTCTATCATGCCCAGGGCAGTGAACTTCCAGCTGTTGTGGCCGTGAAAGTAGATGGGCAGCACTGGCACTTTGAGTTTTTGTATGATGCGTATGACCGATGGTTGCCACTCGCGGTCTTCAATGCGCATGCCCCATGTGAGCTTCGACACTGCGCCGGCTGGGAAGAAGCCTAACGCGTGCCCCTGCTTGACGTGGCGCATGGCGTCGGCGATGCCCTTGACCGAGACGGCGCGCTTTGACGGGTCGTTGCTCGCCAGCGCGTCCACGGCTATGAAGCTGGGCTTGAGGGCGCCAATGTGGTTCAAGATCATGTTCACCATCACCTTAAAGTCGGGACGGCGGTGGCACATAATGTCGATCAGGGCCACGCCGTCGAGAGCACCAAAGGGGTGGTTCGACACCGTGATAAACGGCCCGTCGGGCAGTGCGTCGAGGGCCTGTTCGTTGCCTATTGTGATTTTGGCGCCAACCTCGGTGAAGAGGTTGTGTGCAAAGTCGGCGGGCTCGCGGTGCATGTTGCGGCGGTGGTAGTCGTTGGTCTTGTCCACGGCACACCAGTGCATGATGGTGTTCACCAGCTTCTCTTTGCCCTTGAAGAAAGGTGCCACCTGGCACACGTCGTCATAGTCGAGCACATTGGGCTTGATAGTCGGTTGGTCTGGTGTGGGTTGTGTGTTGTCGCTCATTTTAATTAAATTATTGTTTGTCAGGGCTTAAGATTGCATGGCGCAATCCTTGGGCCCAAAGGCGGCTACAAAGATACAGCAAAAAACTGACATTTTTTCAGTTTTTTGCTTTTTTTACACAACTTTCTATCGCAACTCCCGGCGGGGGGCAGAGTGGCGCTTGCGAAACTGAGTGTGCAATTCCCAAAGGCAAGTGTGTCAGCTGCCGCACAGCATGTTGTGGAGCTCGTTGTAGAGGCGGTGCAGTGGCAGGCCCATCACGTTGTAGAAGCTACCGCTGATGTGGCGCACTCCCATGCAGCCTATCCACTCCTGGATGCCATAGGCCCCAGCCTTGTCGAGGGGGCGGTAATGGCTCACGTAGTGCTCTATCTCCTCATCGCTCAGCGGTGCAAACTCCACATCGGTCACCGCGCTGAACGAGCGAGTGCCGCTCTTGCTCACGATGGTCACTCCGGTCACCACCTTGTGCGTCTTGCCCGAGAGCTCGCGCAGCATGCGGCATGCATCGGCGGCATCTTTGGGCTTTCCCAGCACCTCATTGCCCAGAATCACCACCGTGTCGGCAGTGATGACGAGCTCGTCATCGGCCATCTGTGCCTGATGAGCATGCGCCTTCTTGCGCGAAATGTACTCTGCTATCTCCAGCACTGGCAGCTCTGGTGGATAGCTCTCGTCAATTCCCTTGATAGTACGCACTTCAAAGTTGATGCCCAGGTCGGCAAGCAGCTCCCGTCGCCGTGGCGAGTTGCTCGCCAGCACCACTTTATATTTAGATAATTGTTCAAGCAACATAGCAAGTTCTTTAGAGAGAGTTTTTTTAAAAAAATTATATAGTCACTATAGTCACTATAATATAATGGCATTAAAAGGGCTACCACCCGAAGGCGTGCTCGTCGTCCATCCACATGCCCTGGGCTGCCAGCACGCGCTCGATGATGTCGCGAGCCACACCATGACCGCCGTCGCACTGCGAGATGTAGCTTGCCGCCTCCTTCACCTGCCAGGCAGCATCGGCCGGGGCCACACTCACCCCTGCCGCAGCCATCACGTGCAGGTCGGGGATGTCGTCGCCCACAAATATTGCCTGGCTGGCTTCGAGGCCTCGGTTGTCAAGCCATTGCTCAAAGACGGGCAGCTTGAACTGCGCGCCCATGTACACATCGTCCACGCCCAGGGCACGATAACGCAGAGCCACTGCCTTGGAGCGTCCGCCGCTGATGATGGCGATTCTGAGTCCCTTTTTCACTGCCAGCTGAATGGCATATCCATCTTTCACGTTTGCCATGCGGCATGGCTGCCCGTCCTCGTCCATGGGAGTGATTGAGGGCGAGAGCACACCATCCACGTCGAACGCTATTCCGCGTATTCCTGTCAAGTCCATATCAGTTGAATCGATTATTTTGGGCAAAATTACACATTAATTTCCATTTGGGCAAGTAAAAATGAGGCACCCATGCGCGCTTCGCACGAGTGCCCCATTATTATAATGCGGACTCCTTGGGTCCTCTTGTAGTCTTCTTCGTTCAACTCCCCTCCAGGAGTTCTTGACGAACGAGAGAAAACCTTCTTTCTCTTCTTCTTTATTTCATCACCTTGGTGACGGTGGTGGTGCCGTCGCTGTAGCGGGTCACCATCACGTTGATGCCCTGCCATGGAGTGCGGCTAACCATGCCGGCAAGGTTCACATATTCCACGCTAACCACCTGAGCGCCACTAATCACACCGGTGATGGCAGTCAATGGGCTGCTGGCTTGGAGGTCGAGTGGCTGAATCTTTATGACACTTGAAGCTGTCTGGTTGGGCTTGAGATTCTTAGCAACTGGTGTGCCGTAAGCCTTGCCGTCGCGCTGCACGATGATGTGGAACTCGTATTGATATTCAGGATTTGAAAGAGCTGCGGCATTAAGATTCTCGAGCTGGTTGCCAAACTTGTTCAAGTCCCACATTCCAATGCGGGCTGCACCGCTGAATGGGTTGTTGTTGGGGATTACCATGATTTGCTGCTCCTTGTCCCACATGGCATAGGTGATTACTGCATATTCTTGAATCTTTGGGTTCAAGAAATAGTAAGTAGTGTTGCCTACGGTAGGGCCAGCATTGCTGCCAATCATGAGATTGCTCTCAATGAAGTTGGCTGTGCAATACATGTTGGGCACGTATTCAGGAGCCTCGGTAAGCGTCAAATCGCTCTTGACCTTAATCTTATAGTTGACATCGTCGGTATATTCGCCGGTTAGGCTTCCTGCCTCAATGTAGTGTTCTACACCAGCTGAGGCCCTTGTCTCGCCATCACTGAAGCCCGAGAAGTCGAGCTCTACCCAGTTGCTCTGGTCCCAGCCACCAGTGCGCTTGCAGTGGTCATCTTTCATCAAGAAGTCGACCTGATTAGCATTGGGAGTGGTCTTGATAATAGACTGGTCGCTCAGGTCTTTGCACCACAGGCTTGTGCCCTGAGCATAAACACCCTGCAGGCGGTCGCTCACGGTGTAGGTCTTGCCCTTCTCGCCGTCTTTCTCAATCCAGTGCAGCGGAGTCTCGATTACCTTATAGTAGCCAGTGTTTTCAGCAACAATCCAGCCCAGATAGTTCCAGCCATCGAGCTGAGTCACGGTCTCGCCCTCGTTGAGCACGTCGAGAGTGGCGATTTGGGTAGTGCTTGCGCCGGCACTCTCAGTGTTAGTGGTGCTGCCATCAACTGTGGCTTTGTACATGAAGTTGGCATCGGCCTCATCGGGGTTGATGGCCTTAATCTTGTTGTAAAGGTCACCCTGGAGCGATACCAGCTGATGCTGGCTCACCTCAACAGCCTCGGCGGCAGTAGCACCACCAGCCGGGTCAAAGGTGAGAGTAGTGGGGTATTTCTTCACCGATAGATGATTGAGAGCCAAGTAACCTTTGTCCTGACTAGCCTGAGTACCCACCTTGATGCGATAAATACCAGCCTTAATCTTGAAGTGGTTGTTTTGCTTGTCATTATCGTAGGTCAAACCATAGTCATACTGCTCGGTCATTTCATAATCGTTGTCATAAGGAACGCCACGCCATCCATGATTATTGATGTTGTCCCAGTTGTCATTAAGGTCAATTCTCCAAGTAACGCTGAACTCACCATAGGCATATCCATCAGAGTCACCATAGTTTCCGTTACCTTTGTAATAAACATCAATGTAATACTCGTCGGTCACGTCATCGTAGTTGAAACGAGGACCATAAGAGTGCCATGCACTACCATTGTCTGTACCTAACAGATAAAGCGGTGTCTTGCTGTCATCATAGAAGTAGGCAGTGATTGTCACATCATCATCGGGCATAGTGAAATTGTAGTTGCCAAGCTGGTCGGCAGCGATAGTGATTTCTTCGCCTTCTCCAATTTTCAATGTGACATAAGACAGCTCGTAATAACCACTGTTCTCATTGGCAATATCCTTGAGGTTGGCCATCACATTGAAAACCACATTTTCACCCTCGTAGGACTGCACTTGGTTTTCTTGAACCACATAGCCATCGGTGAGGAAGATATTGCCGTAGAATGTTTTTGGCCTAACATAGGTGTAGATGTTGTGATACTGAACATCGGCAAACTCAGCGATGATTTTCACATCGCTGGCTGGCATCACAAAGGTGTAGAGCGTACCATTTGTGGTGTGAGTGATATTCTGTGGATCGATAGTTTGAGTGCCAGCCTGAATAGTGACGCTCGAAATCTTCTTGCCAACGGCAGGAGTTACCAAGAACGACACAACTTCTAAAAATTGAGATGTATAACTAATATTATTATTTACATTCTCAACTATTACACCATCACGCAACGATATTTCACCAAAAGGAGTCTCATCAACAGAAACTTCAGGCTTCACCTCGTAAGTTATTTGATACTTCTGCGATGGTTTGTACAGATAGACTTGCTGTCGTATTGATCCATTAGATGCATTTAAATTCTTGAACCAATTATAATCATTATTGTGTCTTATCTCAAAACCACTAAAATCAGTTCCACCCGTATTGTAAGTTTTATCATAATACTTAATTATTGCATTATGGTCATAACTACTAGAGGAATTTTCATCACCATTTATTGATATTTTTGTGTAAAATAGCCATCTATTAGTGTTATTGCTTGATGGGTTCGATTCTAGTAATAATTGATAACCTGAGTTATAACCACTTCCAGTTTTTGTTTTATTTGTCCTATATGACTGAGAATCATTTGCGCCTAAATACCACGGAAATTCAGTGTCTGGTGTAGCTCTTAAATGTATAAATTGAACAGAATCATTTGCTCTTACTCGATATCCATTATCTAACAAATCAACCTGTGTTGATAATATATTCCCATTACTAGGAACTTCGGGATCGCTATTGTAAACGCTCATCGCACGTCCTTTTAACGTTGAAGAAGTAGCACGACCAACCAACAAATAGCTGACACCTGTGGTAACTTGGCTGTTTTTTGTAACCAACTCATAAATGTCTCCATCTTCTTTTTCTATAACAATATCAATAGAGGAAAAGCGCACAGGCTTGCCTAAACTACCAAATATAAGCGTATTGCCTGCGGGCCAACCATTGGCAAAACTTGTGTGAGTTCTTGTCTCAGTACCTGAACCAGAGGTGGGGCGGAAGGTTGAAGTCCAAGTGCCCGAGAAAGATGAAACCCAAGTGCCATCGTAGCCACTGGCAGTGAACTTACCTGGTGTCACAGCCGTTGCGGTACTGGAGCCAGCAGGTTTGTAATTCACTGTCATGACATTCATTGTTGTGGGCCCCCAGTAGAAGACATCGTTATTACCCTCCTTGAAATCGTCAAGGCAGTGGAAGATAATCTTCTTGATGGCAAAGTTTGCCGACTTGAAAGTTACTGTGTTCTGGTGGCGCAGCACCAAGAAGTTGGTGTTGTTCATGCCACCCGACATGGTCATCGTCACACCACCCTTCGAGGCATAATAGACCCCTTGGGCATTGTCAAACTGCCCATCGTTGCGGGAGATGGTGATCGTTTGCTCTCCTGCCCATGCTGGCACAGCGAGGGCGAGGAGCATTAAAATAGTTAGGATTTTTCTCATTTTAAATATGTTTTAGTTTAGTCTAAATATGGCGTGTTGTATAAGATACGGCAAATTAAAGTTTGGTTATTGAGAGTTTCACAGTACGTTATATAACCTACCAAAAGTTATAGTATGCTTTAAAAATAGCGTGCAAATATATTAAATATTAAACAAATATGCAAGAAAATTCGTATTTATTCAATTTTATCGTAAAAATGCGCGTGCGTTTCGTCATTTGGCGAAAAATGGAGAAAGTCTCATCTGTTTCTTTGTTGCCTTGTCACTCGCTGCGGCGCTTGGCTATGCTGCGCGAGAGCATGCGGTAAATTTCTTGCTTGTCGCCAGTTAGCATAGCTAAGTGCTTGGCCATGACGCCTTCGTCGCCACGTGCTGCCGGGCCCGTCTGCGACTGTGCCGGTGGCATGGCATCGAGCTTGTCGACGGTAGACTTGATGAGCGGCAGCAGCGCCTCGAAGGGTATTCCCGCCTCGGCGAGCACCTCGGCCGCGAGAGAGTACATGTGGTTGCTGAAGTTGCTTGCAAAGACCGATGCCACGTGAAGCTTGAGGCGGTCGGCGCCGCTCACCTCATGCACGTTGGGCGTGATCAGCAGCGCGAGCTCCCTGAGCTGCATCAGCACCTCGCTGTCGCTGCCCTCGATGAAGAGATGCACCTGGCCCAGAGCTGCAGCATGGCTCTTGCTCAGCGACTGCATGGGCCACATCACACCGCAGCGGCAACGAGTTGCGCTCAGGGCATCAATCGATGTAGACCCCGATGTGTGAACCCACACCGCACCATTGTCGAGCACCGCCTGGCCCAGTGCGGCAATGGCGTCGTCGTTGACGGCGACAATATAGACCTCGCCGTCAGGGGCGAGCTGGTCGGTGGAGCTTGTCCATGGACATCCCACACGCTCGGCAAGCGCCTGGGCATGAGCAGGGTTGCGGCTGTAGACTTGCACTATCGTGCACTTGTCTTTGAGCGCAAGGGCAAAGCATGTGGCCACATTGCCCGAGCCAACTATCACAACCCGCAACTGAGATGCTGTCACACTCCCCCCTGCCCCCTCTAACTTAGAGGGTGAGTTGCTGTTGCGTGTGTTTAGCTCCCCCTCTAAGTTAGAGGGGGATTTAGGGGGAGTGTGTAAATTCCGCGTCGCGCTCCCGTCATGGTCGCAGTAGGCGTTGTGGGTGTGTGGTTCTTGGTCTGTAATAGTTGCTGTTGAGCTCTTGTTCTGAGATGCTGTCACACTGCCCCCTGCCCCCTCTAACTTAGAGGGGGAGTTGCTGTTGCGGGTGCTAAGCTGCTCCTCTAAGTTAGAGGGGGATTTAGGGGGAGTGTGTAAATCCCGCCTCACGTCTCCGTCATGGTCGCAGGGTGCTGTGTTTGCATTCTCAATGAAATTCAAGATAGCATTAATTATAGTGTGTGGTTGCTCAAAAACAATATAATTCTCAAATCTTAAAGTATGTATGCCATGTTTGTCGAATAGTAATTTATCTCTTTCAGCATCTTTTAATGGTTGCAAAACATGGTAGTGGTAATCTCCATCGAGTTCAATGCAAAGTTTCAATCGAGGACAATAGAAATCGAGAATGAAATTATCTATGCTGAATTGTCTCCTAAATCTAAAGCCCTTGATTTGATCTTGTTTAAGCCAGTTCCAAAGGGATTTTTCTGCTTTTGTTGAATGGTTTCTTAACTCTCGTCTTATGATTTTAACTTTTGGGATGTTTTTTATGCGCTTATGATGATTGGGAGAGGCTGTCACACTTTCGTTATGAGATACAGTCACACTCCACCCTGCCCCCTCTAACTTAGAGGGGGAGTTGCTGTTGCGTGTGTTTAGCTGCTCCTCTAAGTTAGAGGGGGAGATGATGGTTGCTGTTTTCACTGGTTTATGGATTGGTTGATTTGGTCGATATAGTCGAGAATCTCGTCGCGGCCCCGGCCGTCCTGACTCGATGTGACGAACACAGGTGGTAGCTCTTCCCAAGTGTTGAGCAGGTGACGCTTGTAGGCCGCAATAGCTTGGGCTCCTGCCACCTTGCCCAGCTTGTCGAGCTTGGTGAAGACGATGCTGAATGGCACACCGTTCTCGCCCAGCCACTCCATAAATTCCACGTCGATTTGCTGCGGCTTCAAGCGGCTGTCGATGAGAACAAAGAGGTTGGTCATCTGCTGGCGCTCAAGCACATAGTCCTCGATAATCTTCTTCAACTTCTCGCGGGAGTCCTTGCTGCGCTGAGCGTAGCCATAGCCTGGCAGGTCAACGATGTACCACTCGCCGTTAATCAAGAAGTGGTTGATGAGCAACGTCTTGCCTGGGGTAGACGAAGTCTTGGCAAGGCCCTTGTGGTTGGTGAGCATGTTGATGAGCGACGACTTGCCCACATTGCTGCGGCCAATGAAGGCGTACTCGGGTTTATTGCCTGCCGGGCACTTGGAGTAGTCGCTGTTGCTTATCTCAAATTTTGCTGTCTTTATCTTCATCTTTATCAATATTTTGCACAAAGGTAGTGAAAAATGATGATAAATGCCAACTAACATTAGAAAAATAGTTTGTAACTTTGCCCCACTTACCACTTACCACTTACTACTTACCACTTACCACTTACTACTTACTACTTACTATGATTTCATTTACATGCGACTATATCGAGGGTGCTCACCCCGAGATTTTGAAACGACTGGTTGAAACCAACATGGTGCAGGTGGAGGGCTATGGCGAGGACGAGTTCTGCGAGGCTGCCCGCGCCAAGATAAGGAAAGCCACTGGCTGCCCTGCCGCCGACGTGTTCTTCCTGGTGGGAGGCACACAGACCAACAGCACCGTCATCGATGCCATGCTGCACCGCTACGAGGGCGTGATAGCCGTCGACACTGGCCACATTGCCGTGCACGAGAGCGGAGCAGTGGAGTTCAGCGGACACAAGGTGATAACGCTGCCAGGTCATAATGGAAAGATGGAGGCTGCCGAGCTGCGGCACTACTTAGAGCACTTCCACGGCGACCCCACTTGGCCTCACATGGTGTATCCTGGCATGGTCTACATCTCGTTCCCTACCGAGTATGGCACTATCTACAGCCGTAGCGAGCTTGAGGCCATCAAAAACGTGTGCGAGCAGTACAGGATTCCGCTCTTCATCGACGGGGCACGATTGGGCTATGGCTTGATGAGCCCTGCCGCCGATGTCGACCTCAAGGCGCTTGCCAGCTTGTGCGACGTGTTCTACATTGGTGGCACTAAGGTGGGAGCTCTCTGTGGCGAGGCGGTGGTGTTCCCTCGGGGCAATGCTCCGCAGCATTTCTTCACCATGGTGAAGCAGCATGGAGCCTTGCTTGCCAAGGGCCGCGTGCTGGGGCTGCAGTTCGACACACTATTTACCGATAATCTTTATTTCAACATCGCACGCCATGCTATCGACATGGCCATGGAGCTCAAGAGCATGCTCTCGGCCAAGGGATTTGAGTTCTACATCGACTCGCCTACCAACCAGCAATTCCCCATCCTCACCCAAGCGCAGGTCGACTCACTCAACGGCAAGGTGGCCTTTGAGGTGTGGGACCAGCTGCCCGACGGGCGCTACATCACCCGTTTTGCCACAAGCTGGGCAACCCCTCGCGCTAACATTGAGGCTCTCGGCGCTCTGCTATAACCTCGCCCACATTTTGTCCTCAAAAGAACCGTCCCCTATGAGGACATCCCCATGAGGATGATTGAAGATAAAGAGCAAGAAAAAACGCTGTGCAGGTTACTGGCCTGGTCAGCGTTTTTTTTCTTGTGTTGCGCCCGGTGTTGTGCTTTACTTCAGGGGGAAGGTGAAGTAGGTGTTGGGGTAGGGCTCGTTCTTGAGGGTGAAGTGCCACCACTCGGTGTCGAGGGGCTTGAAGCCGTGGCGCATCATGGCACGGCGCAGTATCATGCGGTTCTCGAACTGCTGCTTGGTGATTTTGCGGCCGGCAGGCGACTTGCGGCCAGTGTACTTGCCGGTGTCGGGGTTGCCGCCAAAGTCGGGGTGGCTCTCGGGGCCAAACCAGTCGAAGGTGCCGCCCATGTCCACTTCCTTCTCGGTGCGCATGTCGAAGAGGGTGAGGTCGACGGTGGAGCCGCGGGTGTGGCCACTCTTGCGAGCGATGTAGTCGGGGATGAGCACGTCTTTGTTGAGATGTGGATAGAAGTACTCCTTCATCTGGGTGTCGTTCAGATCCTGAGCCCAACGCATGAAGTGGTCGACGGCGCACTGAGGGCGATAGGCGTCAAAAATCTTGAGACGATAGCCCTGGGCCTTAAGGTCGTCGCTCACGGCCTTGAGGGCTGTAGCGGCCTCGCGGGTGAGCATGGCGATGGGTGCCTGGTAGCCATCGATGCGAGCACCCACAAAGTTGTAGGTGGTGTGGTAGCGAATTTCGAGGATGGCATCGGGGATAACGTCGGTGATGCGCACAAAGCCACTGCGGTCGTCGGTAGCCACTGCTGCACCGCTCAGGCGGTTGAACTCGGCCTTGGCGCGTGCCATCTGCTCGCAGTAGTCGGGGCTGTTGTGCAGCTGTGAGTAGCCAATGGCCGCCACTAAGCGTCCTGCCTCGATGTCGCTCTGCCAGTGGGCACCCACTATCACGCGGCTCTCGCTGTACTTGTAGGCTCGGGCAAAGAGTGCGTCGGCGCTGGCCGGATTTAGTTCGGCAAGAATCAGAGCCGTGGCCCAGGCGGTTGCGGTGTGCCCCGAGGGGTAGGAGCCGTCGGCGGCAAGTGCTTTCTCATCTTCCTCGGCATCGTAGGTGAACAGGTGCTCATTGAAGTGCACGAACGGCCGCTGGCGCATGTAGTGCTTTTTGGGAGCAATGCGAATTTGTGTCACCGTGGTGATGCCCCTGAGCATCAGATCCCAAATCTCGGGAGTCTTCTCCTTGGAAATGGTCATCCCGAAGGGTTCGCTGAAGATGTCGAGCACGTTGTCGTAGCTCCAAATGGCATCGCGTCGCGCCATTGCTGCTCGCTCGGGGTCGAGGCGTTGCTCCTTGCCCCAGAAGAAGCGGTTGATGTCGTGCTGGAACATCTCGGAGGCGCTGTCGGGTGGTGCAGGCAGGCAGTTGATGATGTTGGGCATTTGCTCAAGGCTCAGGTAGGGAACCGGGTCTTGTGCCTGACTCCACAGGCAGCAACTCATCAAGAGGGCTGCAATCACGATGGTTCTTAATGTTCTCATAGATTTAAAAATATATGGAAAAAAGGTTGCAATAGCAATAACTACAGCTAATTGCAACCTTTTTATGATTAATAAGCCAAATTACAAGTTGGGGTTAATCTTTGTCCACTCGCTGATGGGAGGAACAATGTTGAGCGTCACGAGCTCGTCGCGCATGTGGCACAGGTGCTCATAGCTGGCATCGAGCTTGGCATTCTCCTCGGGCGTGCCCTCTGGAACCTGGAATGTGCAGCCGTTCTCGTCGAGGGTGGTGTTCATTGCCATCATGATGTTGTTGTACTTGCCGTTATTAACATAGGTGCCGGCAGGATAGTTGAACTTCTCACCGCCCATCACCGAGCGAATCATTTCAACCGACAGGTAGGCAGGGCTCTGGAACGAGCTGCGGCCGCGCAGCTCAATGATCTTGGCGCCACCCTTGGTGACGTCGGTCTTCATCTGCTCCCACTCCTCGGCAGGGAACTCGGGAGTGCCAATGATGTCGGTCAATGGCTTGCCGTCGATCTTGACGTGAGAGCCGAAGACTGCCATCTGCTCGCCGTGGCCACCATAAGTGGCGCAGCCAGTTACCTCGCTTTGCATTACGTTGAACTTCTTGGCAAGAGCACTCTGCAGACGGGTGCTGTCGAGTCCTGCGAGAGTGGTCACTTGGCTGGGCTTCAAACCGCTGTAGAGCAGGGTTACGAGGCCGGTGAGGTCGGCAGGGTTGAAGATGATGACCACGTGCTTAACATCGGGGCAAAACTCCTTGATGTTCTCGCCCAAGCCGCGAGCAATCTCGCAGTTGCCCTTGAGCAGGTCTTCGCGGGTCATGCCAGCCTTGCGTGGGGCACCACCACTCGAAATGATGTATTTAGCGTTGGTAAAAGCCTCTTTGGCATCGGTGGTGGCGGTGATCTTCACGTCGCCAAAACCACTCTGTCGCATCTCCTCGGCCACGCCTTCGGGCGAGAACACGTCATAGAGGCAGATGTCGTTTGTCAAGCCCATCATCAGGGCTGTTTGTACCATGTTTGAGCCAATCATGCCGGCAGCGCCGACGATTGTCAATTTGTCGTTAGTTAAAAAAGCCATAACTAATTTGTTTTATTAATTGTTTGTTAAGTTTTTTCATTGTTACTAACCCTCGCAACTGGGGGCAACATTTGAACCGCAAAATTACATAATAAAACAAACTTGGCAAACCAAAAAATAAAATATAATGTTTAAATAATTTTAAAAGGGCGCGAGGCCGACTGTTTTGTTGGTCTCTATTGTGTATGAAAAAAATGGGCAAGAGGCGTAAGGGCTGCAAGAGCCTGGCCGCATCATCACGCGCGGGCATAATTGTTTATGAGTAGAAATAGCTTTAAACATCACCATTAATTGTTATTGCCCATGCTGGGTGATAGGAGTAATTTTGTGCCCACAATAATTATTACTGAATGACTATTAAACGAACAAGCCTGACATTACTGCTGCTGATGGTGGTGACAACCATCAATGCGCAGACTAAAATAACTGGCATAGTGCTCGACAAGGCCACTAAGGACCCAATGATTGGTGCCACGATTGCTGTTAACGACAACAAGAATGTTGCCGCGGTGACCGACCTTGACGGACGCTTCACCATCGAGGTGCCAAACCAAGCCACTGTGACCATCGCCTATGTGGGTTACAAAACCCTCGTTGAGAAAGCTCACGATGGAGTGTATCTTATTGAGTCGCAAACTAATGCCTTGGGCGAAGTGGTGGTCACAGCACAGGAGTCGCAGCAGCTGAGCACCTCGTCGGTGATAGGGCGTCATGCCATGGACCACCTACAGCCGTCGAGCTTTGGCGACATGATGGAGCTGGTGCCTGGCGGGCGAGCTCAAGATCCACACCTCACGAGCCCCAGCACCATCAGCTTGCGTGAGGCTGGAGGTGGCGATGCTAACTACGCGACCTCGTCGTTGGGCACAAGCTTCATGATTGACGGTGCCCCCATCTCAACCAATGCCAACATGCAGCACGTGAGTGGCGGCACCGACAGCCAGTCGCTCAAACGCGACTTCACTAATCAGGGCGTGGACATGCGCACCATCTCGACCGACGACATCGAGCGCGTTGAAATCGTGCGCGGCATCCCTTCGGTGGAGTATGGCGACCTCACAAGCGGCCTGGTCAAGATTGAGCGCAAACGCGGAGGCAACAACATCACCGCACGCCTCAAGGCCGACATGGGAAGCTACCTCTTCTATGTGGGCAAGGGCTTGGAGTGGCAGCCTCGCAAGTTGTCAATCAACTTGGGTGCCGACTACCTCGACTCGCGCATCGACCCTCGCAACACTCTCGAGAACTACAAGCGCTTCACCCTCTCGGCCCGATTGCACAAGGCATGGAGCAGTGAGCGGTTCAGCACTTCGCTCGCTGTCAATGTCGACTACACAGGCTCGTTCGACAACGACAAGACCGACCCCGACCTCAACGAGGGTGCAGTCGACACCTATAAGTCTTCCTATAACCGCTGGGCCATAGCCACCTCGTTCGGCCTCAAGCCCACCAATCACGACTCGTGGTTCAAGGCATTGAACGCCACCCTTGCTACCTCGCTCGACAACGATAACATCAAGCGCGAGAAATTCATTCAATTGCGCCGTGCCACAATTGCGGCCACGTCGATGCAGCCAGGCGAGAGCGATGCTGTGATATTGCCCTATAGCTACACTGCCCAGCATCGTGTTGAGGGTAAGCCCTTTAACCTGTTTCTGAAAGTGAATGGCAAGCTGCAAGTGCCGTCGACCAGGATTTCTAACACCCTGCTGGTGGGTGTGGACTGGAATGTTGATAAAAACTATGGCAAGGGTCAGATTTTCGACCCAACCAGACCTCTGTATCCCGGCATGAGCGGTCGTCCACGCGACATCTCCCAGATACCCGCTGCCCACACCCTCTCGCTCTACGCCGAGGAGACCCTAAAGACCACTATCGCCGTGGGCACCGTGGAACTGGTGGCAGGCGTGCGCGGCTCGCACATGATGAACCTTTCGAGCCGTTACGCCCTGAGCAGCAGGTTTTACTGGGATCCGCGAGTGAACGTGGGTTGGACGTTCCCCCAATTCAATGTGGGCAACGATGTGGGCTATGTGAAATTGACAGCAGGACTGGGCCAGCACACTAAGATGCCCACCATCGAGCACCTCTATCCCGAGGCGGCCTACATCGACCTTGTGCAGCTCAATTATTATAATCCCAACGATGCCTACAAGCGCATCAACATCATGACCTATGTCATCGACCCCACTAACTACGACCTGCGTGCGGCACGCAACTTCAAGTGGGAGATTGGCACCGATGTTAACATTGCTGGTAACCGCCTCTCGGTCACTTACTTTCGCGAGAATATGACCTCAGGGTTCCGTTCAACGGCTATCTATTCACCCTATGATTACAAGCTCTACGACACCTCGGGCGTTGATGGCAGCACACTCGATGGCCCACCAGCGATAGAGGATATGCCATTTGAGGCAGTGCGCGAACTGGTGGCCCACTTACGCTACTCCAACGGCAGCCAGACCAAGAAAGAGGGCGTGGAATACACTTTCGCTTCGCGTCGCATCGAGAAAATCCACACCCGCCTGACCATCAATGGTGCCTGGTTCCGCACTGTGCACCGCAACTCGGTGGCGCTCATGGAGCGGCCCTCGCAGGTGGTGGGCGACAAGCAGATACCCTTTGTGGGCATCTACAAGGACATTGAGGGCTACACCGACGAGATGGTGAATACTAATTTCACCCTCGACACCGATGTGCCTCGCCTCAAGCTGGGCTTCTCAATCTCGGCCCAGTGCCTGTGGTACACCTCCAACCAGCGCGAGCCCATCAGCAATTATCCTGACCAATACATAGACCTCGATGGTAACATCCATAGTTGGAGTCCAGAACTTGCCGACGACCCTTATTTGCGCTATCTCATTCGCAACAACACCGAGTCGATGTACGACCTTTTTAAAGTCCCATTTTCGATGAACGTCAACTTCAAGGTCACAAAGAAGTTCTTCAACGATCACTTGCACATAGCCATGTTCTGTAACAAGATTTGGGACTACACTCCAAGCTACGAGCGCGATGGTGTGACCATTCGCCGCCATGTTACCCCTTATTTTGGACTTGAAATGAATATCAAACTATGAAAAAGTCATTTATATATTTTATGTGTGCCTTGGCCATGCTTTGTGCCACATCGTGTCATGACGATTATAAAGATTACATGACAACGGGGTTAATTGCACTGACACTTCCCGTCGAAGGCGAAATCGAGACCATTCAATACTCAGTCAGAATGATGGACCTCAATAGTCGCAACACCATAACACTGGCTGGAGAAACCGGTGGCACGATTACTGTTGAGAACCTGTTTCGTGGTGCCTACTCCATCAATGTGGAGGGCGTTGTGAGATATGTCGACAGTGATGAGATGACACATACAAGCCAATTTCGCGCGCAAAGTGATTATGTGTCGATGGTGGAAGTTAATGGCAACTCAGTTTCACTTGAAATGATATTAATGGATTGAACTAATGAAGAATAATATATTAATATTGCTTCTTATCATCGCTGGATGCACTGCCGCTAATGCGCAGGATGTTGATAGCACTGGCAATGGGCATGATGCAATAGTCGAGCACCTGACGATTTTCAACGATGTGAACGAGATATTGTGGCGAAATCCTGCAATGATGGAAGGAGCCTATAGCCACTCGCTCACTCATTTCTATCTCACCACCGACTGGCAGAAGAAGAGCGCTCCATTTTTGCTGCAAAAAGGCACTGGACACTTTATGGCAGCAGTGAAGGCAAAGTCTTACATACGCTTGGGTGAGAACACTGCAGTGTGGGGGAAGGCATCTTACACCACAGGCAAGAACCACAACATCAAGTGGAACTCGGTGGCCGATTATGATTTGCTTGAGCCCGACATCTTGGGCGACACTGTTGGTGGCAACACTCGCAGCGAGAAATATGTGTTTGAGGGCGGATACAGCACTCATCGCAACCGTTGGCACTTGGGTGGCGAGATGCTGTTTCGCGCCGAGCAGGAGTACCGAAAAGTTGACCCTCGCATGCGCAGCATCGTGAGCGACTTTACGTTGCGAGCTGGCGCTGGATGTGATGTGGCTTCATATACCCTGGGATTCAGTTTTCAAGGCAACATCTATCGCCAAACTAATAGTGTTGACTTCTACAAGCCCTTAGGCAGCATTCCCGAGTATCAGCTCATGGGGCTTGGTGAGGTTTATGCCCGTTTTTCGGGCGACATCAACGATCTCATTTTCAAGGGAGGCGGCATTAAAATGCAAATTGACCTGACCCCAGGCAATGCCTGCAGTGGTGTCATTGCCAATGCATGGGTGGCACAGCACAGCTATGAACGAGTGGCCCGGTTGCTCAACTCGCTGCCTCTCACTACGCTCTATAACAAGGAAGTGGGCATTAGGGCAGGATGGAAGCATAATGGCCCAGTCGACTATGCCCTGTGGGCCGACTACCGGTTTAATCGTCGCTCCACCGACCAGCACCTTGCTGGCACATCGTCGTCACAAATTTATCCAGTCATTGCTCACCTGACGATGTTTAAGAACTACCTCATCAGCACGTCGCTTAATGCTGTGATTGGTCACAAGGGCGTGACTTCATGGTGGATAAAGGCCAGCGGCGGTTACAAAGGAAACAGGCAGAACTTTGTTTACCCACGTCGCTCTATCAAATATGGCCATGCTTTTGGGCAGGTCGAAGGGCAAGTGATTCATAATGCTTCAAAAAACTGGACTATCTCCTCACAAATTGAAGGCTCTTACTACGCATGTGTCAACGACTTTATGCTACTGCCCCTTGCCAACATGGAGCCGCATTTCGTGGGCATGATAGAGCACAATTACAATGTCGCTAAGTCTAATTTCACCAATGCCGGTGCTCGCCTGAGGGCCGATTACCGAATTGGCCGCTCGCGACGCTATTCAATCTTTGGTCAGTTGCAATATGGCATCACATTCTGCTCTAACCATGAGCACCAAAACCACGTTGTTGTGTCAATAGGAATTCACATTTAAGAATTATGATTAATAGATATATAACACTTTTTCTTGCAGCGTTCTTGACTCTTGCCTCGTGCAGTAATGATGAGGCAGTTCTTGAAGCGCCACTGCGCATCTGTCTTCAGTTGCCCATGAATCTCGAAAACGCAACACTCGAGCAGGCCGACGTCACACTCGTTAACATCGAAACAACGGCGCATTACAGCGTGGGCGATTTCAAGCATGAGGGCAATGGCTATGTGGCCACAGCAGTAGTGCCCGAGGGGAGATACAACGTCACGGCAAGCGGCAATATAAGCTATAGCATAGGCTCAACTGTTACTGCCACAAATGTGAAAGCCGAGGCGCTTGGCGTGGAAGTCACAAATGCTGGTTCGGCGAGCTCTGTTGTCACTCTGCTGTTCAACAACTACAATGCCGAGGCGGGAATGGTGATTGAAGAGGTGTTTTTCACCTCAAGCACCTTCAGCGGAACTCAGCGCCCTTACACCGATGATCAGTATCTAATCTTGACAAATAACAGCGACCACCTCATTTATGCCGATAGCTTGGCTATTGTGGAGTCAAAATTCCAAAGCGATATGCAATGGGAACTCACTCCCGACCTGATGAAAGACGCTGTAACAGTGAGTTGGCTATATCTTATTCCGGGCAACGGCACAAGCGTTCCCGTTGAGGCGGGTGAGTCGCTGATTATTGCGCTCAATGCCAAAAACCACACTCTCATCAATCCTAACTCCATTGATTTGAGTGGTGCGCAGTTTGAATTCTATGACGTGAGTCCCAATACTGAGTTCTTTGACGAGGACAACCCCGATGCAGCCAATCTCATCAAGTGGTACAGCGACCTGTGGAGCTACACTATGCTGGGCAATAAGGGAACCAAATCCTATGGCATAGTGCGCATGCATTGCGATTACGACTCTTTTGTCGAGAACAACTACTACAAGTACAATTATTTGGTTAATGCTGCATGGGGAACCTACGAGAGCACTGGCGATGGCTATTTCATCCCCAACTCGTGGGTGATTGACTGGGTGAACCTGGCTATCATGAACGAGTGGGCGTGGAACGTGGCATCGCCCATGCTCGACTCGGGCTGGACCTATTGCGCCGAGACCTCGAGCGACAAGTCACGTTACGGCCTGTCGGTAATCAGGAAGCGTGACGAGAGTGGCCGACTCGTTGATACCAACAATTCAACCAATGATTTCTTGCCCAGGCAAAAGCCATCTTTATCTAATTAGAAAATAAACAAATTAATAATTAATAATTAAAACTTTTATTCTATGAACATCATTACCAAAATCAGCGCAGTAGCGCTATTGTGCTCTTGGCAGCTCAGTGCCAGTGCAGCAACTCAAGAGAATGTTTACGACTTTGCCGGCAACAACCTCAACCTTGAGGTGGCAACTCCTGCCGACTGGGAAAACCCCACCAAGGGAGTGATCAGCGGCATGGAACTGCGTCAGGGCGATGTGGTGCTAACTTCGGTCGACGGGGCTAAGGTCAACCGCATGTGGCAAACCAACGCCGGCGTGACCTATCTGCAGGTGGGTGGCAAACTCACCATCACTGCCGACGCGGGCCGCGCCATCACTGGCATCACATTTGAGGTGCAGAACTATAAGTTCTTCCTCGAGGCACAGGCTGGCAATGGAGAGCTCGACGCGGTAAACTATGTGTGGAATGGTAATTCAACAGCAATAACATTCGACAACGAGAACGCTGCCAACGAGTATAACACCCAGTCGCTGCTGCTCAAGATGACAGTCACCACCGACGATGCTAACGACCAAACCTACACCCCCGATACCACCACCTACGTCGAGGTGGGAACTATTGCCGAGTTCAACGCCCTCGAGGTGGGCACTCTGGCAAAACTCTCGCTCAACAACGCTCAAGTGAATGGCGTTGACTGGAGTGCAGCTTATGTCGAGGATGCTACCGGCGCTGTGGAGTTCGATGGCTTGAATCTCGATTTGGAGCGTGGCGACATCCTCAATGGCTACATCTATGTGAAGCGTGGACAGTTCTATTATGATGAGGACCCCGACGACGACCAGCCAGGTCGTGAGCGCCCGCAGGCCACCAACGATGCTTTGACCAGCACCGACACCTTCACTAAGACCAGTGGCAACACACTGCAGCCCACACTCTTCACAATGAGCGAGTTGCTCAACGATGCTAACTTCTCGAAGCTGGTGGCAGTGAATAATGTGACAATAGGACTGAGTGGTCGTTTCTATATAGCTGAGGCCGAAGGCCTTCAGGTGCGTGTCAACGACATGCTGGGCTATCTGCCCGAGGGCACCGCTATTCCCGACGACGGCCAGGTGTGCAACATCACTGGCATCTTCTCATGGAACGGCATTGCCTGTCAAATCTATCTCACCAGCCTTGAGCGAACAACCGCTGTCGCCCGTGTCGGTGTTGATAATGCCGATGCCGACGCGCAAGTGTTTGACCTCATGGGCCGTCCCGTTCAAGGCTCTCTGCCTGCTGGCATCTACATCAAGAATGGTCGCAAGTTTATCGTTCGCTAAGTCATGAAAAAGTTTATTCTATCTTTGATTGTGACAGTATGTGGGATGGCTGTGGCTCATGCTGGCATCACTGGCGACGTTAATGGCGACGGATCGGTGACAAGTGTAGATGTGACAGTGCTCTACAACTACATGCTTAATGGCGATGCCACTTTCATTGCTTCGAGCGATGTGGATGGCGATGGCAGCATCACTGGTGCCGACATCACCGTTATTTACAATATCTTGCTAAGTGGCAGTGAACCCAAGCCCGAAGCTATTGACTTTACAGTCAATGGGGTGACCTTTCGCATGATATATGTAAAAGGCGGCACATTCACCATGGGAAATAATGCCATTGCTTCGGAGAGCCCTGCCCATAGTGTGACACTCACCGATTTCTACATGGCCGAGACCGAGTGTACCCAGGCTCTGTGGAAGGCTCTATACCCCGACTACAATTACTTTGCCGAGGTGGGCAATCAAAAACCATGCAACGGCCAGTGGCATAGTGAGGTGCTGCAATTTATTGCCGCTCTCAACGATTATCTTCATGCCAACGGTGCTCTGGCTGCCGACAAGAACTTCATGCTCCCCACCGAGGCTCAATGGGAATGGGCAGCTCGCGGTGGTGTGAAGAGCCAGGGCTACACCTATGCAGGCAGCAACAATATTAACGATGTGGCATGGTACTCACTCAACAGCAACAGCGTTGTTCAAGATGTTAAGCTCAAGAATCCCAACGAACTTGGACTTTATGATATGAGCGGAAACGCCTTTGAGGTGACCACCGACAATTTCTCGATGGACTACTCGTGGGCTGCCGATGGTGAGGTCGATCCAGTGGGGTCACCCACAACAAGTGCCTATGGCATCACAAGGCGTGGTGGCAGCTGCACTCAGGTGGCATCTCGCTGCACAGTAACAAAGCGCGATTTCCACGATGTTGAGATGAATGGAGGGGCATCGGAAGACATGTCGTTCCGTCTCATCCTGAAATGACCTCCAGCGCCGTGCATCGCTACATGCGCAGTGGGAAGAAAACCAATGTTCGGTTTTCTTCCCACTGCTGTCGTTTTTCTCCTGTCTTAAAAGCTGAAGATGAGTTTGAGCGAGTCGTTGCTCATGATGTCGCCAGGCAGCACCACATCGCCCTTGAAGAACGGCAGCACCACATGAGTGCTGCGACCGGCTGTCAGGTCAATGCCCACACTGCTGTAAGCGTGATGCACGAGTTCGGTGCAATAGAGCTGGCTGCTGTCGGCCCAGTTGTAATGGTCGTCAAATCTCACCCCGTCTTTACTCATGGCCCAGAGTGCTGCATGGCGGGCAATGGATTTGTCGCATGCTTGAAGCCTCATTGCCGCTCCACGCACTGCCCTTGTGGTGAGGAAGAACGAGTCTAATGGTTCCACCTTGACCCTGTCAACGCCATCGTTGCTCTCGCCTGGCACAGCATGCACCACCTGCCACTTGCCGTTGTGATAGATTGCGATTCCCACGTGAGAGTATAGCCCCTGGCTCTTGTCCATCTTAGTCACCACCTGGCTATGGGCTCCTGCGCCGCACCTGAAGAGCAAGTCTCCGTCTTGAAGCTTGTCGAGTGGCAAATCGTGGCGCACCTGGCCACCAGCGTCGCTGTCACGCACACACGACACAGCAACCGCAACTAATGCGATTGCTGTGATGATTATTGACTTGATGCCGTGGCTGGGGCTCTTCATCGTGCAGTTGTTAGCCAGATGTGGGTGCGGCAAGCGTTATTGCTCAGCGGTGCTGGTGCTGTCGGCAGCCTGCTTGGTAGAGTCGGCTGGTGCCGGATTGCTGTCGCGGTTGAGCAGGTCCATGCCTATCGATTCGGCATCGAGCGTGTAGACCTTGTTGAAGATGCCCAGCGTCACATCCTTGTCTTTAAAACTACCCACCGACCATAGTCCATAATCTTTGACTTTGAACGAGGGTTTTACCACCTTGTCGATGATGTTGGCGCTGCCGCCACTGCTCATGTAGGCAGTGTATTGGGCCATTTCTTCCTCAGTAAGGTCGAGTTGCGACATGTCGAACTTGTCAAGATTCTTAGCAACAACCTTGAGGTGGTCGTTATTGGATGGGTTGGTCATCGACATGACAATGAGCAAAATCACGATGATGGCCCCTATGACTATCAATCCTTTCTTTATTTTTCTTTTGCCGTTTTTCATTTTAAGCAGTGTTTTGTGGTTGTGTGAGTATTAAAAACCTACAAAAGTAACTATTTTTTCGTAAATGTGCAAAACTTGCTCGATAAACTTGCTGACGATTGCCGGAATGTTGATTTTTGACGTAGCGATTGTTGCGATTTTTAAATTTTAGTGCTCATTTTATTTAAAATTTCATGTGTTTTTGATTTTTATTGGTTATTTTTGTAGCGGAATTGTCGGTGTGTGTACTGACATGCATTTTGTTTAATTATTAATTATAATCTAAAATAAAAAAAACAGGTATGAAAAAATTATTTGCATTATTCGCATTGGTGGCTGCGGTTGTGGCCCTGAACTCGTGTGCTGGCGGTCCTAAGGTTAAAGGCACACCCATCGAAAAAACTCACTTCACCATCATCCAACCCGAGGGATGGGAAGTTGTGACAAACGAAGATGCCAAAGTGAAGATTAAGCACAATGGCGAGAAGTTCAACCACTTCATCACCATTGAGGAAAACACCGAAGCTTATGACAAAGCCATGGAATATTACCTGAGCCCTGACGGCGGTTATAAGCAGATTGAGGAAATCAATGTTGAAGGTGGCAAATTAAACGTGTTGCGCAAGGGTGACCGCAATTCCTACTTTATTATAGCTCCGCAAGGTGAGAAGAAAGATGCTACAGTGAAGATTACAGTAAGCACCAACGAAATCAAGGGCGACCCCTTTGCCAACGAAGAGGTGAGAGCAATTATTGAGAGTATTGTTCTCAAGTGATTGCGTGACGCTTTTTTAGTTTCAAAAAAAAAATATCCTCGTCGATGCGAGGATATTTTTTTGCGAGTTGATGGCTACCGGGGTAGAGCTAATGAATGGCTTTAGGCCCGATAGGCACCATTAATAACTAAAAACAAAACATTCTGTGCTTATGAATCGGTTTTCGCTGTGATTAGCCGAGTGGTTTTCTGGCTTGTTGCACCGTGGCCCATTACTGAATCTCGATCATTGTGCGCTCCTTCTTAATCTCTTGTGGTTGCAGTTTGGGAAGTACAACCTTGAGAACTCCGTTCTCTACGGTAGCGCTGATTGTGTCGCGATTCACGTCGTCTGGCAGCAGCAGTGTTTGGTGGAATTTGGTGTAAGAGAACTCACGGCGCAGATAGTGGCCTGTTTCTTTGTCCTCTTGTGTTTTCTCTTCTTTCTTGTCAAGCTCAACTACCAGGTTGTGGTCCTCGTCAAGGCTCACCTTGAAGTCTTCCTTGGTCATGCCTGGTGCGGCGAGCTCCACGTCATACTCGTTCTTCTTCTCAATCACATTAATGGCTGGTGCCGTGGTGTTGCTGTTCACCTTAGGCAAGAATTCGGTGTCGAAGAAGTCGTTGAAAACATCGGGTAACCAGTTTGAATTTCTACGTGCAAGTAACATAATTTTAATCTCCTATATTTTTATTGTTGTTAATATTTAAAGTTCTGGCCCTATCGACTGCTGTGTGCTTCTGTTGTGGGCGTCTCGGCAGGTGGGCTCACTTCATTATTTTGCAAAGCGAGTGCCAATAAGGGAAATTAAAATATTTAATGACAAAACGGCACAATAAATGACAATATTGCAGATGTGGCTGCAATATTGTGACAAAACGACCGATTATTTTAAGTTTTATTTAGGCCAATTGACCACAGTTTTGAGTTTGTTGAGGTAGTAGGGTTTGATGTCGTTCCAGTGATAGAATGGGAAGCAGTCGGTGTCGAAAGGCAGCTTGGCCGGTTGCTCGTTAAAGAGCACCTGCACCAGCACATCATCGTTGCCGGGTTTGCGGTAATAGACCATCTGTATGTTGCATGCCATGGGGAATATCTCGTAGTTGCGCCATTGCTCGTGCAGCTTGTCGAGGTCGTTGCACGAGAAGTTCACGTTGTTGATTTCGAGCAGGCATGCCAGTGGCAGCACGCACGTCTCATGGCCAAAGCGCAGCGTTGCGCCATGCCAAGTGGTGGGCAGTGCTATGACACTGTCGGCAGTGGCTATCATGTTGCTCAGCAGTGCTCGCTCTATGTAGGGCATGCGGTTGCCACCTTGTGGCGAATTGGCCCACTGCAGATACCAGTAGATGTTCTTCACTTTCCATAGCTCGTAGATTTCCTCGTCGGTGAAATGTTGGAAAAGGTTCATGCCGTCGAAGGCATGATGGTTCTGGAGGCTGCCGGCGATATCGAATATCTGTTCCATCAGTTTCTCTGTGCCTTGTAGCTTAATGCACTTGGCGGGGGTCTTGTTTAGGAACTGGCTAATGAAACGTGATGCGTCGATGCGTGCATCGAAGATGCTATCGCTGATGTGGCGAATGGCCTTGCGCTGTGGGTTGGCAAGGGTGTCCTCGCCGTAGCCCCAGCCAGTGTAGTACATGTCGTGGTAGCTGGCATCGGTGAAGATTTTAATGCGCGGGTTATAGGCCTTGAAAATCTGAGTCTCGTTGGCCATCGACAGTATGCAACGAATCCACACTGTGGAGCGTGCGTCGATAGTGGCATCACCGTCAAACACCTCGGGAAAGTTCTCACACATGCGACGTGCTATGCCTTGATGCTGCTCGGCTCCCACGTCGCTTAGGTCGCCGGCGCGGCCCTTGGCTTCGAGGGCAATCATGCGCAGCTGGTCGAGCAGCACCTCGCCTTGCTTGTTGAGGGCACCCATCTGTTGCAGTTGCTCAAGAGTGGCAACTGGTTTGTCGTAGCTGCTTTGCTTGGTGAGCCAGCGGCTGCCATGGCGGCCATAGTGGTTGATGAAGAACGGTTTGTAGCCGGCGGGTGCAGGCGTGAGCTTGGGCAGCTCTTGGGTAGGGTAGGCATAGTGGTTACTGCCGCTGCGGTTGTGGTTGGCGGCGAGTTGCTGCTGAGCAAGTTGTGGCTGCGCCCAAGTCGCGACCGAGACTATACTCACTATTATTAGTAGAAAAACTTTGCGCATGGCTTGTTGTTGTTTGTGGTTCTTTGGTTACTTCTTGCCGGTGATGATGCTTTTGATGTCGTTGAGTTTGTTAAGAGCCTCCATGGGGGTGAGGTTGTTGATGTCGGTGTTCAGAATCTCGTCACGCACCTGGCTCAGCACGGGGTCGTCGAGTTGGAAGAACGACAGTTGCACGCCATTGCGGTTGTTGGCCACGTCGTCGAGGTCCTTGCTCAGCGAGTCGTTATTGCTGTTCTGCTCGAGGCGCTTGAGCACTTCGTCGGCGCGATGCACGATGGCCTTGGGCATGCCGGCGATTTTAGCTACGTGAATGCCGAAACTGTGCTCGCTGCCGCCGGGCTCAAGTTTGCGCAGGAACACGACCTTGCCGTTCATTTCGCGCACGCTCACGTTGTAGTTTTTCACTCGCTTGAAGGTCTTTTCCATCTCGTTGAGTTCGTGGTAGTGGGTGGCGAAGAGTGTCTTGGGATGG
The DNA here is from genome assembly GCA_946186575.1 of uncultured Prevotellaceae bacterium. GTDB lineage: Bacteria > Bacteroidota > Bacteroidia > Bacteroidales > Muribaculaceae > Sodaliphilus. Next base: position 57,086 of record CAMHNO010000012.1, read on the forward strand.
GCTCCCACCTCATGGATGTATTCTACGATAGACCAGGCTATGGAAATTCCGTCGTAGGTACTGGTGCCGCGGCCCAGTTCGTCGAAGAGGATGAGGCTGCGCTGGCTCATGTTGTTGAGGATTGAAGAAGCCTCGGTCATCTCGACCATGAAGGTGGACTCGCCCAGCGAGATGTTGTCGCTTGCTCCCACGCGAGTGAAAATTTTGTCGACGATACCCACCCGTGCAGCCTGTGCTGGCACAAAGCATCCTATTTGAGCCATGAGCACGATGAGAGCGGTCTGCCTGAGCAGTGCCGACTTACCCGCCATGTTTGGTCCTGTGATAATCATCACCTGCTGGTCGTCGTTGCTGAGATGGATGCTGTTGGGAACATATAATTCCCCCACAGGCAGCTGCTTCTCGATGACTGGATGACGGCCCTCGACGATATCGATTTCGAGTGAGTCGTCTACAGCGGGTCGGTTGTATTTGTTCTCGATGGCTACCCTTGTGAACGAGAGAAGGCAGTCGAGCTGTGCCAGCAGCGACGAGTCGCTCTGAATGGCTGGTATATAGTCGCTCACAGCAACTACCAGCTCGTTGAAGAGCTTGTTTTCGATGATGAGAATCTTTTCCTCAGCACCAAGAATTTTTTCTTCCAGCTCCTTGAGCTCGGGGGTGATGTATCGTTCGGCGCTCACCAGAGTCTGTTTCCTTATCCACTCGGGTGGCACTTTGTCCTTGTGAGTGTTGCGTACCTCAATGTAGTAGCCAAAGACGTTGTTGTAGGCAATCTTGAGGCTGGGGATGCCCGTGCGCTCGCTCTCGCGCTGCTGCAGGCGCATGAGGTAGTCCTTGCTGCTCGACGAGATGTTGCGCAGTTCGTCGAGCTCGTCGTCCACGCCGTTCCTTATCACGTTGCCGCGGTTGAGCTGACTGGGAGCGTCGGGGTTGATTTCGCGCTCTATGCGGTCGCTGATGAGGTGACATGGATTAAGCTGCTCGCCATAGCTGTAGAGCACCTCGCTATCGCTGTTCTGGCACATGGCCTTGATAGGAGCGATGGCTTGCAGGGCGCACTTGAGCTGAACCAGTTCGCGTGGCGAGATGCGTGCCACCGCCACTTTCGAGACCAGTCGCTCAATGTCGCCTATTACCTCGAGTTGCTCCTTGAGCAGCTGGCGTCCTTGAGTGTCTTTGAAGAAGTGCTCCACCACGTCGAGCCGGCGATTGATGGCCTTCACGTCCTTGAGCGGAAACATTATCCAGCGGTGCAGCAGTCGTGCTCCCATGGGCGATAAGGTCTTGTCGATAACGCTGAGCAGGCTCTTGCCGTCGTCGGCCATGGGTGCTATGAGCTCGAGGTTGCGCACAGTGAACTTGTCGAGTCTCACATAACGCTCGGCTTCGATGCGCGACAGCGACGTGATGTGCTTGAGCTGTGTGTGCTGAGTGAGGTCGAGGTAGTAGAGTATGGCTCCGGCTGCGACTATGGCGCAAGGCATGTTTTGCACGCCAAATCCTTTAAGGTTCTTGGTCTCGAAATGCTTGAGCAGTCGGCTCATGGCCGAATCGGTGGTGAAAACCCAGTCTTCCATCTCAAAAGTGAGATACTTTCCTGTTACCGATTGCTGGAAGCGGGCGCGGTTGCTGCGCTCGATGAGCACCTCCTTAGGAGCAAAGTTAGCAATGAGTTTGTCCACATAGTCGACCGTGCCCTCGGCGGCCAGAAACTCACCAGTGCTGATGTCGAGAAACGCTACACCGGTAGCTTTCTTTCCAAAGTGCACTGCTGCCAGGAAATTGTTCTCCTTGCGGTCGAGCAACGTGTTTCCTATCACCACACCAGGCGTGACGAGCTCGGTGATGCCGCGCTTGACGAGTTTCTTGGTGAGCTTTGGGTCCTCGAGCTGGTCGCATATTGCCACGCGCTTGCCGGCGCGCACGAGCTTTGGCAGATAGGTGTCGAGGGCATGGTGCGGAAATCCTGCCATCTCCAAGTTCTTGCCACCGGTGCCATTGGAACGCCGTGTGAGGGTTATGCCCAAAATCTCGCTGGCGATGATGGCGTCGTTGCCATAGGTCTCATAAAAGTCGCCCACGCGATACAGCAGCAAAGCATCGGGGTGCTTAGCCTTCATCTCGTAGAACTGTTTCATCATAGGGGTTTGCCCCACTTCCTTTGCCATAGTGCTATTGTGATTTTTCTATGTGACCACAAAGTTACAATTTTTTATTTACATCGCAAAACTAAAAAAAACTGGCTGGCACGCGTTGATGTTGCCAGCCAGTGGAATTTGTGTCGCCTTAGTTTAGTAGACGAGCGACACATTGTCGACCCACAGTGTCATTCCAGGAGTGCCGGTGTAGGGGGTGCCGCAGCCCGACGAAATCATCACCACCATGTGGGTGGGAGTGGCGTCGGGGGCATCCCATTGTTCCTCAACCACAGGCACCATCTTGCCCTTGCTGTTGCGGGCGTAGTAAGAATTTTTCTTGGGAATCAGGCCCATGTAGTCTTGATAGCCCTCGTGACTGGTGATGTCGCCATACCACACAGGTATGCGGTGAGTGGTCCACTTTGCCACCGAGGTGCCGTAGCGCTCACGGCCGGTGCCCACGCGTGCGGCGTGGATGTTGCCGTTGGCATCCTCCCAGCGTCGCTGTAGCAGTATGAACACCTCGGCATAGTCTTGGCCTTCGAGCTCCTTTTTTGCGCCAAAGCCGCTTGAATAGATGCGCTGTCCCGATGGGATGGTGAGCTTGTATTCAAACTGCAGCGCCTCGGGACGCTTGGTGAAGGGGATGCCCATGTTCATCTTGCTATAAGGATTCTTGGTGCTGCTCACGGGCTCGAGCATCTGCCCCAGGAAGATGGTGCCCGAGGCGAGCACGTCCATGTTCAGGATTCCCAGTGCCTTTACGTGCTCATATTGAGTGCACAGCTTAGCGCAGTAGCCGTTGCCACGCTTGTCGGGGTAGACCTGGTTACTGGTTTTCACAACTCCTGCCACCTTGGCCAGCACATTACTGGTGGCCCAAGGCGAGTTGCCCATGTTGGTATATGGCTCGTCGCCATTTATTGTCTTGGTGGGAGCAATTTCATAAACCTTCTTGTTCTCTCCGCCTATTATGGCGCTCTCCTTGATGTTGCGGGTGACCCACTGATCGAAATCTCCGAAGCTCAACGGAATAACGCTCTCGGCTTTAGCACCTGCAATGGCCATGCATGCCAGTGCTACTGATAAAAAAGATTTTCTCATGATTTTTTTACGTCTAAAAAGTTTTTTAGTGTGTATGAGTTATTTTTTTGAAATGTTTTTTATGTTTCTTCGCAGCCTCGTCAATCTCTGTGGGCGGCATCGCTCAGGAGCCTGTGCCCAATCTTGCAGTAGATGCACTTGCGGGCGTCGCAGTAGCTGCGCTTTAGCTCGATGAGTGCTTGCGAAGTGAGAGCGCTGTCGCACTCGATTCCTGCTCTCACAAATGATTGGACTATTGAGTTGTTCTCGGGTTTAATGTCTTCGAGGAGATTTATGGCCTTGTCGGTGAGCTCATGGTTGCCAGTTATCTCGCCGTAGGCATAGTAGAGCGGCGCCACAGTGTTGATGAGCACGATGTCGACCGACTTGTTGCTCAGTGCCGGCGACGGGTGGCTCGCTGGTTTGCCAAAGCTGTAGTGGTCGCTCCAGTAGCCCGTGAGCTCCACCTGAAAAAGCCTGCGCAGCTCTTTCTCGCTGGTGGCCTCAAGAATGTGGCTCATGAGCCTGAAACTGCCCTCGATGTAGTGGGCGAGCATGGCAATGCGGCGATAGGGGAAGTTCTGTGGTCTGATGCGAAACATCTTCCATGACTCGCGTTCCATGGGATGCAGCGAGAATTTGTTGGCCAGGAAGGCATATTCTGAGCACAGCTGGCGGTAGTAGGCGTCGGAGCCTGTGGCATTGCTGTCGAGCATGCCGGCTTGGCCAAAGAGCAGCGCCTCGAGCTGCAGCAGCGAGTCGCTGTGCTTGTGCATGAGCCTGAGTGGGGTGCGGCGAGCCAGCCGTTCGAAGGCTTCGTTGTTGATGCCGAAGCCCAGGTTGCGTGCCAGCGTCACATAGCACACATCTTCCCAACTGCCATGGTAAAGCTCGAGCAGGTCGCGCACGCGCTGCACCTTACCGTGAAGTCTCTCAAATGCCAGCCTCTCGACCCACTCTACGATGGTGATGCTGGGCACCTGCTTGATGACGCTCTCGCATGGCAGCTCTTGCTTGCTTGCCACGAGCTGGTTGTAACTGCTGCTGAAGAGCGGCGACACCTGCAGCACCAGCTGCGGAATGCGCTCGCCGTTGCTGCGAGCTACTGGTGCGTCGTCTTTGTCCACCACGTGCAGTATCACGCTGTCGTAGGCCAGGTCACGGTCATGCCCGTGGCGCTTCCAGTCGCTCGCCCTCACGTGCATCTCGATGTTTCCCACCCACACTTGACCGTCAATCTCAACCTTGGCGTTGAAAAAGTCGGGGCCGGCGTCGGTGTTGAGCAGCCCGGGATCGAGCACGCGCACTGGCCGGCCATCGTTGGTGACCATGTCCTCGCTTCGCCACAGGCGATGCTGCCATATGTACTGCATGAGCTGTTCCATCTGCTGTGTTCTACATGTCAAATCATCTATTGATGCACATGTGTGGTTAAAAAGAAAGTGCTAAATTACTCATTTTTCCTAAAAAAAGTGTGGTTTTGAGAGCATTTTTTCGCTTTTTAGCAGTTTTTGAGCCTCAAAAAGCTTTTTTTGTGCGAAAAGTTTGGTTGTTTCAAAAACTTGCCGTAACTTTGCACTCGCAAATCAAAAAACCACGATGGTGCCTTAGCTCAGGTGGTAGAGCAATGGACTGAAAATCCATGTGTCCCCGGTTCGAATCCTGGAGGTACCACAACAATCAATCGCAAGCAGCTCAAGTTAGTTGCTTGCGATTTTTTTCATGTAGTGCCTTTTGGCGCTGCCGCGGTTGGGTGGCAAGTGTTTTATTGGTTTTATCTTGAATAAATGACCACAACGGGTCTTTTCTTGTATTTGTAAAAACTAAGCCTGGGGCTCGGTGGCGAGCTCCAGGCTTTTGTTTTATAGGGGTTGTGTTGTTTTATCACTTCTTGGCGTTGGCTGCCTTTTTGCTGCCTCCCTTGGCAATGGCATAGGCCACTGGCGAGGCAATGAACAGCGACGAGCAAGTACCGATTACAACACCCAGAATCATCGCGAAGACGAAGCTGCGAATCGACTCACCGCCCAGGAAGAAGATAACGAGCAATACCAGCAATGTGGTGATCGAGGTCATCATCGTACGGGCCAGAGTGCTGCACAGTGCGGTGTTGAATGTGGTGTAGAGGTCTTGCTTGGGATAGAGCTTGCGGTACTCACGCACGCGGTCAAATACCACCACGGTATCGTTCACCTGATAACCGATTACGGTCAGGATGGCGGCGATAAACGTTTGGTCAACCTCCATTGAGAATGGGAAGAAGCCGTAGAGTGTGTAGAAGCCAATTACCACAAATGCTGTGAAGGCAACGGCTGCCAGGGCTCCGAGCGAGAAGGCTACGTTGCGGAAGCGCAGCAGGATGTAGAGGGCCATTGCTATCAGGGCGAATGCCACTGCCCAGCTTGCCGAGCGCTTCATGTCGCTTGCGATGGTTGGACCCACCTGCTCGCTCTGCTGGATGCCAATGTCGGTGTTGGTAACACCAAACTTGGTGGCATCGATGTTCTTGATCTTGAAGCTGCCCTTGAGCGCGCCGAAGAGCTTGCTCTCGATTTCCTTGTCGACCTCGGCGCCAGCGCTGGTGTCGGCAATCTTATAGTTGGTCGACACGCGCACCTTGGTGTCGTTGTCGATGGTGATAACTGAGTTGGTTGCGTCGGGGAACACTTTGTCGACCTCGGCCTTGAGGAGCTCGGGCTTCACTGGCTGGTCAAATTGCACGATGTAGTTGCGGCCACCCGAGAAGTCGATACCCTGGCTCAAGCCACGGCCTACAAACATTGCCACGATAGCAGCAACAATCACGCACACTGCCACGAGGCTGCCCTTGCGCTTGCCCATGAAGTTGAACTTCACGTTCTCCATCATGTGGCGGGTCCATGGGGTGGTGAGGGTCATGTTGGCATACCAACCCTTGTTGATGAACCACTCGAGGATGACGCGGGTAGCATAGACTGCTGTGAAGAACGAGCAGCAAATGCCGATGATGGTTGTTACGGCAAAACCCTTGATTGGGCCAGTACCCAGGATGGCAAGGATGATACCGGTGATGATTGATGTCAAGTTTGAGTCGAAGATTGCCGAGAAGGCGTTGCCATAACCGTCGGCCACAGCGGCCTTGAGGGCCTTGCCGGCGCGCAGCTCTTCCTTGATGCGCTCGAAGATGAGCACGTTGGCATCCACTGCCATACCCAGTGCCAGCACAATACCGGCGATACCGGGCAGGGTGAGCACGCTCTGGAACGATGCCAGGATGCCGGCGGTGAAGAAGAGGTTGAACAACAGACCCATGTTGGCAATCATGCCGGCCTTGACACCGTAGACGCACATCATGAAGATCATCAGCAGCACGAGTGCTACTACGAACGAAATGAGACCCTTGTCAATTGATTCTTGACCGAGCGAAGGACCAATCACGTTCTGGCTCACGATGTTGACCTTGGCGTCCATCTTACCGCTCTCGAGCACGTTGGCAAGGTCGTTAGCCTCCTCGGGAGTGAAGTTGCCGGTAATCTGGCTGCGGCCACCGTCAATCTGCTGGTTAACGTTAGGATAAGAGTAAACCTGGTCGTCGAGCACGATGGCAACTGCGCGGCCACGGTTTTGAGCGGTGATTGACGACCACTTGCGGGCGCCCTCATCGTTCATTACCATCGACACCACGTTGCCTTGCAGGTTCTCATACTCGCTGGTGGCGCTTGTCACCACGTCGCCGTTGAGCACCTCACCGTTGGCCGAGGCGTTGTTCACTTTCAGGGCTATCAGGCCCAGGGTCTCGACCTTGGCGTTGTTTTGCTCGGGCTTGTTGGTCCAGCAAAGCTTCAGGTCGCTACGGAGTATCTTCTTGGCAAGGTCGCTGTTGATAATCTTGTTCACAGCGGCGGTGTCGCTCACTGCCACGTGGCCCACGGCGGGACTGTTACCGTCTATGTTGCCCAGCATCTCGAACAGGCTCTTGCCAGTGGGCTTCTGGGCCTGCTGCTTGGCGGGCTCGGCTTTCTTAGCGGTGTCGGCAGTGCTCTTGCTGGTCGAGTCTTTGGTTTTGTCGTCCTTGGCCTCGGCGGTCTTTTCGTCAGTGGCTGTGGTGTCGGCAGGAGCAGCGGTCTGGCCCGATGCGAATGCATTGCTCAGCTGCTGGAGCTCACCCCTGACGTCGTTGCCGCGATAGGTCTCGAAGAACAGCAGGTTGGCTGTGCTCTGCAACAGCTTGGTCACACGGTCGGGCTCTTTCACGCCGGGGAGCTCGAGCAGGATGCGGCCGGTGCTCTGCATCTTCTGGATGTTGGGAGCTACCACACCAAAGCGGTCGATACGGGTGCGAAGCACTTTATATGAGTTGTCAACCATGCTCTCCACTTCTTCTCGGAGGTACTGCTGCACCTCTTCGTCGGTGGCTTGAGGGTTGTCTTTGATTTTCTGTACTTTGTTGCGGAAGATTTGAACAAGGGTGCCTTTGCCTTTCGACAGGCTCTTGTAGTTGCGGCAGAAGTCTCCCACAAAGTCCTCGCTGCTCTTGTTGACCATGTCGATGGCTTTGTTGAAGTTCTTGTCCTTGTTGTTGTCAGAGAGCACTCGCAGGATGTCGGGCACCGAGATTTGGAGCGTTACGTTCATACCGCCCTTGAGGTCCAGACCCAGACCGAGCTGCTTCTCTCGCACTTCCTGATAAGTGTAGCCTAACCACACTTTCTGTTTCTCTTTCTTGCTGATGAACTCGCGATAAGCCTTCATGTAAGGACTATCTGTCGTCTGGTCGGGAGCGTTCACCTTAGCAACCTTCATGGCATAGCTTTGAGCTTGATTCTCAATGTTGCTGCCAACGAATGTAAACGACAGGTAGAAAATGCATATCAGCACTAACGCGGTAGCAATAGTTACGATAAAACCTTTAGTTTGCATTTCTTAATGTTATTAATAATTGTGTTTATTTCTCTCTGGTGTTAAGCGTGTTAAGTAGCTCTTAGCGCAAGGCGATGACCCCGCGTCAAAAAACTTTTCCACGATTTCAGCCTGCAAATATACAATAAATTATTAATGTGAAAAAATTTTTTTTAAATGATGTTTATTAAAAGGTCTATTTTGTGAGATTTTGTGATACTTCGTTAGTTCTCACTTCACCACTCCACGCTTCACGTCGTCATATTTGTTGCCCGAGTAGGTGTTGTTCATGAAGCCGTTGCTGTTGAACTCGTCTTCTTCGTCTTCCTCGTTGTTTTTCTTGTTCTCCTGCTTCTTGAGCTTGCTGTTGCGCTCCTCGGGGTGGAACAGGCGCAGGGCATCGGGCTTCTGCTTGTCGACGGGGGTGTCGTAGATGTTCCACGTGAGCGTCACGTCGCTGAACTTCTTGAGCTTGATGGGGTTGTGAAAGTAGAACACGTCCTCGGGCTGGAGGTGCTCGCGGTAGTTGCCGGTGTCCCAGCGGCCGTTGCCGTTGGCGTCGAGCACCATCATCACATAGTAGGTCTCGGGTAGCAAATCAAAGAAGTCGGCGTAGCTGCCAAGCACGTCCACCGTGCGCAGCACTTTCCCGTTTTTGTCAATCAGGTGGGCAAAGGCTTTACCCTCAAAGCCCAGGCAGTGCACGTGCAGGTTGGCATATTCTTCTTCGCCTTTCACCTTGAAGGTAGTGCGGATGGTGTCGCACGCCACGCCATATATCGATTGCACCGCCAGCGAGTCGATGGTCAGGCGGTAGTTGGTGTTCTGCTCAAGCTCCATGGGTGCCACGTAGCGATACACGTCCCACTCGTTGGCGGGCTCGAGGGTGGGCACCTGCACTGCGGTCCACGTGCTGTCGCTGTTCATCTTCTCAAGGTGGATGCCTGCCATGCTGATGTGGCCTATGGGTGAGTCCGACCTTATCCACAGCGAGTCGGTGATTTCCACCGCGTCTTTGCACGTGGTCAGCTGCAGCAGCACGGGTTTCTCCTTGAGCATGTCGCGCAGGCCGTCGAGCTCAATGGCTACGTCGGTAGTGTCTTTGCCCTCGCTGCGCAGGCGTTCAAGTTTCTCGGTGAGCTTGGCAAGCTCCTTTTCGTGTTTCTCGCGCTCCTTGGCTTTGCGCTCCAGCTCGCGGCGCTCGTTGTTGTTGCGCTTTTTGGCAAAGGTGAGGGTGTCGGTCTGCTGCACGAGCGAGTCGTTGTCGGCGGTGCGCCAGTAGTTCATCTCGAGCCTGATGGTGTCGGCTTTTATCAGGGTGGAGTCGGTGAGCCAGTACACGAGCGAGTCTTGCGCCTCGCGGGTCTCGAGCTTGGCCCACTGGTCGCTATCCACGCTTGGGCTCAGCAGCCGTGCAGTGGGCATCTCGGGCATCGTCCACGAGAAGAGCACCTGCAGCTTGTTGGGCTCGGTGCGTTCGCTTTTCTTCAAGTATAGCGAGTGGAATTCTTCGTTAAAGAGGCTAAGCAGCAAGTCGTTGGGCAGATATTCGGTGTGTGTGGCGGTGGTCACTGTGTCGATGCGGTGGTCGAAGGTGAACACCGTGTCTTGCGAGGTGAACTCGCGGGTGCTGGGCACTACCACGCGGTCGAGGAAGGCGATGTCCTCGGTGCGAGCCATCTTGTAGTCGCCGTCGGCGTCGCGCAGGGCAAAGATGTGGTACTCGCCGGCGGGCAAGTTGCGCAGCGTGAACTCGCCGCGGCTGTTGGTGCGGCTCACGCGCTCAAATGGCAGTGTGGTGAATGCACTGTCGTTCAGGTTGCTGTGAATGCCCACCAGCACGTTCTTCATCGGCTCCAAATCGCGGGCCCTGAGCACCATGCCGCTCACCTGCAGCGAGTCGATGTGGTCGCCAGTCGAGAAGGCAAACGTGAAGCCGTCGAGCACGTTGGCTTCGTTGTTGTCCTCAATGGCGTCGGTGAAGTCTATCACATAGGTGGTGTTGGGCTCCAGCTCGTCTTGAAATTCCACGGTGATTTTCTTGCCAAGGGCGCGAATAGTGGGCTGCTCCTTCGGAGCCGGCGACACCACCACGCGGGTGGTCTGGTCCTTGATGTTCACTATCTCATCAAAGCCAATCTCTATCTTCTTGCCTTTGAAGTTAACCGTGCCAGGAGCCGGATTGCTGCGCAGCATCATGGGCGGAGTGTAGTCGCGCGGACCGCCCTCGGGCCTGCCTATGCTCGCACAAGCCGCCACTGCCACTGCCATCAGCACCAGCACAATGCCAAGCAATATGTCACTTAACTGCCTCATTAAACTTAATTTTAAAAACAATCTCATTTCGTCCGACTTCGTCTGACTAAGTCTGACTTTTGTCCGACTAAGTCCGACTTTGTCTGACCTCTGTCTGACTTTTGTCTGACCTCCGTCACATCTCTGTCGAGCTGTTGCGCGAGGTCTTTCTCGCTTCGAGTCTGGCTCTGGTCATTGCTTCGCTCACTCCGCCTTCTTTGACGAATTGCTCTTGCTGAGCGTCAAGCAAGTGGTCGAGCATATAAATCGCTTGGTAGATTAGTGTCATGCACAAGTTGGCAATCTCTTCATCATTCAAGCGCTCAACAAGTTGCATATAACCATTCTCAAACTCGTCGGTCTTGACATATTCACGCAATTTCTTGTAACGCTCATTTTTTGCGTCCCAGCGATTGAGTTTGCGAGTGCGTAAGTAATCTTCATAGTCTACTAACAGTTCGCCTAAACTCGCCTTTGCCACATTAGTAAGTTTAATCTCAGTCTTGCGAGACGTCATCGATGCTAAGCTGCCCTCTGCGATATTCTGCTTACCCGAACGCGACGCCTGCACCATTTGGTCTACTGTGCGGTCACGTTTCGATAAGTAGCGGCTGGTAAAGTGATAGCTTATGTCATAGATTATCTCTGTGAGCTTGTAAACCTGCAATTTGCGGTAACCTCCACCACGCCTCAAAAATCCCATAAAACCTATAAGTTTCAAATAATAATAGTGTAGAAAAAGACTTCGTCCGACTTATGTCTGACATAGTCTGACCTTTGTCCGACCCAGTCTGACTGAAGACAGTCCTCTTTGCGAGTGCAAAGATAGTAATCATTTTTAATGCAAGGAAGATTTTTGTTAAAAAAAAGGTGCCCACCACCCATTGTGGCAGGCACCTCTTTTAATTATAAGGGAGTTTCCTGTTTTGCTAAAAACTCATTAGCGGCGCAGCACCTTGCTGGTCGAGCGAGTGCCGTCGGTGTACTCAGTTACCACGATGTTCACACCCTGGAATGGAGTAGCACTCTCAATGCCAGCCACGTTGTAGAACTTCACGCTCTTCACAGCCTTGCCAGTAACGTCAACGGTGTTGATGCCGGTGGGCACGTCTTGAGTGATATCCAATGGGAATACTACATACTCTGCGTTTGCTGGCATGCGGTCCTTGAGCATTGGAGCGTTAGCTGTCGAAGCCAAACGGACAATAGCCTTGAAGTGTTCGTAACCCTTGCCAGTCTCAGTACCATCTACAAGCTGAAGGCTTGGATTGATGTTCATCGACATGTCAACCTTGAATGAACCCTCAAATCCATAATAGTTCTGACTTGAGTTAGTTGTCATAATCATACTATTGTTCGAAGAGTCATAGATAGCCCAAACAATGTCGGCATACTCCTGGGGCTTGGGATTCATGAAGAAGTAACCCTTCTGTGGACCGTTGAAGTTTGCTGCCAAGTAGTAGTTGGTGGTGTAGCTGCTCGACTCGGTCTGAACGAAGTTCTCACCAAGTTTAACTTTCTCAAGAGTTGGGTTCATCTTATTGGTGAACTTACCGGTGATCTTGCCACCGTTGATGATTGGGAGGCTTTCCAATTCATTAGGAATATCTCCGTCAAATACCAACTGGCACCAGTTGCTCTGGTCATAGTAAGCCTGCTGGCTGCGAGTGTTGGCAGGATAATCGATAGCGAAGTTCTCGGCATTGGGAGCCTCGGGAGAAGTGCTCCAGATAGATTGGCCTGTGCCGTCCTTAACCCATACTGAGTTGCGGTCGGTGTCCACATAAACCACCTGCAAGGGGTTGCTGATGGTGTAGGTATTCTGCTCAACACCATCGGCGCAAAGCTTACGCAGAGTAACTTCAGCAGGTTTCCACTCGGTGAACTCGATGGGCATGAACTCCCAACCGCCTTTCCACAGCTGGATGATACCCTTCACATTGTAGAACTTGGTGAGGTCGGTTGGCATTATGACATCAGCACTTGTTCTGCCGTCTTTGAGCAACGAGCCGTCGCCATTATACTTGTTGTAACCGACGCAGGCGTTCACGTTTTCATTCTCGTCTTGGAAGTTGAAGTTCTTACTTGAGCTTGTGAGCTTAATTTTCTCAAGGGTGATGTAGTGGTTTGACCAGTTGGCAACATCGGTAGTATTGCTGGCGTCAAGATCATCGAGGACATCAAAGTCCATGTACTCGGGATCGGCAAGGCCCTTTTGGGTTGAGGGCAAGAAGCCAGCCTCCAATGCATCGGCAGAATAAGCCTGAACGAATTTGCCATTCTCGTAGTAGTTCTTTACAACAACGAAACCGCCAGGAATGATGTCGCCATTCTCATAGTAAGCAGCCTTAGCATCAAGAGAGCTCTCAGTACTTGAGTTGAGGGTTGGAATCAAGTAGAACTGCATAAAACCGCTC
>CAMHNO010000013.1 GCA_946186575.1 uncultured Prevotellaceae bacterium
CACAAGAAATAAAAAGATACAAAAAGGGTGTGCCAGAATTTTGACACACCCTCTTGTTTAAGATTTGATTATATAGTATGGGTTATTATCATTCCTCAACACCAAGCAGAATGCTGTAAACCTTGGTGACGTCGGCCGAAGTGATTTCGCCGTCGTTGTCTTGGTCGCCATTTACAATGGTGCTCATGTCGCCTAAGAGCAGGAAGGTGTAGAGGGCGGTAATGTCGGTCGAATTCACATCGCCGTCGGCATTAACGTCGCCGGGCATAGCGGGGCTGGTAAGCGGAGTGACAGTGAGTGTCATGTCGCTGTTGTTGATGGCGAAGGAGAACTTGCCGCCGTGCTCGATGCGGAAGTTAGAACCATCAATCAGTTGTAGAGGTGTGTTCAGCAGGTCATTGTTGATCAAGAAGAAGCCTACTTGGTTCTCGTCCACGCCACCGAGCCATGTCCAGCCGTCGCCGTTGGGAGTGATAACCTTGAACTCAGCACCAGCCTCAAGAGTGCCTTCGGTCTCGAAAACGCCCTCGGTGTCGGTAGCCTCAAAAGCTAAGCGGCCGCCTTCCTCGGTTGTCGCCCACTCATTGAAAGTTCCCACCAGGTAGAACTCCTCGGGAGGAAGAGTGCCGGGAGTGTAGGTGAAAGTGGTCCAGGGGATAAAGTCGCACTGTTGCTTATACAGATAAGTTGTCTCTTGTTCTTCTGCAAGGCCTGCATGCCACATTACGTTCTGTCCGCGCCACAGGAAACGCTTCCAGCCTGCAGTGGTGGTGTTCTCAAATCCAATGAGCAAGTTGCCGCCACGATACTTGTAGGGTGCTGAGAATGTGATGGTCATTTCGCCCCACTCTTGATTGGTTGGGCCCACTCTCTCGACGGTGACTGTGCCTTGGTACACGATGGTGCAATTAGCTTTTGGTTCACAATTAAAATGACCTTCAGCAGCATCAAATGTAGTATAGTCTACCTCACTCAAATAAACATCGGCAGTAGAAGCCGAAGTGTAGGGGGTGCTATAACTGGTTGAGTAGAACTTCACTGATGTAATGTCACCGCCTTTCATTTGCGTCAAAAATTGGGCGGGGATAATGATTTGACTTTTGGTGCCTTGTTTGTTCCATTCGCGAATAAATGCAGGCACCATGTCGTTGGTTTTAAGTGATGATGACACTCCTTCACCTTCGGTAGTACCGTCAAACACGGTCAAAGTTTCGGTCTCTTGTGCAAATGCGGGCACGCACATTAACCATGCAAATAAACAAATCAGTAATTTTTTGTTCATAATAAAGATTTTTTAGTTAATAAAATATGGTAGATTGTGTTAATCAATTTTTGGAAAATCACAGTTTATAATGAAGCTTTGTCGATTTTGTGACTACAAAGGTGCGAATTTTTATTGAATAATCAAAAAATAATAAGTTTAAAATTGCGCAAAAGCAAATTATGGTTTAACTTTGCAAGCTACTGATGAAAATATCAATAAAAGAGCGACAGTGAAAGCCATGCTCCAGCCATGATGACATGAAACATAATACACAATATAATAAACTATAAAACACATGAGAAAAATCTTTACATTGATTGCCAGCGCCCTTGTTGCGCTTGCAGCACTCGCAGTGCCGGCAGTGCCCACACCCATCCAGGTCACTCAGCCCGATGGCACACAGTTGACGATTCGCATCGTTGGCGACGAATTCTTTAACTATCATACCACGCTCGATGGCTACACCATCGTGCGCAATGAGGCTGGCTATTTTGTCTATGCCCAGAGTAGAGGTGACGATCTGGTGCCAAGCAAGGTTGTTGCCCACAACGTGGCTGACCGCTCGACAAGCGAGACCCAATTTGTGAGCACCCTTGAGAAAGGCATCATCAGCAGAGTTGACGCCCGCAATGGCAAGCTCCGTCGCGCTCCAGTCGATGCCTCGACCAAGGCAGCCGGAGCTAAGGCAGCCCAGTATGACTACAACAACTTTCGCGGTATTATTATCCTTGTAGACTATTACGATCAGCATTTCACTCGCAGCGATGCTCATGACTTTTACAACCGCATGGCCAACGAGGAAAACTATACTGGTTACACCAACGAGGATGGTTCCCCTAACTACTATGGTGCCTGCACCGGCAGTGTTCGCGACTACTACACCGACAACAGTCAGGGTCGCTTCAGTCCCACCTTTGACGTTTATGGTCCCGTTACATTGTCGAACTATTCGGTTGATGACCACCTGAAATGGGAAAACACTGGCGATATATGGAAAGCTGCAATGCAGCAGATTGATGGGCAGGTCGACTTCTCACAGTATGACGGCGACAACGACGGCAACATCGACATGATATACTTCATTGGAGCCGGCAGTGGCGCAAACAGCGACGGATCCACCACCCACCTGTGGCCTCACAAGAGCGACCTTTACTGGAATAATATAGTAGTTGATGGCAAGCGCGCCCGCACTTATGCTTGCTCCACCGAGTATCTTTATAATTCCAGCTATGGCATCTTCGATGGCATTGGCACTATCTGCCACGAGTTCAGCCATGTGCTTGGCTTACCCGACCTTTATGACACTGACTATGAGCAGGGTGGAGGCCAGAGCCAGATTCCTGGCGATTGGGAAATAATGTCTGGCGGCAGCTATCAGAATTACTCTCGCACCCCTGTTGCCTACAGCCTTTACGACCGCTACTCAATTGGCTTTGCCAATGCTCAAGTCATCAATTCCAAGGGCGAGTACTCGCTCAACCAGATAGGTGCTACCGGTGAGGGTTACATCATCAAAAGCCCCGAGACTCAAGTGAAGTTCTATCTTGAGAATCGCCAAAAAACCAGGTGGGACGCTTATGCTCCAGGTCATGGAATGCTCATTTGCCGTGTAGATTCTACCAACACCTCGGTGTGGGATAGCAACAGCGTTAACAACGATCCTGCCCACAACTACTACGTGCTCCTGCGTGCAGGCAATGGCACTGGCAACGAACAGGCCGACGACGCCTTCCCGACAGGATCCACCTTTATCACTAACACCACCACTCCTAACCTTGTGACCTGGAATGGAATTGCATGCCAGTTTAATATCACCAACATTCGCGAGGAGAACGGCGTGATTCACTTCACAGTGGGCGACGACACATCGCTGCACAGTGTGGTAGAGGACTTTGAGCAAATGGCCGCTGCCACTGCTCCACCAACCGGCGACATGCAGGGAGTGTACACAAAATGGAGCTTTGTCAATGCCTATCCTGCAGCTCCCGATGCCAGCTACTGCAATGGTGCTCATGCTGCTGCGATGAAGAAACCCTCGGCCATTACTATGACGCAAAATGTGCGCTACGTGAGCTACATGGTTTCGTTCGACGCTTATAATTCGTCGACTACTGCTGCTAAGTTCATACTTTACAGTTCGACCGACAATGGCAAGACCTGGAGCGCGATTCCAAATATGGACGGAGAGTCAACTTCAACAGTAGCTGCAGGCGCAAATGCTACGCTGAAGTACCTCTTCGACATGAACGTGCCTGCCCGTTACCGCATCAGCATGTCGGCCGGTGCATCGACCTATAAGACTTACATCGACGATTTTACCATCTATTACACCGATGAGATTCCTGTAGAGAATGTTCCAGGCGACGTGAATGGCGATGGAGAGGTGACAGCTGCCGACATTACCGCGCTTTACACGTTCCTCATCAGTGGCGACATGACCGACATTGTAAATGGCGATCAAGACGGCGATGGCCAGATTACATCGGGCGATGTCACTACAGTCTACAGCTATCTGCTGGGCAACTGATGCTGTTTTTTGCACTCTATGCTATTTTGGTGATATGCAATAGCTCATGTGCATCGAAAGTAATCAAAGGGAGCGTTCCTCAAGAGGGAGCGCTCTTTTTTTAATTTAACGTGAGTTCGATGAATTTGTAGTTTGAAAATCATTGCGTTAGCAGCTCCCCCTCTAAGTTAGAGGGGGATACAGGGGGAGTGTGCCAGCCTTTGATGGTAATCACACTCCTCAGGGTCGCACTCCCTCTCCTCCGCCCTAAAGGGCACCTCCTCTCAGGCAGAGGAGGAGTACAGCTCCTCTAACTTAGAGGAGCAGCCTGAAACAGCTATTTATTTTCATCGAACTCACGTTAATTTATGATAGTGTACATTTTTCAAAGTGGACTCACTCTATAATATATTGACGAAGCAGCCCTTAATAAATGCTCTATTTGCTCCTGAAAGAGCTCAAATCAACAAAAAATAAGGTTTTTTTTTGTGTGTTTATGGTCAAATTGCTATCTTTGTGCGTTTAATTTGGAAACTAATATTTTTAGCAGCTAAAATATGCTTGGAGATTTTGGAAAAAATCATCCCGTTCTTGTTAATGTTCTGGGAGTTATTATAGTGTTTTTTGCAGCATGGTATTCGCTCTACCTTCTCATCGATGTCTTTACATTGCATGGACAGGAAGCTAAGGTGCCAAGTGTGCGATTGATGACTTTAGAGAATGCCATCCACAAGATTGAGGAAGCAGGATTTGAATGGGAGGTGAGTGACTCGCTCTTTGACGAGAGAGTGAAGCCAGGCATGGTGCTCGAGCAAGAGCCCAGAGCAAATGCCATGGTTAAGAAAACCCGCATCATCTATTTGACTATCAATGCCTATAACCCCAAGACTGTGAACCTGCCCATCTTGAGCGACATCTCAGGTCGTGATGCCAAGAATCGACTGGAATCGATGGGATTCCGATATGTGAGCGTCGACACTGTGCCGAGTGCCGACGAGGGTCTGGTGCTGGCAGTCAAGGTCAATGGCCATCCCGTCACTCCAGGCAGCAAGGTTTCGATCAAGGACCAAATCAGCATTGAGGTGGGCGACGGCAAGGTGCCCGAGATGCCCATCGATGTGCTCCCCGACGATGTTCAAGACTCGCTCCGGAACAAGCAGCGCCAGCGTGCCGCATCTGAGCCCAAGTCGCAATACAGGCAAGGTCCTTCTTCACGGTCGAAATAACACAATGGTGGAGCACGGGAGCCGTCAAAATCATTACTTCGAATAAGAAAAAATATAACGTGGGAGCTACGACAGTGCGTGTCCAGCTCCCGCCTTTTTAATGAGCATGGCAAAAACAAGCGACAATATTACTCTCGACCAAGAGGGGATGGAAATCCAGAACGACTTCAGCGACCCTGATTTCACCGAGAATGGTCGCGACTACTGGGAGCACTACCACTATGTGGTGGAGCCAGGGCACGTGCTGCTGCGCATCGACAAGTACTTGGTAGAGCGCATCAAGGGCACGTCGCGCAATCGCATTCAGAATGCTGCCGAGGCGCAGTGCATCCGTGTGAACGGACGTGCCGTGAAGAGCAACTACCGTGTGCATCCTGGCGACGAGATTTCGGTGGTGATGGACCGGCCGCGCTACGAGAATGAGATTATCGCTCAAGACATTCCGCTAAACATCGTCTACGAGGACGATGACCTGCTGGTGGTGAACAAGCCTGCTGGGATGTGTGTTCATCCTGGTCATGGCAACTACGACGGCACACTGGTCAACGCACTGGCATGGCATTTCAAGGACAATCCAAATTATGATGTCACCGACCCGCGCATGGGGCTGGTGCATCGCATCGACAAGGACACCAGTGGCCTGCTGGTGGTGGCTAAGACACCCGATGCCAAGACCTCGCTGGGACTGCAATTCTTCAACAAGACCACCAAGCGCCAGTACATTGCAGTGGTGTGGGGAGTGATGAAGCAGCTCGACGGCACCATCGAGGGCAACATAGGGCGCAGCCTGCGCGACCGCTTGCAGATGGCAGTTTTCCCCGATGGCGACCAGGGCAAGCATGCCGTCACTCATTATCACACCATCGAGAACCTCAACCACGTGGCAGTGGTGCAGTGCCAACTCGAGACGGGCCGCACCCACCAGATTAGGGTGCACATGCGGCACATTGGGCATCCGCTCTTCAACGACGAGCGTTATGGTGGCGACAAAATACTGCGTGGCAACACCTCGTCGAGCTATGCTCAGTTCATCCAAAACTGCTTTAAGACCTGTCCGCGTCAAGCCTTGCATGCCAAGACGCTTGGCTTCGTCCACCCCCGCACTGGCCAGCAAATGGATTTTGACAGCGAGCTACCCGAGGATATGGCAGCCCTAATCAAACGCTGGGAAGCGTTTGTGTTAAGTGGTAAGTAGTAAGTGTTAAGTAGTAAGTGTTAAGTAGTAAGTGTTAAGTAGTAAGTGTTAAGTAGTAAGTGTTAAGTAGTAAGTAGTAAGTAGTAAGTGGCGTGAACGCTTTAACCCTTTAAGTTTTTCTCATCTTTTCCTTCATTGAGTTGATGATTGATTTTAGAATTTTTATCAACTCAATGCAATCTTCTTGAAGGGAATCATATTGTTGTGTTGTAATTAAATCAGATCTCCATAATAAGTCCAGCCAGTATTCTGTTTCATTAGCTTCTTTAAGGGCTATTGAAAGTTTGTGAATGAAATCACTGTCACTCTCAGAGCATTCAGACTCTGCCACATTAGCCCCTATTGAAGTTCCACAACGTAGAATCTGCTTGCCAATATCAAAAGCTTTTTTGTCAATTAAAAAGCGATATAATTTAATTATCCTAAGTGCAAAATCTCTTGATTTAATACGCTTGGCATCAAGTTCCATGAAATTAAGTCTTAATTATTTTTCGAAGAAAAAATACTTACTACTTAACACTTAACACTTAACACTTAACACTTAACACTTAACACTTAACACTTACAACTTACCACTTATTTCCCGATACAGTAATAGGTGAATCCCATCGATTCGAGCTCTGGGCCGTCGTAGATGTTGCGTCCGTCGATTACTAAGGGTGCCTTCATCAGCTCTTTTACCCTGTCCCACGATGGCACGCGGAACTGGCGCCACTCGGTCACGAGCATCACAGCGTCGGCCTTGGTCACCGCATCATAAATGTCGAGAGCGCAATAGATGTCGTTCCAGCGGAATTTGATGGCATTCATGGCCACGGGGTCGTAGACACGCACGTGGCAGCCTGCCTGCAGCAGCAAGTCGATGGTGGTGATTGCCGGCGACTCGCGAATGTCGTCGGTGTTGGGCTTGAACGACAATCCCCACAGAGCCACAGTCTTGCCCTTGATGTCGCCACCGTAGTAGTCTCTGAATTTCTCGAACAGGCGGTGCTTCTGCCGCTTGTTGACCTTGTCAACGGCCTTGAGCACCTCCATCGAGTAGCCGTTTTTCTCGCCAATGTTGATGAGGTCGTTGATGTCCTTGGGGAACAACGTTCCGCCATAGCCACAGCCCGGATAGATGTACTTGGGACCAATGCGGCTGTCGGTGCCCACACCATGCCGCACGGTGTTGATGTCGGCTCCCACTATCTCACACAGGTTGGCGATCTCGTTCATGAAGCTCACGCGCGTGGCAAGCATCGAGGTGGCGGCATATTTTATCATCTCGGCAGTGGTCGAGTCGGTGTAAATCACAGGGAAATACTTGAACTTGAGCGGATGATACAGTGTGTCCATGGCTTTGCGCGAGCGCTCGTTGTCCACACCCAAGATGATGCGGTCGGGCTTCATGAAGTTCTTTATGGCATTGCCCTCGGTCAGGAAGTCGGGGTTCGACACCACATCGAAGTCAAATTCCGCCTGACGCTTGTCGAGTATGTCCTTGATGTGCTCTTTAATTTTTTTTGAAGTGCCTAATGGGACGGTCGACTTGATGATAAACACTGCATATTTGTTGATGCTTTGAGCAAACTGCGTGGCGGTTTCAACCACTTGGCTCAGGTCGGTGCCGCCGTCTTGAGCTGGAGGGGTGTCGACCGCGCAAAACACATAGTCAACATTATCAAACACATTGGCAAAGTTGCTGGTGAAATTCAGTCTACCAGCAGCTACCGAGCGCTTCACCATGTCGTCAAGGCCTTGCTCATAGATGGGCAGTCCGCCATAAAGCAGAAGGTTGATTTTGCGTGCGTCAGAGTCGACGCATGTCACATTGACTCCCAGGTCGGCAAAGCAAGCGCCTGTCACGAGTCCGGCATATCCTGTTCCAACGATAAGTATATTCATGATTTACTGATAAGGTGATTATAGTTTGGTCACAAAAATACCTTTTTTATTTTAATAAGACAAATAAATTTGGTATTTTTTAATGTGTGGCTATAAAAAGGGTTAAAAACGGGTGAGTACAGTATTTTTGTTGTATCTTTGTAGTTGAGTTCAATTGTATCTCATGATTAACCAAGCTATTCTACTCAACAAATAATGCAAGAAAACTACAACCCTGCAAGTCATGAATATGACGTAATAATAATAGGCGGCGGCATCACTGGGGCTGGCACGGCACGCGATTGCGCGCTCAGAGGTCTGAAAGTGCTGCTTGTGGAGCGCTACGACTTCACCCACGGTGCCACAGGCCGCAATCACGGCTTGATGCACAGTGGTGCTCGCTATGCTGTGACCGACCAGGAGAGCGCTGAAGAGTGCATAGGCGAGAACATGATACTGCGGCAAATTGCACGTCACTGCATCGAGGAGACCGACGGGCTTTTTGTTACCCTGCCCGACGACGACCTCGATTATCAGACCACCTTTGTCGACGCTTGCCTGAGGGCGGGAATCAACGCCGAGGTAATCGATCCGGCTTGGGCGCGCGTGATAGAGCCATCGGTCAACCCCACGCTCATTGGAGCTGTGCGAGTTCCCGACGCCTCGATCGACCCCTTTACTCTCACAACTGCTAATCTGATAGACGCACGCCGTCATGGAGCAGTTGCTCTCACCTATCACGAGGTGACGGGGCTGATAGTGGAGAATGCATGCGTCATTGGCGTGAAGCTGCGCAACAACCTCAATGGCGAGACAACCGAGGCCTATGCACCTGTCACTGTGAACGCTGCCGGCATTTGGGGCACGCTCATTGCCAAGCAAGCTGGAATTGTGATCAACATGTTTCCTGCCAAGGGCTCGTTGCTCATCTTTGGCCATCGCATCAATAACATGGTGCTCAACCGCTGCCGCAAGCCTGCCAACGGCGACATACTTGTGCCCGATAAAATTGTGAGCATGCTTGGAACCACCAGTGACCGAGTGCCCATCACTCAAATCGACGACATGCACGTCACACCTGCCGAGGTGGAAATTCTCTTGAACGAGGGAGTGCACCTTGTGCCTGCTCTTGCCAAGACAAAAATCATGCGTGCCTATGCTGGCGTGCGGCCTCTGGTGGCGAGCGACGACGATCCCACCGGGCGCAGCATCAGTCGCGGCATTGTGTGCCTTGACCATAAAGAGCGCGACGGCATGGATGGCTTTGTCACCATCACTGGTGGCAAACTCATGACTTATCGTCTCATGGCCGAGCGAGCCACCGACCTCGTGTGCAAGAAACTCAACAAGGTTGGGGCTTGCACCACAGCCATCTTGCCACTGCCAGGAAGCGATGAGAAGCTCCCCAAGAAGCGCAGCAACCAGCACGCAGTAACCCAAAAGGCAGCGCAGGAGCGTCATGGATCGCTCACTAAGGAGATAAAGGAGAAAAGCTCAGAAGACAAAGCCATGGTGTGTGAATGTGAGCACGCCAGCGTGGGCGAGATGAAATATGCCATCGAGAAGCTGCATGTTAACAATCTCACCAATCTGCGCCGTCGCACACGCATGGGCATGGGCTCGTGTCAGGGCAAGCTGTGTGCATGCCGCGCCGCATCGCTGCTATGCAAGGCTGGTATCAACGACCAGAGTGTGCTGGATGACCTGTCCGCGTTCATGAACGAGCGCTGGAAGGGAATGCGCCCGGTGGCATGGGGCTCGACGCTGAGCGAGGGCCAGCTCATCAATCTGATTTATGAGGGCTTGTGTGGACTGAAATAGTTAAGAGTTCATAGTTGATAGTTTATAGTTATGAAAGAGAGACCACAAAACAAAATGACAACAAACTCCTAACTCCTAACTCAAAACTCCTAACTCTTAACTCTTAACTCTTAACTATCAACTCATAACTCTTAACTCATAACTCTTAACTCATAACTCAAAACTCTTAACTTTTAACTCTTAGCTCTTAACTAATGAAATTTGACATTATAGTGATAGGAGGTGGTCTTAGTGCCATCATGTGTGGAATAGCACTCGCCACCAATGGCAAGCGTGTGGCGCTCATGGTCAAAGGGCAGAGCAAACTCAACTTCAACTCTGGCTCTATCGACTTGCTGGGCTATGACCTGCAAGGCAACGAAGTTGAAAACCCGCTTGAGGTGATACCCTCGCTTGGCGAGAGTCATCCTTACACCAAGATGGGCATCTCTAACGTGCTTCACAACGTGGCAATGGCACCTGTGATCCTGAATGGCGCAGGGCTAAGCTTCTATGGCGACACGAGCAACAAGAACCACTACCGCATGACTCCAGTGGGTGTGCTCAAGCCAGCTTGGCTCACACTCGATAACTATTTCACTACCGACCACGACTACACGCTGCCGTGGGAGAGGATTGCCGTGGTGAGTCTGCAGGGGTTCCTTGACTTCCCCGCCGACTTTGTAGCAGCGGCATTAACCCGACTTGGTGCCGACTGTCACCTGTGTGACATTAAGTTGGGCACCATCGACAAGCTCAGCGGCAGCCCCACGGTGATGCGCTCCACGGCAGTGGCAAAACTCATGCAGAACGATGGTGTGCTTCACGACCTGGCGCGCAAGGTGCGTTCTGCCATGGGTGATGCCCAGGTGGTGGTGATGCCGGCTGTCTTTGGCCTTGACGGTGATGACACTGCCGCAAAGATAGCCCACCATGTTAAGGCACCAGTGAAGTTGGTGTCCACTTTGCCACCATGCATCGCCGGTTCGCTCATGCTCTCGAAGTTGCGTCGCCTTTTTGTGCAGAACGGAGGCACTTTCTTGCTTGGCAGCATGGTCAAGAAAGGCAAGATTGTGGATGGCCGCGTGGTGAGTGTTGAGGCCAAGAATTTCCCCGATCAGGACATTGAGGCCGACCACTTTGTGCTTGCAACAGGTTCGTTCATGAGCGGAGGATTGATGTCGAGCCCATCAGGAATAAAGGAGCCCATCTTCGATCTTGATGTTGACTGCAGCGGCAAGGTGGGAGAGTGGAGCCGCGAGAAGCTGTTTGATGCTCAGCCCTACATGGAGTTTGGTGTCAAGACCGACAATGAGTTCCATGCCGTCAAGGACGGAAAGATCATTGAGAACCTCTATGCCATAGGCTCAATACTCAGCGGCCACAACAGCATCAAGCTCGCCGACGACACAGGCGTTGCCGTAATGACTGCCCTGCAAGTGGCAAGGCAGATTTAGGATAGGAGTGGATAGGAATAGCTATGAAAAGCTAAGAATAACTAAGAATAACTAAGAATAACTAAGAATAGCTATGAATAACTAAGAATAACTAAGAATAGGTAGGAATAGCTGAGAGTGGCTTTGTGCATTGTCTTTCTCTAAATTATTAGTGCCACAGCATGAGCGGCTATGCCTTCGCCTCGGCCAGTGTAGCCCAAGCGCTCGGTAGTGGTGGCTTTGATTGACACTTGCGATGGGTCGCACTGCATGCACTCAGCCAGTTGCTGTTGCATGGCAGGAATGTGCGGGTTCATCTTTGGTGCCTCGGCACAGATGGTGATGTCGCAGTTCCCTAATTTATATCCTTTTTGATTGAGCAGTTTCATTACTTCCCTCAACAGCAAGCGGCTGTCGATGCCCTTGTAGCGTGGGTCGCTGTCGGGGAAGTGGTAGCCTATGTCGCGCAGTGCGGCAGCACCCAGCAAGGCGTCGCACAGGGCATGAATTGCCACGTCGGCATCGCTGTGGCCCAGCAGCCCCTTGTTGTTCTCAATCTTAACTCCGCCTATCCATAGCTCTCTGCCCTCTACCAGGCGGTGCACGTCAAATCCGTATCCAATGCGCATCATGTTAGTTGTAGTGATGATTTGTGTTTATAAACAAGGGACAAGGCTCGCCCTGTCCCTATGATTATTATAAATGTAATGTGACAAACAGTGTGTTTTACTTGTTAAACAGGTTGCGGATGCCGTCCATGTCGAACGAGAGGGTGAACCTTAGTGTCTGGTCGAGCGGACTGTTCTGTGCGGTGGCAATCATATAGGCGGCATCGAGCTTGATGACGTTGAGCGCGAAGCCCGCACCCAGACCGAAGTACTTGCGGTTGCCCTTGTACTTGTTCTCGTTGAAGAAACCGCCGCGCAAGAAAAACTGCTGATTGTAGCTGTATTCAGCACCCACCGAGAATGTGATCTCGCGCAACTCCTCTTTGAAGCCGCCGGGCGCATCGCTAAACGACTTGAAGATACCAGTAATCGACGACATGTCTTTCCAGTCCTGCAATGCTTGCTGATATTCCTCGTCGTTGTCATAGTTAGTGAGGCGTGGACGCGCTGGCACGAGCAGCTTGTTGGCCTCGGCACTGATGGTGAGGTTGTGATAGTCGGCAAGGGGGAAAGTGAATGCCGTGCCAAGCTTGATGTTGGCTGGCAAGAATGCTGGATCGTCGCCGCCATTGTAGCTCACCTTAGAACCGATGTTAGAGATATTGAAACCCAGGTTCCACTGGCACTCGTTGCGGCCAATCATGGGATAAGTGTTGAAGTAGCCCGAGATGTCGGCCGAGAAAGCCGAAGCTCCAGTAGTCTGGTCGGTGCCACTATAGCTTGAGTAGCCCAGGTCGCTATAGATGTAGCGCAACACAACACCCATCGAGAACTTCTCGCTCAGCTTGCGAGAGTAGCCCACGTCGAAGGCCATCTCAAAGGGGTTGATGCTCGACATGGCGTTGCCGCCGTCGTCGGTGCTGTTGATCTCTCCCAGTGAGAAATAGCGCATCGAGGCGCTCACCGCCTGATTGTCGTTGCTGCCTATCTTCCAGTAGCCCGACAGGTTTGCCAGGAAGATGTCGTTGACGAGCTTGCGCAGCCAGGGTGTGTAGCTTATCGAGACGCCAGCTTTGCTATAGGCGAAGGCATACTTCGACGGGTTCCAGAACTGTGAGTTCACGTCGGGGTCGGTAGCAGCACCCTGGTCACCCATCGAGGCACCACGAGCATCGGGTGTGATGCTGAGCGAGGTCACACCAGTGGTGATGGGGTTGAATTCCTCGTTCTTAATATCATCGTCGGCCATTGCACTAAAGCCACTAAGCATTAATGCCCCAGCCACGAGAATTCTTAATGATTTCTTCATAATCTAAAAAAAGAAATTAGTATTATCTAAAATATAAAACTCTAATTGTGCATTTTTATTGTATTAATGTATGTTTAATTTTAGGTAATAAAGCGCGGGCAGGCAAGTGAGGCAAAGAAAAAAACGCCACATCTCCAAAGAAGGGATGTGGCGCTTAATGTGTGATGTGATAAGAAACTGTCAGTCTTAGTCGCGGCTACCCAGCAGGCGCAGCAGATACAGGAACAGGTTGATGAAGTCGAGGTAGAGCGACAGCGCACCCAGTGTGGCGAGCTTACCAGCGTTCATCTCGTCGGTCTCCTGTGCCATCTGCTTGATCTTCTGGGTGTCCCATGCGGTGAGGCCAATGAAGATTATAACGCCGGCAAAGCTGATAATCCAGTCCATGGTGCTGCTTGCTAAGAAAATGTTGACGATAGAGCACACAACCAGTCCTATCAGTGCCATGAACAAAATCGACCCAATCTTTGTGAGGTCGGCCTTAGTGGTGTAGCCGTAGATCGACATTGCCAGGAACACGCCAGCTGTGACAAGGAATGTCAAGACAATCGACGACTCGGTGTAGACATAGAAGATGGGAGCCAATGTAACACCGTTGAGCACGGCATAAGCATAGAAAAGCAATGTTGCGAGTGCTGGGCTCAGCTTGTTTATTGCCATAGAGATTGCAATAACAAATCCTAACTCAAGGAACATGAGTCCGAAGAAGACAATGCTGTTGCCCAAGATGAACATGAGAGCGCTCTCGCTGCTCAAGATAAGGAACGAGGTTATAGCCGTTACCAGCAAGCCAAGGAACATTTTCACATAAACCTTGCGCATCACTTTAGATATGTAAGATGTGAGGTCCCACTCTTGTTGCTGTGGGATGGCCTGAGTCGCGCTCGACTGTGGCAGTGGTGGTGGAAAGTTGTTGTAGTTCATATCTTTTAATTTAAAGTTATCAGTTCGTTATTTTTTTTAGAGTGAAATTGCAAAAAGCATGCCAAACCTTACATGCGCTCTGGGACTTCGATGCCAAGCAGCGAGAAAGCGCGCTTAATCACTCCAGCCACAGTGCGTGAAAGCTCCAGGCGGAACACTTTCACATTCTCATCTTCTTCTTTGAGGATGCTATAGTCGTGATAGAACTGGTTGAACTCCTTGGCCAAGTCGTAGGCATAATTGGCAATCAGTGCAGGGCTATAGGTCTTGCCAGCTTCCTCAACCACGCTTGCAAAGTCGGCAATGCGCTGAATTATGGCTATCTCCTTGTCGTTGGGTGTTACTGCTTCAACGTTGAGCGCTGGCAGTGAGTCGCCAGCCTTGCGCTGAAGCGACTGAATGCGTGCGTAGGTGTACTGGATGAAGGGGCCAGTGTTTCCGTTGAAGTCAATACTTTCCTCAGGGTTGAAGAGCATGTTCTTGCGTGGGTCAACCTTGAGAATGAAGTACTTGAGTGCGCCCATGCCTATGATGCGGGCCACTTCGTGTTTCTCCTCATCGGTCATGCCCTCAAGTCGCTCGCTGGTCATTGCCAGTGCATCGTCTACCATCTTGTCCATGAGGTCATCGGCGTCAACCACGGTGCCTTCGCGCGATTTCATCTTTCCGTTGGGCAGCTCCACCATACCATATGAGAAGTGTATCAAGTCCTTACCCCACTTGAAGCCCAGGCGGTCGAGCAGCAGCGACAGCACTTGGAAGTGGTAGTTCTGCTCATTGCCCACCACATATATCATCTTGTCGATAGGGTAGTCCTGGTAGCGGAGTTTCGCAGTGCCAATGTCTTGGGTGATATACACGCTTGTGCCATCGCTACGTAGCAATATCTTGTGGTCAAGACCATCGGGTGTGAGGTCGGCCCACACGCTGCCGTCGTCCTTGCGGTAGAACACGCCTTTCTCCAGGCCTTCTTCCACTTTCTCCTTGCCCTCGAGGTAGGTTTGGCTCTCGTAGTAAATCTTGTCGAAGTCAACGCCCATGCGCTTGTAGGTCTCGTCAAAGCCGGCATACACCCACGAGTTCATCTTCTCCCATAAGGCACGCACTTCGGCATCGCCCTGCTCCCACTTTTTGAGCATAGCTCGGGCCTCGTGCATGAGAGTGCTTTGCTTCTCGGCCTCTTCTTCGCTGATGCCTTGAGCGTTAGCAATCTCTTTGATTTCAGCTTTGTAGTGCTTGTCGAAGAGGACATAGAAATCGCCAATCAGGTGGTCGCCCTTCTTGCCGGTGCTCTCGGGTGTGGCGCCATTGCCCCACTTGAGCCATGCAAGCATCGACTTGCAGATGTGGATGCCGCGGTCGTTCACGATATTGGTCTTCACCACCTTGTTGCCACATGCCTTCATGATTTGCGCCAGACTGTAGCCCAGCAAATTGTTGCGCACGTGTCCCAGGTGCAAGGGCTTGTTGGTGTTGGGAGAGCTGTACTCAATCATCACGAGTTGGCTCTCGTCAGTAGCCTCCTTGAAGCCGTAATTCTCATCACGGCTCATCTTGTCGAGCAACTGTGCCCAGAACGAAGGCTTGATGCTGATGTTGAGGAATCCTTTAATTACATTGAATTTCTCAACAGCATCGCAGTTAGCAGTAAGGTGCTCACCAATCTCTTGCGCGGTGGCGTCGGGAGCCTTGCGCGAGGCCCTCAGGAATGGGAACACCACGATGGTGAGGTTGCCCTCAAACTCCTTGCGTGTGGCCTGTGGCACAATGCTTTGTGGCTCCACCTCCAAGTTATATAATTCCTTCACCGCCTGTGCGGTGGCTTGCGATAAAATGTTCTCAATCGACATAGTGGGATCTGATTTTATTGTTGTTTTTTTATTTTCAAACTGCAAAGTTACTTAAATGCAAGCGAAATACAAAATCAACACATAAAGTTTTTGGAGAATATGTTACAAAAAAATGCAAACCAACAGTCCCACTTTTGGGGGCAATTACTTTCCGATGTTTATCTTGAGTCCCATGTTTATGTCAAAATGTAGTGGGTGCGACAAGTATATATTTTGGTCGGTACCATTGTCGAAATAATAGGACGCGCCAGGTTCGATGTAGATGCCCAAACGGTCAACTAAGTTGTACTGAAGTCCAAGTTTTGCGTTTGCCGAGGGTTGCGGTCGTTTGTCACGATAGTCTCTTGTTTCTATCAGCTGGCCATTAGCTAAATCGCGCACTTTGCTCTTGAGGTTGAATTCTATCATGCCTCCCACTCCTGCGTAGAGCTTAAAGCGTCTCTTTGACCATAAAATGCGCGACACTTGAATGGGGATACCAATATAATGAGAGGTTGTCTCTCTCTTGTCTTGCATCGAAATCTTGTGTTTTGTATAGGTGGTTGTGGCTGTGTGCATCAGGCGTGTGTAAACAATGCCGCTTCCCAACCGCCATTTGTCACCAAGAGGGTACCATGCTTCGAGACCAATCCTGATGGGAATCAGCTGCTCTTTCTCATCAACTTTTACCTCTACTTGGTTTTCAAGGATGTTGGGGTCGGGCATGGCATTTTGAGGGCCTTGCCCCATTGCATAATCTATAAGGTTGGTTTTCCATGCCGATGAGGTGTTTATTCCATTATAGTAGAGTGAAATATCAACAGATCGATGTCGTTTTATTAATTTGTCGGTTTGTGTCCAGAGTGGTTTTGGTAGTTGCGTCGAATTAAGATTGGCTAAAACTGTCGAGTTGTTCTCCTGAGCATAAGGGGTGAAATGAACTCCTTGAGTTGGCCATTGAGCTACGCTCATCGATGTGTTGTCTTTTTGAGTCGTCTTTTCCTCTATCTCGTTATTTGTTGAAGGACTGGCTATTTCGCAGAATGTTATGGGCATTGCCAACTCTTTTTTTGAGTGTTTAATGCCAGCTATGCCCTGAGATGGTAAAGTGTTATTATGGGCGAGATGTTCTTTCTCGTTTACATTTGATAATGGTTGAAAACTCTGTCTGGCTTCCACTGTTTCAGGCGGTGTGTGTGAAGCGACAGCATTTTCCTTTGATGGAAGCTCATGATTGCTGTCGTGGCTGAGTGTGGTCCATATTGCTATTGCAGCAAGCACACTGGCGGCTATACTGGCTGCCACCTTATATAAGGTGTTGCGGCTGGCAATGAGGCTCTTTTTCTCATCGTAGCTATTATCCATGGCCTCGTTTATATCTTGCCACAGTCCCGATGGCTCTTTCATTTCATGCCGAGTGAGCCTGTCGTGTATTATGTCGATAAAGTCATGTTTCATAGCTTCTGGTTTTGATGATCTATTATCAGTTTTGCCAGCAGTTTGCGGGCACGATGATATTGCGAGGCCGATGTGCCTTCGCTTATCCCCAGCATCGAGGCAATGTCGCTGTGTGGGATTTTTTCTATTGCATGCAAGTTGAAGATGGTGCGATATCCTGCTGGGAGTTGTTGCACCAGGGCCATTAGCTCTTGTAGGTCGATACTTGCGGTGTAATTGTTGAGCTCAGTTTCGTCGGTTATCACGTCCTGTCCGTCTTCCACGCTGTCGATGCTCACAAACTGGTTTAGCATTTTCTTGCGTCGGAGCAGTTGCAACGACTCGTTAACAACAATGCGCCTTAGCCATGCCGCAAGCGACCCGTCGCTGCGGGGAGTGAATGAACCTATGCCTGAAAAAGCCTTGAGATAACTATCCTGAAGGATGTCCTTGACATCGTCTTGGTTAACTATATAGCGAGAGCATGTGGCTGTCATGTTGCGAACCGTGAGGCTATAGAATTCCTGCATTGCCGCACGATTTCCCTTCATGATGCCGCGTATGAGTCGTTTGTCATCTTCTACTCCCGCGTTTTTGCTCATAATCTACTATAATAATGAGTAATCATTGAAAACCTTGCATCCTCCAATCCATTTTTTGCAAAATTAATGCAAGATTTCTAACTTTGTGCATTAATATATAAAAACAATATCCTCACAATGACTCGAGGTTAATTAGTCTTTGTGACAAATATTATGAGTTATATATTAACATAAATCACTTTTTTGATTATGAAACAAATAGTATGCTTTATTATGTTGGCATCGATTGCTGTTTTGTCAACATCATGCAATGACAAAAACGACGAACCTGGTAACCTCAGCGCAACAGAGGTTAAGCGCGGTACTCCTAATCGTGTGGCTCCATTATTGGTCGATTATTATGAAAAGTATGGCAACGGAGAGCTGATGTGGCCCTCTGAGGTGGTTGATGACAGTGGACTAACAGGTGAAGCAGGGGATTATTCTTACTGGCAAGAGCATAAAGGCGAGGCTCACAATTTCGAAGAGTTAATGGCTATGTGCGACATCCCCAGCCACAAGCTTCAAGCAATGTCCACTCGCAATCTTGCCCTCACTTGCTATAATCACCCTTACGCTGTAAATTACTTTGCGGTTAATGTGATTTATCAAAATGTCTTCTATATGGCCCTGGCAAATAGTTATAGAGAGCTTATGCAGCGAAAAACAGGTGCCTTGGAATTACTCAACCTATATTGTGAACTTGAATATGCTGCCGAGCCAGGTGCTGCTTCTTATAGGCTTAATGCACTATCTCTGTTCCTTATGACAGCTGTTGACTACAATGCACTCAGTCATGAGCAATTGGTGCGTCTTTCGGCCGAGGTCCTTGCTAAAATTGATAACATATTTTCAGGTGAAGGGGAAACTCACTCTTTTTCCTATAATCTCAGATTCCCTTATTTGCTGGGTGCTTTTATCGCTTATCATTATGATGAATCACTTAGCGATTATGATGCTAATTTACTAAAAGGCTTCGTTTATGGCGCTGGCAATAATGGATTCGCCTTATCTCCCGATTTCATTTCTCAAGCCTCAACAATAATCACTCAAAGCCTACAGCGCATGGAGTAACTACAACCAACTTAACAGTTACCTGTAGTGTCAGTAACATACAAGCCTTCTACTTTTCAACTTTGGAACTTCATTTCTACTAAAGTTGAAAAGTTTTGGCTATTGGAATAATATTATTTAGGAAATAATATGTATTTTTGCGCCTTGAAAATGAACGATTCGCTACACTACCTCCCACGGCAGTGTGCAACTATGAAAAAATTAAGACGTAATGAACTGGCTGACTGACATTTTTACTGGAACAGGAGTAGCACACTCAATTTTTATTTATGCTATGGTTATTGCCCTGGGAGTTATTCTGGGCAAAGTCAAAGTCAAAGGCATCTCGCTGGGAGCTACGTTTGTGCTCTTTGTGGGCATCCTTGCAGGCCACTTGGGGCTTACCGTAGACATGAATATCCTTAAATTCATTCAGGAGTTTGGTCTCATCTTATTTATCTTCTCAATAGGACTTCAGGTGGGTCCGTCGTTCTTTTCTTCGTTCAAGCATGGTGGTGTCACCCTCAATGGTCTGGCAATAGCAATCATTTTGCTGAACATAGTAGTGGCTTTAGGCATTTACTATGGAGTGGGTAATGTGAAGATTACCGACATGGTGGGAATCCTGTCGGGTGCGGTGACCAACACGCCAGGACTCGGTGCTGCACAGCAAACTCTCATCGAAACCCAAGGCGACATAGCAGCAGCGCTCAACGAGTCGATGTCGATGGGTTATGCCGCAGCCTATCCGCTTGGCGTGGTGGGCATTATTCTTTCGTTGATAGTAGTGAAAGCTATCTTCAAGATTGGCGTTGACAAGGAAGCAAAAGAGATTGAGGACGAGAAGACCAATTCACAGCTTCAGCCTCACATTGTTACTTATAAAGTGACCAACAAGTTAATAATTGGCTCGACCATTCATCATCTGCACCAAATTATAGATCACAACTTCGTCATCTCACGCATACGCAAGGGCGACGGTCATGTCTACATCCCAGTGAGCGACACGCTAATCGAGGAAGGCGACCTGCTGCTCGTGGTAATGAGCCAACAGGATGAGGAGATGTTTGATGCTGTGCTTGGCCCTCACGAGACTATGGATTGGAAAGCCGACCCCGACCCTGTGACCGCACGACGCATTGTGGTGACCAAGAGCGAACTCTCGGGGCGCAAACTCGGTTCGCTGCGGTTGCGCATGGGCTATAAGGTAAATATCACCCGCGTGCACCGTGCCGGCCTTGACCTGCTTGCCAGCCCCAACCTGTCGCTGCAGGTGGGCGACCGCCTCACTGTGGTGGGTAACATAAACGATATCAACCGTCTTGCCGACCGTATGGGCAATTCGATGAAGACCCTCGACCATCCCAATATCTTCACCATGTTTATTGGCATCGTGATGGGAATTTTGCTGGGCAGCATCCCATTGATGCTCCCGGGCATGAGCGTACCCATGAAGCTCGGTCTTGCTGGTGGCCCCCTCATCGTGGCAATCCTGCTGGGACGTTATGGCTATAAGTTCAAACTCATCACCTACACCAGCAGCAGCTCGAACTTGCTGCTTAGGGAATTGGGAATATGTCTTTTCCTTGCCAGTGTGGGCATTGCCGCCGGTGGAAACTTTGCCGAGACTGTGTTCAACGCTCACGGCGCAATGTGGGTGCTCTATGGTTTCTTGATAACTTTCATCCCGTTGTTCATTGTCACCCTTGTGGCGCGTGGCAAGTTCAAGCTCAACTACTGCACTATCATGGGCCTTGTGGCTGGTGCTACTACCGACCCCCCTGCACTGGCTTATGCCAACAAAACTGCAGGCAACGATGCGCCCTCGGTGGCCTATAGTACCGTCTATCCTCTCACTATGTTCCTGCGTGTGATAACAGCACAGCTCATTATCCTGGCTCTGGCTTAGAAGACTTGAAGAAAAGGGTTGTTCTGTTGTTGGAAATTTCGACTTCGCGAATTGTAGATTTCTTGTAAACTCGTTTAGTTAAATCATGAATTTCACACAAATTCTTAGCTCAGCACTGGTGTTGCTCAGCATCATCGATATTGTGGGCTCAGTACCTATTATCATGGACTTGCGTGCCAAGGGGCGCGAGGTAAATGCCTGGAAAGCAACCATCTACTCGACCATCGTGATGGTGGGTTTCTACTATGGTGGTTACTGGATTCTTGAGATTTTCAATTGTAATATCCAGTCGTTTGCGGCTGCTGGTGGTTTTTTGATGTTCCTCATGGCTCTCGAGATGATACTCGATGTGGAGATTTTCAAGAACAATGCCCCTGGTGGCGGTGCTACTATTGTGCCCATGGTGTTTCCGTTGATTGCTGGCGCGGGAGTGCTCACCACGTTAATCTCGCTCAAGGCGATGTATGCCGATGTCAATATACTCATTGGCTTGGCCATCAACATGGTGTGGGTGTTTGTGGTTATTAAGGCTACTGATAAGATACAGAAATTTTTGGGCGAGAGTGGCATCTTCTTCCTGCGCAAATTTTTTGGGATTATTCTTCTGGCTATGGCTGTGAAATTGTTAAGCGAAAATCTTGCCAAGCTCTTCTGATTTCAGCCTTTTAGGTTAATCATTAATAAAAATAGTGGAGCTGTCACTTGAAATAAGGTGATTATTGTTTAACTTTGCAAGTTGAACATTTAGAGCTGCTCTATGATAAAAGAACTACAACTTCGGGTGGACCCGCGCACTGCTCATTTCATTGATGCGGTTGAGGAACTGGTGGCTAAGCAAGAGGGTATCATGCGCCGCAGGTTGCATGGTGTGCGCATAGTCAGGCGTTCGATCGACGCCCGCAAGGAACGGGTGATGGTTAATCTCAAGCTGAGGGCCTACATCGATGAGCCCATGACTGCCGACCACCTGGTGCCGCCCATTGTCTATCGCCGAGTGAAGGGCGACCGCCAGGCCATAGTGGTTGGCGCTGGCCCTGGTGGACTCTTTGCCGCACTGCGACTCATTGAACTGGGTGTGAAACCCATTGTGCTTGAGCGTGGCAAGGATGTGCGCCAAAGGCGGCTCGATGTGGCAGCAATATCACGTCAAGGACTTGTTGACCCCGACAGTAACTACTGTTTTGGCGAGGGTGGGGCAGGAGCCTACAGCGACGGCAAACTCTACACACGCAGCAAGAAACGTGGCTCGGTTGAGCGAATCCTGGGCATCTTTCATCAGCATGGGGCCAGCGAGAATATTCTCATCGACGCTCATCCTCACATTGGCAGCGACAAGTTGCCTGGCATCATCGAGAACATGCGCAATACCATCATCGACTGTGGTGGCGAGGTGCACTTTGGCACCCGTGTCACAGAACTGGTGATCAACGACCAGCGCGAGGTCACTGGTGTGAAGAGTTCCACTGGCCAGCAGTTCAGTGGACCTGTGATTCTTGCCACAGGCCACTCGGCACGCGATGTCTATGAGATGCTCTTCGATGCCGGCCTATCGATGGAGGAAAAGGGCATAGCTGTGGGGGTGCGCTTGGAGCATCCGCAGCATCTCATCGATCAAATCCAATATCACCGTTCTGGAGGGCGAGGCGACTATCTGCCAGCTGCCGAGTATAGCTTTGTCACACAAGTGAATGAGCGTGGTGTCTATTCGTTCTGCATGTGTCCGGGTGGCATTGTGGTGCCCGCGGCAAGTGAGCCTGGGCAACTTGTGGTCAACGGCATGTCGCCCAGCACACGTGGCTCGCATTGGGCCAATAGTGGCATGGTGGTGGAGGTGCGCCCCGACGATGTGCCCAAGCGATTTCACCAGCATGGCATCCTGCGCGTGATGCGATTCCAGGAGGCGCTGGAGCAACGGGCCTTCCAGATGGCGGGTAACAGCCAGTGTGCTGGTGCTCAGCGTATGCTCGACTTTGTGCAAGGCAAACCCTCAAAGCTCATTCCTCCATCGAGTTATGCTGCTGGCTTGCAGCCTTCACGTCTCGACCAGTGGTTGCCACAGTTCATTAGTCATCGCTTGACCAAGGGTTTCAAGCTCTTCGACCGCCAGGCACGAGGTTTCTTGACCAACGAGGCTATAATAATAGGTGTGGAGACACGCACTTCTTCGCCACTGCGCATCACGCGCGATAGCGAGTTGCTCCATCACATCGACGTTAAAGGTCTATATCCCTGTGGCGAGGGTGCCGGCTATGCCGGTGGCATTGTGTCGAGTGCCATCGACGGTGAGCGCTGTGCCGAAGCCTTGTTTAATGCACTATAGACAGTGGCCAGAGCATGCTCTGACCCTACAAATTGACAATTCATAATTATAACATGAATATCACTGTAATAGGCGCTGCAAATATAGATGTGACCGCCAGCCCAATTGGGCGATATGTGCCTTGTGACTCCAATCCCAGTCGCGTGGAGATAAGCTATGGTGGAGTGGGCCGCAACATAGCCCATAACTTATGCCTCTTGGGCGAGCAGGTAAGGCTTTTCACTGTGTTTGGCGATGATAGCATTGCACTCGCTTTGCGTGACGACTGCCGTCGTTTGGGGATGAATGTTGACCCTATATTGGAAGTGGCGGGAGCCCGTAGCAATTATTTCATCTGTGTGAACGACCACAATGGTGAGATGCAGGCTGGAGCTGCCGACATGGAACTGATGCAGCATCTCACGGTTGAGATGGTAGAGGCACACATCAGCAGCATAAATTCAAGCACAGCGGTTGTGGCCGACTGCAACGTGAGTGAGGCGGTGCTACACTATCTTGCGGAGCATTGCACGACTCCGCTCTATGTTGATGCGACTTCGGCAGCCAAGGCAATGAAAATCAAGTCGATGCTTGGTGTGGCGCGCTGCTCTCCATTGGTTGTCAAGGTTAATCAAGTGGAGGCGGTGGCGTTGAGTGGCATCAAGGGCGACGTCGAGGCCATTGCAAGGTGGTTTGTGGATCAAGGTGTGACCCGCATCTACATTACCATGGGCGCTCGCGGAGTGTATTGCCATGATGGTGGTAATAGTGTCGCGGTGCCATCGCAAGCGGTAAATGTGGTTAACGCCACAGGTGCTGGCGATGCCTTCATGGCAGCGGTGGTGCATGCCGAGCTGCACGGTGCCAGCATGCAAGAGGCTTGCACTATGGGTGTAGAAGCCGCTGCTCTGGCTCTGTTGTCGCCCACAGCCGTTAACACTGAAATCTCTAAACTCATAAACCCATAAACTCAAAACTCAATGAATAAATATCTATCTATTTCGCAAGAAGTCAAAGAAGCGCTCGATGCCGGACGGCCTGTGGTGGCGCTCGAGTCGACTATAATCTCACATGGCATGCCCTATCCCCAAAATGTGGAAACGGCACTCAAAGTAGAGCAAACCATTCGCGACAACGGGGCAGTGCCGGCAACCATTGCCATCATTGGCGGCAAACTCAAGGCGGGCTGCACACCCGAGGAAATTGAATACTTAGGCAAAAAAGGCCAAGCAGTGACCAAGGCCTCGCGCCGCGACTTGCCAGTGCTCGTGGCTCGTGGCGAGGATGGCGCCACAACAGTGACCACTACCATGATTATTGCTGCTATGGCCGGCATCAAGGTGTTTGCCACGGGGGGCATTGGAGGTGTGCATCGTGGTGCTGAGACTACCATGGACATCAGTGCCGACCTCGAGGAACTGGCGCAGACACCGGTGATGGTGATTTGCGCAGGGGCCAAGTCGATTCTTGACCTTGGGCTCACGCTTGAGTATCTCGAGACCAAGGGTGTGCCGGTGATAGGCTACGGAACCGAAGAGTTGCCAGCCTTCTACACTCGCACCAGTGGTTTCAAGGTGGACTATCGCGTCGACACACCTCAGGAGCTTGCGGCCGCTTTTCGCGCTAAGCTCGACATGGGTCTTGCTGGCGGCATGCTCGTGACTAACCCCATCCCCGAGGAGTACTCACTCGACCCCGACTACATTAATGCCGCCATCGATCGTGCTGTGGCCAAGAGTGTGACATTGGGCATCAAGGGCAAAGCCACCACTCCCTTCCTGCTTGCTGAGATCAAGGATATCACCGGTGGCAACAGCCTTGATGCCAATATCCAGCTCGTGCTCAATAATGCTCGGCTCGCAGCGCGCACTGCTGCTGCTTTGGCATCAATGAAAGGTTAAGATGAGGTTATAAAACCTAATAAAATTTGTCTAAATAGTTTATTTCGCTTATCTTTGCGCAATAATAAATCAAAACTCAATTTAATGTTAATAATGAAAACCTTCAAGAAATTATCACTTGCAATGGGAGCAATAGTTGCTCTGTTTGCATTCTCTCAGCCCGCTGCGGCAAGTAAATGGGATGTGAATGGTGATGGTTCAGTCACCTCGACCGATGTTACTGTTCTCTACAATTATCTGCTCAATGGCGATTTGGTCTATCCCACCAGTGCCTATGATGTGGATGGCGACGGTCACATTACCTCGGTTGATATTACCGAGATTTACAATGTGATGCTCAACGGTATGCCCACTCCAGTGGTTACCGAGTACACTGTTAACGGTGTTACATTTGCCATGGTTACCGTAGATGGAGGCACATTCAGGATGGGTGCCGCTGACGACGACGAGGGAGCTCACAGCAACGAGTATCCTGCACACCAGGTTAAAGTGAGCTCTTACGCAATAGGGCAAACCGAGGTTACACAAGAGTTGTGGCAAGCTGTGATGGGAAACAACCCGGCAAGCAACAATGGCGGTGGCACACTTGCTGTTGAGATGGTGAGCTGGGACGACTGCCAGCAGTTTATTGCCAAACTCAATGAGCTGACAGGCAAGACCTTCCGTCTGCCAACAGAGGCCGAGTGGGAGTTTGCCGCTCGTGGTGGCAACCTGAGTAAGGGCTACCTGTTCTCGGGCAGCAATAGCGTTGACGACGTGGCTTGGTATGACCTGAACTCGGGCGAGTCGTCGCATGGTGTGGCTCTTAAGGCTCCCAACGAGCTGGGTCTGTATGACATGAGTGGCAACGTGTGGGAGTGGGTGAACGACTGGAACGGCACTTATCCTTCGGAGCCTCAAGTTGATCCCACCGGTCCAGCCTCAGAGACCCGTCGCGTGTTCCGCGGTGGTAGCTGGTTTGGCGAGGGCAACAACTGCCGTGTGTCGCAGCGCTTCAAGATGGAGCCCGACTTTGCCGACGACGACATAGGCTTCCGCCTGGCAATGTAGAGAATGCACAGTGCTCAAACTCAATGAGTATAAGTCCGACTTAGTCCGACAATGAATGTCTGACTTTGTCGGACTTTTTTCGTGGCTTTTTCTATGCAAAAATTGTTTGAAATCGTTAAAAATCACTATTCCTTTCGTTGAGATAATGAAATTGTGTAACTTTGTAAGTTTTTAAAGCAATTCTCGTGAAACAAAGGAGAAAAATAGCTGTACTGGGAAGCACTGGCTCCATTGGGCGTCAGACGCTTGACATCGTTGCCGAGTACCCTCATCTGTTTGAGGTGGAACTGCTTGTGGCCAATCGCAGCGCACAGCTGCTCGTGGATCAAGCACTGCGCTTCAGGCCACGTCATGTGGTGATAGCCAGCCAGGAGTGTCATAGCCAGGTGGCTCAAGCTCTTGCAGGAACAGGCATCGAAGTGCACACGGGCAGCACCGTGGTGGCGCAGCTCGTGGCAGAGCCCGATGTCGACACCGTGGTGACAGCCATGGTGGGTTATAGCGGTCTGGAGTCGACCATTGCCGCCATCAAGGCTGGCAAGACGATTGCGCTTGCCAACAAAGAGACCCTTGTTGTTGCCGGGGAACTCATCAAGAGCTTGCTCGAGAGTTCGTCTTCGGTAATTTATCCGGTCGATAGCGAGCATGGCGCCTTCTACCAATGCCTGGTGGGCGAGAAGCATGAGCATGTTTCGAAGCTTATTCTTACGGCTTCGGGTGGACCATTCCGCACTCTTAGCAAAGAACAACTCGCAACAGTTACAAAGGACGATGCCCTGCGTCATCCCAACTGGGCGATGGGGGCTAAAATTACCATCGACAGCGCAACCATGATGAACAAGGGCTTTGAGATGATAGAGGCCAAGTGGCTCTACGACATCGAGCCCGAGCGCATCGAGATAGTAGTGCATCCACAGTCGATTGTCCACTCGATGGTGGAGTTTGTCGACGGCTCGGTCAAGGCACAGCTTGGCTTGCCCGACATGCACCTGCCCATTCGTTACGCACTTGGTTTGCCGGGCCGTTTGGCCACTGATGAGCGCCGCATGACCATTGCCGACTATGCTCAGCTCACCTTTGAGAAACCCGACTTCGACAAGTTTCCGCTGCTTGCCACGGCCTATGCTGCCGCACGCCGTGGTGGCAATGTGCCCTGTGTGATGAACGCTGCCAACGAGATTGCTGTTGCAGCCTTCCTCTCGGGCAAGATAGGCTTTAACGACATCTATAGCACAATCGAGAAGACCCTGGCTTGGGCACCATTCATTGCCAAGCCCA
Organism: uncultured Prevotellaceae bacterium; assembly: GCA_946186575.1. Classification (GTDB taxonomy): domain Bacteria; phylum Bacteroidota; class Bacteroidia; order Bacteroidales; family Muribaculaceae; genus Sodaliphilus. The sequence continues at coordinate 27,472 of CAMHNO010000013.1, forward strand.
GCTATGCCGACTATGTGCAGAGCAATGCCGAGTCGCGCCGTTATGCTCAGGGGTTGATAAATTAGTATTTTTCATTCAATCACATTATTATTTAATGATTTTAGGTCTTTCAATTCTTAACGATTATTTGTTATCGGCCTCTTTCTGGATGAAGGCGCTTCAGCTCATCGCATCGCTGGGGTTGCTGGTGTTCATTCATGAGCTTGGCCACTTTATGTGGGCAAGACTCTTTTGCGTGAAAGTGGAGAAATTTTATCTTTTCTTTGATATAGGAATCAGCAAGTGGGACGGAAGCATCTTCAAGTTCAAGCCCAAGAAGAGCGAGACCCAATATGGTGTGGGCTGGCTGCCGTTGGGCGGTTACTGCAAGATTGCCGGTATGATCGACGAGTCGATGGACACCGAGCAGATGAAGCAGCCCGAGCAACCCTGGGAGTTCCGTTCCAAGCCAGCATGGAAGCGCTTGCTCATCATGATAGGTGGCGTGCTCAATAATTTCATCCTTGCCATTCTCATCTATGCCGGCATGGTCTATTACTGGGGCGAGCAGTACATCCCCTACAAAAATGCCACGCTGGGAATGACCTTTAACGAGGCCGCCCACAAGATAGGATTTCAGGAGGGCGACATTCCGCTGAGTGCCGATGGCAAGCAGCTCGTGTATCTCAACAATGATGAGTGGCAGCAGATGCTCACCGCCAGCGAGGTGAAGGTGCTGCGCCATGGCACCGACACCGTGTCGGTTGCCATACCCAAGAATTTCATCTTGACCTCGGCTAAGGATTTCATCGACTATCGCATGCCTGTGGTGGTGGAGTCGGCAATACCTGGCGATGCGGCAGCCAAGGCAGGAATAAAGAAGAATGACAGCTTCCTGAAGGTGGACAGTGTAGAGACCACCGACTTCAAGGCTCTCACTGCCGAGCTGCAACGCAACAAAGGCAAGACAGTTCAGGCCACAATCCTGCGCGATGGCAAGCAGCAGGTTGTGAACATGAGCATAGGCAGTACTGGAAAGATTGGAGTTCAGTTCCAGGCCATCACCAGCGTCTATAAGGTTGAGACCAAGAAATATGGATTGTTCAGCTCCATACCCCGCGGCATTGAGATGGGCTGCACCCAGATGGTGAACTATGTGCAGCAGTTCAAGTACATCTTCACCAAGGAGGGCGCTCAGAGCTTGGGCGGCTTTGGTGCCATAGGCAGCATCTTCCCCGACACGTGGAACTGGTACAGCTTCTGGAACATAACCGCCTTCTTGTCGATAATTCTCGCATTCATGAACATCCTTCCCATTCCCGCACTCGATGGCGGCCATGTGATGTTCCTGCTCTATGAGATCATCTTCCGCCGCAAGCCAGGCGACAAGTTCATGGAGCGCGCCCAGATTACCGGCATGACCCTGCTCATTGCCTTGCTCTTGTGGGCTAACGGCAACGATATCTACCGCTGGCTCATAAAGCCCTTCCTGGACTAATGTTTTAAGATTTAAGTAGTAAGTAGTAAGTAGTAAGTAGTAAGTGGTAAGTAGTAAGTGGTAAGTAGTAAGTGGTAAGTGGTAAGTGGTAAGTAGTAAGTAGTAAGTAGTAAGTAGTAAGTAGTAAGTAGTAAGTGAGAGCTCATAACCCACAACTCACGACTCATAACTCTTAACTCCTAACTCCTAACTCATAACTCTTAACTCCTAACTCATAACTTTTAACTCATAACTCTTAACTCATAACTCTTAACTCATAACTCTTAACTCATAACTCATAACTCATAACTCTTAACTCATAACTCATAACTCATAACTCATAACTCAAAAACGATGACCTACAAGAAGATAACCCTGCGACGCGGCAAGGAAGAGTCGCTCAAGCGCTTCCATCCCTGGGTGTTCTCGGGGGCGATTGCCAGTGCCGACGACACCATAGAAGAGGGCGACCTGGTTTCGGTTTTCGCCAGCGATGGCACCCACATGGGCAACGGCCACTTTCAGGTGGGTAGCATCATGGTGCGCGTCCTTGCTTGGGGCGACACTGCCATCGACGATGCCTTCTACCGCGAGCGTTTGGAACAAGCGTGGCGAGTGCGCCAGGCATTAGGCCTCATGCGCGACGACAACAACTCCTTTCGTCTGGTGCATGGCGAGGGCGACTTCTTGCCGGGGCTCGTGATTGACGTCTACGGCAGCACTGCCGTTGTCCAGGCCCACTCGCCAGGCATGCACTTTGCCCGCAAGAGCATTGCCCAGGCGCTTGTGGAGCTCCCATGCGGGATGATAAAGAATGTTTATTACAAGAGCGAGACCACATTGCCCTATAAGGCTCACCTCGACCCTGAGAACCAGTATCTGATAGGCGAGTTTGACACTGATGTGGCTGTGGAGAATGGACTCAAGTTCCATGTCGACTGGCTGCGAGGCCAGAAGACGGGCTTCTTTGTCGACCAGCGCGAGAACCGCGCGCTGCTTGAGCGCTACAGCGCCGGCCGCCGCGTGCTCAACATGTTCTGCTACACCGGCGGATTCTCGTTCTATGCCATGCGTGGCAAGGCGCGGCTGGTGCACTCGGTCGACAGTTCGGGCAAGGCGGTGAGCCTCACCGAGCGCAATGTGGAGCTCAACTATCCTGGCGATGACCGTCACAAGGCCTTTGCCCAGGATGCCTTCGATTTTCTTGACAATATCGAGCCCGATGCCTACGATCTCATTATCCTTGACCCTCCAGCCTTTGCCAAGCACAAGAGTGCTCTGAAAAACGCTCTCGTGGGCTACCGCCGCCTCAATGCCAAGGCATTGAGCAAAATTCAGAGTGGGGGAGTGCTGTTCACCTTCTCGTGCTCTCAGGCAGTGAGCAAAGAGCAGTTCCGCCTGGCAGTGTTCAGTGCTGCAGCCCAGAGTCGCCGCAAGGTGCGCATCCTGCACCAGCTCACTCAGCCCGCCGACCATCCCATCAACATCTACCACCCTGAGGGCGAGTACCTCAAGGGACTGGTGCTGTGGGTAGAATAGTAGGGAATTAGAGCCTCAGGCTCTTTAATTTCCACTCCTGGCTAAGGAGTGGCAAAAAATCATAGACATGATGTACAAGAGAAACAAGAGCGTTGGTCTCCTGTAACTCTTGTACCTCATGTCTAAAATAACGTGAGTTCGACGAAAATAAACATCTGTGTATCAGGCTGCTCCTCTAAGATAGAGGAGCAGTACTCCTCCTCTGCCTGAGAGGAGGTGCCCTTTAGGGCGGAGGAGAGGGAGTGCGACCCTCAGGAGTGTGATTATCATCAAAGGCTGGCACACTCCCCCCCTGCCCCCTCTAACTTAGAGGGGGAGCTGCTAACGCAATGGCTTTAGATAAAATGCTCACGCTCGCAAGGTTTTTTAGCGAGCTAAAACTTTGTCTCGCTAAATCGCATTTTTGGATAAAATGCTCACGCTCGCAAGGTTTTGAACAAGTTCAAACTTTGTCTCGCTAAATCGCATTTTTCAGGGAAGAAATTCGTCGAACTCACGTTAAACTAAAAATTTTAGAGCCTCAGATCCCACTTTTTTGGATAAAAAACTCATAAAATTACATATTTTAGTTAAAAAATATTAATTTTGGTGGTGTGGCTGCATTTATATGAGTTAAATTGGATATTGTTTTAATTATTTATTATAATTTTGTAACGTGATTTAGCCCAAAGTGTTCTTTATGGACGATGAATAAAAGGATTATTTGATCGATTTGCTCGATGTAACTCCTATGACATTGAACTACAGAGGTTTGAATATCTGAAAAACAATCATCTGACCAGGGTCTTATTTCACACCTCCAGTGTGCTGCGCATGCGGCATGCAGTAGGAGTGTATGATTATGTATCAAGATTGTCGTAACATACACCATAATTGTTTAAAACGTAACGAGACAAATAAATACAGTATTAAAAATTATCTAAAATTACTTTATTATGACACGTATTCTGAGATTATTACTGATCGCCGCTGTCGCCTGGCCCCTGTGCCAGCCCGCAGCGGCACAGGAAGTGAAACCAGAGCAACTTCCTACTCCTGAAGATGTGAGAATTAAGGAGGTGAGAGATGATGGGGTGCTTAAAAACAATATTGTTGTTCCTAAAACCCAACTCAAAGGCGATGCAAAAGGCAACAGTAATGGGGATGTTCAGATTAAGGCAATGCCAACTGAGTCCATTACCATGTACCCCAGCGCTACAGGTACGAATAAGTATATACCAGTGTACGGTTGGTATCATGATTATGGTTCTACCAGCCAGGTAATTTACACAGCCTCAAATTTGCAGGGACTAAGCTCTGGTGTTAAAATCACCAAGCTGACTTTCTACACCGATGATAATGGTATAAAATTCAATGGAGGCCAGCTCACCTTTACGATAGGCGAGACCACCACGAATAAATTTACGTCGGAAGGGCTTCTGACCTTTCCTGGCACTACCGTAACAGGTACTGTGGTGCCCACCAAGGGCTCCACTACGCTGTCTGTGACATTTGACACACCTCTTGAATACACAGGCAAAAACCTCTTGGTTCAGGTGGAGAATACCCAACATGGCACATGCGACGACTCTAATGACCCTACCCTTTGGATTGGCCGATCTGATTTGGAATCCACAAGTGGAGATCCTTGGTATGCTTCTTATTGCAATAGAGGATCAGGTGGCCTTCAAGCCTTCAGACCTAAAATGACAATTCACTATCAGCAGCCTGAACCCATTATTGCTGATGGAACGACAACTAATGTATATCTACCCGTTTATGGCTATTGGTTTGATGCTTCATCGCAGCGCAATCAGATGATTTATCCTGCTTCGATGTTCGGTGCGCTGGCAGGAAAGAAGGTAAGGATTACCTCAATGACTTTCTACAGCGAATCTGCCGCATACTTCTCGGGCGGTAAGGTCACCTTTTCGCTAGGAAACACTACTCAGTCTACTTTCAGCAGCGCAACGGCGGCAACGTGTAGCGATTTGAAGCAGGTGTATTCGGCAGCAGCTCCTGGTGGAACATTAACAGAATGGACAGTCAATTTTGACCAAGACTTTATATATACTGGCGGCAACCTGCTCATTGATGTGAAAACCTCCAAAGGAACTTATAAAGCCGTTAATTTCCTTGGAGTTCAACAGTCGAATGCCTCGTGGTACTCATATACCCCCAGCGCTGGTGGCTCCTCCTATTCCGATGTGCAAAACTTCCTGCCTAAGGTTTCATTCTCTTACGAGCCTGTGCTTGAGACGCGCGACATCACTGTTAAGGACGAGGCATTCTTTGCGGGCAAGGAATACACCTGGACCGATGCAGATGGTACTCACACCAGCTATCTGAATAAGCCAGCTACCAAGCCCGAACAGATGATTGCAATGCTGCAGAAGATATATACCGACCAAGAAATTCCTGGTAATCTTAAGCGTGGCTTTGCAGCCGACGGATCCGATGACGACGAGATTAATCAAGCAGTTTATTATCAGGGAGTTGGTGGAGTTAAAAAGACAGGCTCTTATATAGACGATCCCGATAGCTATGAGTGGTATGATAGATATGGCTGGGGTATCACCGGCAATATCAGTGATGTTTTGTTATCATCTTATCTGGCAACTGATGAAACAAATTATATAGATTATTATGCCACTTATGCAGCTCTTGACCTTGATGAGTATAGGCCTGAGGAAGAAGGATTGACACTGCTGCTGGTGGAAATGAAGGATAACTATGTAGATGGATCGAATAATGCCATAAGAAACGCTACTTACGATTCCGAGTATGATAGGCTGAAAGCTTTTTTTGCCAACACTGTCAAATCGGTTCGCGTAGTTTCTCAAGCCAAGCGAACTGGTGAGGGGGCTGAGGCTGGCACACTGTTCAAGATTGACTGCGACAAGATGAACAAGTTCTTCTTGCTTGCCAAGGGACAGTTGCACCTTGACCACAATTCTAACCACTATATAGAAGAGAATACTGATTATTTCACAGGAACAGAGAACGATGCCAATTGGGATTTCGCACCACAACCTGGTTATATGTATTACTTTAAACTCAACTATGAGAACTACGATGACTGGTATAATTCAGAGAATTTCACTTTAAATGGGCAAGGCTATTCCTTATGTGACTACAATACTGGAGAGTTGTTTTACCACATGTTTGAGCAGTTCAGCCCTTCAATGCCAAGTGACTCGCACGGTGTAATTGACTTGTATCAGAGCATGACTACCAATATGGACTCGTTCTATGTAATTCACGACTGCTTGGGTATCACCAGGATGAACCACCAGTTCATGATGTACGGTGATAACAGTGATGACTATGACTGTCAGGACGTGCGCGACTTGATGTTCTTTGTTCCTGACTATCGTATGCTTAAGGATAATAATCGTGACCCAGGGGCGCACAGTCAGCAGTATCTGAACTATCATCAGGCTCATAAGCCAACGATGGGAATGTTCGTTATCAAGCAGTATCCTATCACTGGTGAGCGGATTTCTGGTCAAGATACTTACAAACTGCACTTGACTTGGACATCTAATCTACTTAAATACTTGCCAAGTGAGCAAGGACAGTACACTCTCTATCGTGTGATAACTAATGCTGATGGTACCAAGACCTATCAGGCAGTGGGTGAGTTTAATCCTAACACCTTTGAGTATTATGACGATGTGCCCATGCAGCATACTGGTCAGCAGGTGACCTACGTTGTGCAAGGACAGGATGTGGGTCAATTCTTGAGCCTGCAGATGTCGAACGAGGAGAGCTTCATCATTCCAGGTCTCGACCGTGCCGAGCAGATTCGCATTGAGCTTAACAGCGACTACTATTTCAGCCGTTACGATGCAGCTGAGCAGAAGAACTACTACTCTAACTCACTTATTGCCAACAACAATGTTGGCACTAACGTGAAGCCCGCCTACATCCAGAACGGTAGCCAGTTCAAGTTCTGGCGCGCAACTGTCGACGAGCAGACTGGTAATGTTGTTGCTCCCGATGCTCCATTTGTGGTTGCCGAGGTCAGCAACTGGAACGCAACCTCTGGCGGCACTCTCACTTACAAGAACTGGAACGACCAAAGCAACTTCAGCTCTAAGCCTTATGGTCATGGCTATCACGCTAATGTGGCAACCTCTACTATCTCGGTAGATACTAAAAACACTCAGGCTACCTCCGACGACGAGGTTATATTCAACGGCTTGAAGCTCTACGACAACTTCGGTGTTGATGTATCGGAGAATACTCATCCAGGACAGTATGTTTACTATGTGACATTGGAGACCGCAGTCGCCTTTGATCTTAATGATGCTGGTACCGAGACCAGCAATCAGGCCCGCAGTAACACCGTGAGTGTTCCTGTTTACAAGACAGCGATGACCATGAACCCCATCACCGCACAAGATGTGGAGGATGATGTTCTGCACCAGTTCCCCGCTGCCACTAAGTTTGACGTTAACACTCGCTACAGCAGCAAGAGTGAGATCCTGGCTTACTACATCTATCGTTGGGCCGATGATGAGACAGCAGCCAGTGACCGCTCAATCTATGAAGATGATGGTGCTGATTCATCCCCTCAAGGTCAAGCCGGCAACCAGGGTGAGTACTACTCTGTGGCTATGAACACCGATTTTACTGGCAGGACCGAGGACTTTGGAGCTAACCTTGCCGATGTTACTGCCTCGTTTGAGGATAACTATGTGGTTAAAGGTGCCGAGAATGGTGATACTTACACCTACGCACCTGTAGTTGAGCTCTACGCTCCAGTTCAGGCAGTAAACCTCCCAAGTGGTACCGACCGTGTTGACTATAATACCTACGGTGCCCCACAACAGATGACTGCTGGTGGTGTGGTTAATGTTAAAGTCTTAAAACCTGCTCAAAGTGAATATACTTGGACAGCTAATGGCAAGACTTACACTTACTATAACGTATTCCTTGATATTACTAAACTTGACTTGCCTGCTGGTTATGAGGTAGCTAAGGTTCGCGCTTGGCGTAAGATTGACAGCCAGTATCTTGGCGAGCAAAAAGACAAGGGCTATGAGGGACGTTTGAATCTCGACGTCAACGGTGAGTACAAGTTCGTTGAGCATGCAACATGTGCTGAGGGCGAGGAACTTGGTAGCACAGGTTCTAACAATGTATTTGAAGGCACCTTCGGTGCTGTTAAGCTTAACCCCGGCGAGACAATTCCTATGGACTTTGTTGTTCGTGTTTACTTCACCAAGTCGGTAAGTGGCTCTAAGGCTGCTGATCCTAATGGTGATTACTACATCGCTGAATATACCATTAGCGACGCGCTCACAAGCGACATCCCAACTAGCATCAATGGTGTTGAGTCTTATCGTCAAGTAGTAAGCGAGAAATACTACAATGCAGCCGGTGCTGAGAGCGACACTCCATTCAAGGGTGTGAACATCGTGGTTACTCGCTACAGCGATGGCTCGACGAGCACTGTGAAAGTTCTGAAATAAATAGTTTTAGATAATATTTCATACGTATGAGTCTGGGGGACGGCGCAGAGCTGCTCCCCCAGATTCTTTTCTATTATTGTCCGATAAAGTAAGGGTGTGCGCCTTGAGGGCGAAATTAAAGCACTACGCACTAAAGGCGCTTTTTAGACAGGAGAGACAGGAGTAACAGGAGACAGGAGAAACAGGATTTTTTTGCGACCTGTGCTTGCGCTCCTGTCGCTCTTGTACATCATGTCTATTTTAGACGCTCCCTCTCCCCCTTTATCCCCCTCTCGGGCAGAGGGGGAACCCACAGGAGGAACAGGATTTTTTTGCGACCTGCGCTTGCGCTCTTGTTGCTCTTGTACATCATGTCTTTGGTTTTTTTCTTGGGCAGGGTCGGCTGGCGAAAAAACTTGGTGCGCAATGGCCTTGAAGTGAAAAGTATTCACTATCTTTGCATTCATTTTCATGGCTATGATAACATTTCCTAACGCAAAAATTAATCTTGGGCTCAACATTGTGGAACGCCGCAGCGACGGGTATCACAACCTTGAGACGGTGTTCTATCCCATAGCGCTGACCGATGTGCTCGAGATTGTGCCGGCTTGCGGCCAGGTGTCGACGCTCACCACTAGCGGCAACCCTGTGGACTGTCCTGTGGAGAAAAATCTGGTGATGAGGGCGCTGAGGCTGATGCAGGAGCGCTACCATGTGCCAGAAGTAGACATCTACCTGTATAAGCACATACCCGATGGTGCCGGCCTGGGCGGTGGCTCGAGCGACGCGTCGGGCACGTTGCTCATGCTCAACGAGATGTTTGAGCTGGGCATAGCGTGTGAGGAGCTTGCTCGCCTGGCCTCGACGTTGGGTGCCGACTGCCCGTTCTTCGTCTACAACCGCGCGATGCTGGCCACGGGCATTGGCGACGTGCTGTCGCCCATAGATGTTGACTTGAGTGGATTGCACTTGCTTCTTGTTAAGCCCGACGTGAGTGTCCCCACCAGAGTTGCCTACTCACGCGTGGTGCCGGCGGCGAGCACGTCGGCCCTTGAGCGCGATGTGGCGGCACCGGTGGCGCAGTGGCGCGGAGTGGTGAAGAACGACTTTGAGCCGAGCGTGTTTGCCCATTATCCTGAACTATCGGCTATTAAGGGTACTATTGAAAAAGGTGGTGCTCTGTACGCGTCGATGTCGGGTTCTGGTTCGTCTATATTTGGCATCTTTGATGATGTCAATATGGCAGAAAATGTGGGCCGAGAGTTAGCCGGAAACACAACTTTTGTCATTCCATTATAAAATAATGTGTGTGGCAAGGTTTTTGCAGGTGAGAAAGGTTGGAACAAACACTAATGAAGAAACTTAAAAAAAGATATGGGAAAAAAGAATAAAAAGCAGAATAAAGAGCAGGCTCAAGAGCCTGAGGTAGACCAGCAGCAAGCCGAGGCAACAACTCAGCAAGCCGATGTTCAAGATGAGGCTGCGGCACAAGATGCTCAAGCCCAGGAACTGGAGGTGGAGGTTGAAGTAGACCCCGAAGAGCAAGTGAAGTTGCTCCAGGAGCAGCTCGAGAAGGAGAAGAAAGAGTATCTGTTCTTGATGGCCGACTTTGAGAATTACCGCCGCCGCACCCTGCAAGAGAAGCAGGACTTGGTGAAGAATGGCGGGCAGAAGGTGCTTGAGGGCATACTGCCAGTGGTCGACGACATTGAGCGAGCCATCGATGCCATAGGCCAAGGCGGCGACCTCGACAGCCTGAAGGAGGGTGTAGACCTGATTCACAACAAGCTGCTGTCGTTCCTCAAGAGCAACCATGTGGAGCCCATTGAGTCGACCGGCGAGCTTTTCGACACCGACTTGCATGAGGCCGTGACCACCTTCCCGGCTCCCACCGATGACCAGAAGGGCAAGGTGATAGACACAGTGCTCAAGGGCTACAAGCTCAACGACAAGGTGCTGCGTCACGCCAAGGTGGTGGTGGGGCAATAGTGCTCCCAAGCTAATTGACTGGAGAGAATTTCAAGTTACGTTAAAAGAAAAAGAGTAATGTGCATTGTGCAATAGGCATTGCGCATTTTTAAAAATAAAAAATCATGGCAAAGAGAGATTTTTATGAGGTGCTGGGCGTTGACCGCAACGCCGATGCCGACGCGCTCAAGAAGGCTTATCGCAAGCTCGCCATCAAGTATCACCCCGACCGTCAGCAAGGCAAGAGTGACGCTGAGAAAAAGGAGGCCGAGGAGAAATTCAAGGAGGCCGCCGAGGCTTATGATGTGCTGAGCAACCCCGACAAGCGGGCACGCTACGACCAGCTGGGGCCCGAGGGCTATGACCAGATGGGCGGTGGCGGCTTCCAGGGCGGCGGCATGTCGATGGAAGACATCTTCCGTCAGTTTGGCGACCTCTTTGGCGGTTTTGGCGGTTTTGGCGGCTTCGGCGGTTTTGGCGGCGGAGGCGGCGGCAGTGCCGTGAGTCATGGCACCAATCTGCGCGTTCGCGTCAAGGTTAGTCTTCAAGATGTTGCCAATGGCACTGAGCGCAAGATCAAGATACCGCGTCAGGTGTCGTGCCAAGCATGCAATGGCACCGGAGCCAAGAACGGCACCGCTCTCGAGACCTGCTCAACGTGCCACGGCTCGGGCGTGGAAGTGCGCATCAGGCGCACCATCTTGGGCCAGATGCAGACCCAAAGCTCGTGCAGTGCCTGTGGTGGCTCGGGCAAGCACATCAAGGAGCGTTGCCCCAACTGCAACGGTCAGGGTCTCGTGCGCCACGACGAGGTGGTGAACATCAACATTCCGGCTGGCGTTAAGGAGGGCATGATGCTCAACATGCGCGGCAAGGGCAACGACGCTCCTGGCGGTGGTGTGCCCGGTGACCTGCAGATTGTTATTGAGGAGCAGCAAGATGCTCAACTCATGCGCGACGATCAGGATCTTATCTACAACCTGATGATCGACTTTCCCACAGCGGCATTGGGCGGCAAGGTAGAGATTCCCACCGTTGAGGGTCGTGCAAGAGTTACCATCGAGCCTGGCACACAGCCAGGCAAGGTGCTCAGGCTCAGGGGTAAGGGCTTGCCATCGATAAACGGCTACGGCAAGGGCGATCTGCTGGTGAACGTGATGGTGTATGTGCCCGAGAAGCTTAGCGGCACCGAGAAGAAGATGCTTGAGGACATGCGCAACTCGCAGTCGTTCAAGCCTTCGGTGTCGACCAAGGAGCGCATCTTCAGCCGTCTGCGTCACATGTTTGATTGAAAAAGTTCGACAGAAGTCGGATTTCGGACTTGGTAATTGTGCTGTGGGCTTTTGTCTTAGCACTTGCCACATCGTAGTTTTGAATCTATTATCAATGAGGTTATGAGAAATAAACGTTTTATGTTCAACGGGCCTCGCGTGCCACGTAGCCAGATGAAAGTGACCACTTTCCTCGCCGATGAGGAGATGGGGCTGTTCGACTTTATCCTGAAAAAACTCGACGGCATCAGCCGCAACAAGGTTAAAGGTCTGCTTAGCCATGAGATGGTGAAGGTGGATGGCAACGTTGAGAAACAGTACAACTTTGCCGTCAAGCCCGGCATGGTGATAGAGGTGACCAAGAATCCTCGCTTCATGCCCATGAAGAACTTCGACCGCTTCTTTGCAGTGCTCTATGAGGACGAGCATCTGATAGTGGTGGACAAGGCCGACGGAGTGCTGTCGATGGGAGTGGGGCGTGGCAGCCTGAACATGAAAATCCTGCTCGACCAGTATTTTGCCTACACCAAACAGCACTGCACGGCTCATGTGGTGCACCGCCTTGACACTCGCACGTCGGGGGTGATGGTCTACGCCAAGAGCGTTGAGGTGCAGCAGTTGCTTGTTCACAACTGGCATGCCCACGTGCGCGACCGGCGTTATGTTGCGGTGGTTGAGGGCGCTATGGAGAGCGACCATGGCCACATCGAGAGTTGGCTGCGCGACACACCCTCGCGCAAGGTTGTGAGCAGTCCGTTCAACAATGGCGGCAAATGGGCGAGTACCGACTGGTGGCTACTCGATAGTAACGATGACTTCTCGCTCATAGAGCTTCACCTGAACACCGGCCGCAAAAACCAGATCAGAGTTCACATGGAGGTGCTTGGTCATCCCATAGTGGGCGACTACAAGTATGGCAGCATCGAGGACTCGCTTGGCCGGCTTGGGCTGCATGCCTTCCGACTTGCGTTTGTCCACCCCATCACAGGCGAGGAGCTGGAGTTTGAGACGCCATTCCCCACCTGCTTCCTCGATCTTTTCCCCGAACCCATGATATGATTCCAGGTGAGATAAGCCGTTGAGAAATGGTGAGTTGATGAAGCTGGTATTATTTTTTAGTTGAGAAAAAAAGTGCTGATTTAGATTAATTAACTTATGTTTCGCTATTAGTTGTTGCCTTTTTTCTATTTTTGGCAACAATTTTTTTAAAATACCAGTGTTAATATGAAAAAGATTAAGTATCTCTTGGCGTTAGCAATCATGCTGACAGTGGGTCTTGCCGCGCAGGCCGACAATGACCGCGTTATCACATTCCAGGAGTTGCCGGATCCAGCTCAAGAACTCATCAAGGCGCACTTTGGCGACAAGGTGCCCATGGTTGTGACTATGGACATGGACGACTATGAAGTGTACTTCGAGAGCGGCGAGAAGATAGAGTTCCGCAAAAATGGCGACTGGAAAGAGATTGTGTGCAAGACATCGAATGTGCCCTCGATGCTCATTCCTGATGCAATCAAGGGAAAGGTGAAAGCGTCTTATCCCGCAGCTGTGATCGTGAAAATTGAGCGCGACCGCCGCGGTTATGACGTGAAGCTCAACAATGGCGTTGAGATTGAGATGGATAATTCGTTTAATGTGATTAGCATTGATCGGTAGAATCCAATTTTTTTAATAAATCATTGTTATAAAAAGATGAAAATGAAAAATTTGGTATTAATGGCATGTGCAGCAATGTGCTGCGCTGCAATTTTCGTTGCTTGCAACCAGGGGCAGAATGGCCAGCAATCGTCCAGTGCCTTGACCCAGCAAGAGCAAACCCTGACTCGTCCTGACAGCGCCGCTCTGGCAGTAGCAGGCGACGATGCTAAAAAGGCGAACCTTGATCAGCTGCCCGAAGCCGCAAAGGCAGTGCTCGAAAAGACCTTTGCCGGCAAAGAGGTGGCCAGGGTGTCGAGCGATAACGACGACTTTACAGTCTATTACAACACAGGCGAGAAGGTGGAGTTTGACAAGCAAGGCGGCTTCAAGGAAGTGGAGTTTGCCGGAGGTGTGCCCGCCAGCCTCGTGCCCGAAAAGATTAAGACTGCAGTAGAGGCTGCTTTTGCTGGAGCTACCATAGTCAAGCTCGACAAGAACGATGATGGTGGCTATGAGGTGAAACTCAACAATGGCAAGGAAATTGATTTTGACAGTGCCTTCAAGCAACTTAAAGTGAGTGACTAAGCATGGTTGTCAGGGCGCTTCATCGCGCTGCGTACTGTAGCTTAAACTCATTCAGAAAAACATTCAAGCGGTGGCTTCTCATTGAGAAAGTCGCCGCTTGCTGTTCTGCTCGAACAGACAGCAAAAACAGCGAAGGTTACATTTTTTTAAGTATTTATATAATGAGTAATTAAATAAATCTTTATATCTTTGTTAGTTTAAAATAGTTGTCATCAAATAAGGCGCACAATGAATGAGCGGCAGCAAATAGGACTTGAACTGAACCGACTTGACCTTGACAGGCTAAGCCGGGAGCACCCACTGCAGCAGTTGTTCTGGGAATGCACCTTGCAATGCAACCTGTCGTGCCGTCACTGTGGCAGCGATTGCGCCAAGGATGTTGCCGCCAGCGAGATGCCCCTTGAGGACTTTCTGCCAGTGCTCGACGAGATAGCTCAGCACAAGGACGTGTCGCAGGTGATGGTGTCGACAGTGGGTGGCGAGCCCTTAGTGAGGCATGACATTGTGGATTGCGGCCGCGAGATCAAGCGCCGTGGCTTCCAGTGGGGGCTGGTGACAAATGGCTACTTGCTCGACGAGAAGATGATGCGCTCCTTGACGGATGCTGGCATCGACTCGATATCGGTGGATGTGGATGGCATCAGCACCGACCACACCTGGCTGCGTCGCAATCCTCATAGCTACGCTAACGTCATGCGAGCCATAGAAATGATGGGCCACTGCAAGGACTTGGAGTGGGACGTGATAACCTGTGTGAACTCGCACAATATCAATCATCTTGACCAAGTGAAACAACAGCTCATTGATGCAGGCGTGAAATACTGGCGCATATTCACCATCGTGCCTATGGGCCGTGCTGCTGGCCTTGAAGAACTCCAAATCGGCGACTCACAATTTCGAGATTTGCTCAATTTCATAGTCAAGACCCGGCAAGAGAAAAAAATAGACTTGAACTATGCGTGCGAGGGATTCCTGGGGGCCTATGAGGGTCTGGTGCGCGATTATTTCTACTCGTGCGAGGCGGGACTGACGGTGGCAAGTGTGCGTAGTGACGGTGCAATCTCGGGTTGCCTGAGCATACGCAGCGACTATAATCAGGGCAATATCTACCACGACAGCTTCTGGCAAGTTTGGAACCAGCGCTTTGAGCCCTATCGCAACCGCGAGTGGATGAGGCGAGGTGCGTGTGCCAGCTGTGACATGTTTCGCTATTGCCAGGGCAATGGTTTTCATCTTCGCGACAACAATGGAGAACTGATGACTTGCCATTACCATAGGCTTAAGAATGTAAAACTCTAATAAGTATCGATATAAATTATGAAGAAAGACAACAATAACCGACGCAAGCTCGCTATGGGAGCTGTGCTTGCCGCGGGAGTGACCACAGGAGCGATGAGTGCCTGCACTGGGACCGAGGCTGGCACTACAATGACCAGCGCTAATGGCGACAATGTTGAGATGACTGCTGCCGACAAGGTGGTGGTCGATGGTCAAGAAGTGGAATTTGACAGCTCGGCTACAAGGCGCGACACCGACCAGAGGGCTATGCCCATGTATGGCCCCAGGCGGGGTCAGATAAGGCTGATGTATGGTCCTCGTCCCAGGCCACGCATGGAAATTCAGCCAGGCGACGATGCTCAACAACAAGATGTTGAGACACAGGTGATTAATATAGTTGCGTCGGCTCTTGGAATAAATCCGTCGCAGGTTAGCACCTCGTCGCGCATTGCCGCCGACCTGAACGCCAGCGCCGCACAGCGCCAGCTCATCAAGCAGATGCTTGAGGAAAGGTTCGAAATCACAATATCAAAGGAAACTTATGGCGTGATGCTCACCGTGGGCGACCTGGTTGATTGTGTCAATATCTTGAAAGGAAATGACAAGTGAAGAATGCTGCTGACAAGAGTCGGTGTTCTAAGTGCTGATTAGTGAGGGTGAAACAATTTTACCGCCCTCTCATGCGTTATATATAATATATAATGTGAAAATTTTATATCTATGAGATACGCTAAATACTGCATGCTTGCTGCGGGAGTCGTGGCTGCAATGTTCACTGCCACGGCGCAGGTCAGCTTTGTGGGTAACGACAGGCCCGTGTATCAAGAAGGTCAATCGTCGCACACGGGGTCGATGGCAATCTATGTGCTACATTCGGCCCAGGGAGTGTCGATGACCTACGAGGCATCGTCAACCGATGATGTCACTTGGTATAAATTTGGAGCGCAAGGAGCTATCGACATGATAGAGCTTGGAGGAATCGTCAAGAACGGAACCACCACGACTATGCCACAAGTTGAGGCTAATCAAGGCTATGTGATAATGGAAGGCGTGAATCCCACCTATGTGTGGGTAGCCGACTACAGCACATCGCCATTGCAACTGGTGAGCGCCACGGTCGATCCCGAGAGCGATTGTGGAACAGCACTAATCAATGTCGAAGGCTCGGGGAACCCTATCAAGTATTGCGACATCAATGGTGTGGAAAAAACTCTTGACCGAGACATTAAAGTGACCTACAACACTCGAGAATGGATAGCTGACGATTACCATTGGGCAGAGACGCAGGTGATAGAGAGCGAATCGCAGTTCAAGAGCGTAATAGCCGTGCCGGCGCCTTATTGCGGCACCACGTTCACAGTGAGCGGCGACAAGTTCCTGAGGTTCTGGAAAGAGGAGAAAAGCGTATCTACTCTCAACTATTCGCCCCGTGCCATCAATGTCATGGTCAGGGCAGAGCAAGAAGAGCGCAACAATGATAATGAACAGACGACCGGTGGGGGAGTGCTTGGAGGTTCGGCTCCGGCCAAGATAACCTTTACTGCCTATTGTACCGATGCTGTTACCTTCAAAGAGTGGCAAGTGAGCGACAATCAGGAGTTTACCAATATCTTGATGAACTTCTCACAGGATGAGGTGGAGTATACTTTTGAAGATGCAGGAACCACCTATTGGCGATTCTATGGAGCCAATAGCGATGGCTCGTGCGAGTATTATGGCGACCCCATTACCGTGTCGATAGGAGAGAGCGTGCTTGTGTGCCCAAACATCTTCTCACCAGGAACTACTCCAGAAGTGAACGATGTGTGGAAGGTGTCGTATAAATCGATTATTGATTTCCATTGCTGGATTTACAACCGCTGGGGCAATCTGATAAAAGAGTTTACCGACCCATCGGATGGATGGGATGGCACCTACAACGGAAAACAGGTGAGTGCCGGTGTTTATTTCTATGTCATTCAGGCAACGGGCAGTGATGGCAAGAAATACAAGCTCAGTGGCGACATCAACATCTTGCGCTACGAGAGGCGTGATTATGGAGGTGGCACTGTTCCCGAGGAACCGCGCTGATGAGAAAAAATGAATTCTATGTACACAATTAAAAATCTATAACAACAATCTTTTTTTGAAAATGAAATTCTTGAAACTTGCTTTAGTGATAGTGGTATTGTGCTTCAATTCTATTTCAATTTGGGCCGATGATGACCGATACATGACCTTTGGGAATGTGGCAGCCCCAGAGATTCCAATGTCAATCAGCTTTTGCGGCGACAAGGTGAGCTTCGACCGCATAGACATGGCCGAGCGGTTGGATCGTGAGCTCACAGCCACCGTCTATGCCCAGACCATGACTTCGCTCATCATCAAGAGAGCCAACCGATATTTTCCACGTCTAATCGAGATATTGAAACAGAACAACATGCCCGAGGACCTTATCTATCTGGCAGTGGCCGAGAGTGCTCTCGACCCCACAGCTCTGTCGCCAGCTAAAGCTGCCGGAATATGGCAGTTTATGCCAGCCACAGGACGGCAGTATGGCTTGGAAATAAACGATGATGTGGATGAGCGTTACGATATTGAGAAAGAAACCGTTGCCGCCTGCAAATATTTGAGGAACGCCCATTCCAAGTATGGCAACTGGGCCACCGTGTGTGCCAGCTACAATGCTGGCACTGGAAAAATCTCGCAGGAGCTGCAAGCTCAGCAGGCAAACAACTCGTTTGACTTGCGCCTGGTGAGTGAGACCTCGCGCTATGTGTTCCGCATCATTGCCTATAAGATATTTTTTGAGAATCCTAAGAAATATGGCTATCGCATCACGAGTGAGCAGCTCTATCAGCCTATCGACTGTGATATTGTAGAGGTGAAGACATCGGTGCCCAGCTGGGTGTCGTGGGCTAAGAGCCACGGCTTGACCTATGCCCAACTGCGTGATGCCAACCCGTGGATTCGCAATTCAAAATTGTCGAACGCATCGGGCAAAGTTTATAAGGTGAAAGTTCCTAAGAACGAGTCGCTCTATCGCAGCAAGACAAAAAAGACAGTTTACAACAAGAACTGGGTGGTAGATTGATTTCCATTTTTAGAATGCTATCATGAACTAATTGTTAGTTATGGAGCAAAAAAAATGCCCAGCTTGTGGAAAGAATGTGGCTGACGGTGATAAAACTTGTCGGCATTGCGGTCATGCCATAGCAGTAGAGCCCGGAGACAAAAATCCATTGTTTGGTGGTAAGAAGACAGGGACAGTTGTGATGGCATTGATGACTTTCTTGATTGTCGTTCAGTTGATTGCTATCATATTGATGTCGTCAAGATGCTGCACGAGAAGTGAAGAAGGTGACAGCACCGACCCCAAGGCAAGAAACGGAAAATACACTCACGTGATTTCGCCCGAAGTGCCAGCCAGCCTTGAGTTTTGTGGCGAAAAAATAGACCTGGACCGCATTGACATGGCCGAAAGACTTGACCGCGAACTCACAACCACAGTCTACAATCACGGGCAGACATCTATAATAATAAAGCGAGCCAATCGCTACTTCCCCATGCTGTCGAAACTTCTCAAGGCGAACAAGGTGCCCGAAGATATGCTATATCTTGCGGTTGCCGAGAGTTCACTCAACTTTAACTCGGTGTCGGCGGCTAATGCCGTTGGCATCTGGCAGTTCATGCCAGCCACAGGCAAAGAGTATGGCCTTGAAATAAACGATGAGGTTGATGAGAGGTATGACCCAGAGAAGGAGACCATTGCGGCATGCAAGTTCTTGAAGAAAGCCTATTCGGAATATCGCAACTGGTCAACTGTGTGCGCCAGCTATAATGCAGGAATGGGAAAGATATCTAAAGAACTCTCGGAGCAGCAAGCAGGCAATTCGTTCGACTTGAAGCTCGTGAGCGAGACTTCGCGCTATGTGTTCCGCATCATGGCATATAAAATATTCTTTGCCGACCCTAAGAAATATGGCTATCGCATTACGAGCGACCAGCTCTATCAGCCCATCGAGTGTGATGAGGTGGAAGTGAGCACCGGGGTCGAGAGCTGGCCTTCGTGGGCCAAGAGTCACGGTGTGACCTACGCTCAACTGCGAGATGCCAATCCCTGGATTCGCAAGACTATGCTCACAAATGCTGAAGGCAAGGTCTATAGGGTGAAGGTTCCCAAGAAAGAATCCCTCTCTCGCAGCAAGGCCAAGAAGACAGTTTACAACAAAACCTGGGTGGTTGATTAAAAATGAAATTTAAAGGTAATGAAGTCGATTGTGTGTCGGTTCAAGGAGCCAGAGTTCACAATCTCAAGAATATTGATGTAGACTTGCCGCACTATAGCCTGAGTGTTATCACAGGCTTGAGCGGCAGTGGCAAGTCGTCGCTTGCTTTCGACACTATCTTTGCCGAGGGGCAGCGACGGTATCTCGAGACCTTCTCGTCCTATGCCCGTAACATGCTTGGCGTGCTCGAGCGTCCCGACGTGGACAAAATATCGGGACTGAATCCTGTTATATCGATAGGGCAGAAGACTACCAACAAGAATCCTCGATCTACTGTGGGAACGGTGACCGAGGTTTATGACTATCTGCGCCTGCTCTTTGCAAGGGCAAGCGATGCTTACAGTTATCTCTCGGGCGAAAAGATGGTCAAGTATTCCATCGACAAGATTCTTGCTCTCATCCTTGAGCGGTTCGACGGAAAGAAAATCTATCTTCTTGCCCCTCTTGTGAAGAACCGTAAAGGACACTATAAGGACCTCTTTGAGCAATTGCGAAAGAAGGGTTATCTTCATGTGAGGGTCGATGGTGAGATGCGAGAGATAACTTTTGGCATGAAGCTTGACCGCTATCGCAATCACGATGTGGAACTAATAGTTGACAGGCTGAAAGTGGCGAGTAAAGACCAAAACAGGCTGCGCGATACCATCAACACTTGCTTCAAGCAAGGCGATGGCCAGCTCATGGTCATGGATGCCACCACTGGCACCATCGAGCACTACAGCCGTTCGCTCATGGATCCGGCAACAGGATTGTCTTATCCCGAACCTGCGCCACACTCATTCTCATTCAACTCTCCTCAGGGAGCTTGCCCCAAGTGCAAGGGCCTGGGTTTTGTCAACATCATCGACAGGGAGAAAATCATCCCCGATCCATCGCTTTCTATTAGGCAGGGAGGAATCTCTACGCTGGGAAAATATAAGAACTCGCTCATCTTTTGGCAGATTCAAGCCATCTGCGAGAAACACGGGGCTTCGCTCGACACTCCTATCGAGCAGTTGCCCGAGGAGGCCATCGACGATATTATGAACGGAACCGACGAGCGGTTGAACATAAAAAACGAGACGATGAGCACCAGCAATTATTTCCTCTCTTACGATGGACTGGTAAAGTATATCGAAATGCAGCAAAGTGAGAATGCCTCATCCAAGGCTCAGAAATGGGCTGGGCAGTTCTTCTCGCGTTGCGTGTGTCCTGAGTGCAAAGGTAGCAGGCTCAACAAGGTGGCACTGCACTTTCGCATTGGAGGCAAAAACATCGCCCAACTGGCAACGATGGATATCGCAGAACTGCGCAATTGGCTTCAGGAATTGCCCAAGCACATTCCCGAGAGGCAGTGGGCAATAGCGCAGGAGGTGGTGAAGGAAATAACAAGCAGGCTCAATTTCATGCTTGATGTGGGCCTCGACTACGTGTCGCTCAACCGCAGCAGCGCTTCGCTCTCGGGTGGCGAGAGTCAGCGCATCAGGCTCGCCACTCAGATTGGCTCCCAACTGGTGAATGTGCTCTATATCCTTGATGAGCCCAGCATAGGCCTGCATCAGCGCGACAATCAGCGCTTGATCGACTCGCTCAAGCACCTGCGCGACGAGGGCAACACTATCCTGGTTGTAGAGCATGACCGCGACATGATGCTTGAGGCCGACTATGTGGTTGACATTGGTCCCAAAGCAGGGCGGCGTGGCGGCAACGTGGTGTTTGCTGGTACGCCCCAGCAACTGCTGGAATCACACACCATCACGGCAAGCTATCTCAATGGTGAGGCACAAATCGAAGTGCCTTCGCAACGCCGTGCAGGCTCTGGCAAGAAAATCGTGCTTCGTGGCTGCCGTGGCAACAACCTCAAGCATGTGGATGTGGAAATTCCACTGGGGATGATGATATGTGTCACAGGGGTGAGCGGCAGCGGTAAGTCGTCGCTCATCAATGCAACCCTGCAACCCATCTTAAGCCAGCGGTTCTACCGCTCACTCACAGAGCCGCTGCCCTATGACACTATCAATGGTCTTGAAAATATCGACAAGGTGGTCACTGTCGACCAGTCGCCTCTGGGCCGAACACCACGCTCCAATGCTGTGACCTACACTAACATCTTTACCGACATTCGCAGCCTCTTTGTCAATCTTCCCGAAGCTAAGATTAGAGGTTACAAACCTGGGCGATTCTCGTTCAACACCAGCGGTGGACGCTGTGAGGTGTGCAAAGGCAATGGCTACAAGACGGTGGAGATGAACTTCCTGCCCGATGTGCTCGTGCCTTGCGAGGCATGTGGTGGCAAGCGATACAACCGTGAGACCCTCGAGGTGAAGTTCAAGGGAAAGTCCATTGCCGATGTTCTGGACATGACAATCAACCAGGCAGTAGAATTTTTTGAGGCTGTGCCTAACATTCTGCACAAAATCAAGGTGCTGCAAGATGTGGGATTGGGATATATAAAACTGGGGCAACCATCGAGCACGCTCTCGGGTGGAGAGAGCCAGCGAGTGAAGCTCGCAGCCGAGTTGTCGAAAAAGGACACAGGCAAAACGCTCTACATCCTTGATGAACCCACCACGGGGTTGCACTTCGAGGACATCAAAATACTGCTAAAGGTGTTGAACCGCCTTGTTGATAAGGGCAACACTGTCATCGTTATCGAGCACAACATGGACGTCATCAAGAGTGCCGACTATATCATCGACATGGGTCCCGAAGGTGGCAGAGGGGGCGGTGAGGTGGTCGCCACCGGCACCCCAGAGCAAGTTGCGCAGAGCAAGGTCTCGATCACCGCTCGCTATCTCAAGCAGGAACTCAAGCGATAAATCCTCACCACCGTGCTGCGAGAGTGTGGGTTGTTTGCAGAAAATAATTCCCCCTAAAAAATCTAATGGCCGATTTGGGTTAAAGTGGCTGCCAGAGGTCTTCTGGTAGCCACTATTGTTATGGTGCTTGTGGCAGTCGGTAATGAGAGCTGTTGATTGGGAAAAAAGTGTGATCATGTTCCAGAGGGTGGGGGTGGGGCATGCTGGCTTGAGGCGATGTGCTACTGTTTTGGAGTGGTCTAAATTTCCTGTAGTTTGTTTCTCTTGATTATTTTTAACCTTGCGAGAATGTAATCTTTCTCACTGATGCTTCAGGCGGGTTTAGAAAATGGAGTGGGATAGGGCGGTAGTGATTGAGTTAAAAAGAGAGGGTGAGATAGAAGCCTTCGTGGTGTACTAAAAAAGTGTGGCCATGATGCAGCGTTTTGGTTGTTTATTTGCATTGCTATTATGTATGTAGTCAAGAAAGATGCAAAAAATGATGTAGTAGCTCTCTTTTTGCGGTGTTTTTCGTGTAATGGTATGCGAATTTACGTCATTGAACAATGCAAAAAGCTGATATTTTCAGTTTTTCTGGGCCATGATTAGTGGTGCGTAATGATAATTTGTAATGAGATGTAAACTCGCTGATAATCGAGGGTTTGCAGTGATGGATTGGGCCAATGGAAGCGGTTTTAAATGGGTTGAGATTTTAAAATTTGAGCACCAGTGCGAGCGGTTGTGATTTTGTCGCAGAGAATTGGGATTATTCATAAAAATGGTAAGATTACCACTACCTGTTTACCAAAGTTAACTGCGATGGTTGGAGCTTGTTTTGCAAACCTAAACTGGTAATTTGCTAATTTGAAATGTGAATTCAGGCTTCGATTCACGATGTTAATTTCAAAATTTACGTTTATAAAATTTGCAATTGCGAACAAATAGACATTTAACAGATGTTTACAATTGATATAATTCTCTGATAATCAGAATTATAAATATGGCAATGTTTAGTGATTCCTTACAAAAAACACCAATTTTAGGCCATAGGGCGAAAAATTAAGCATTTTGGGTTGTGTAATATTTTGGTGTATAGTGTAATAACCGCAAACTATTCAAGCTTTTATTTAATGTAATTCTTGTTAGTTTAGAAATTCAAAAATAAACTCCATTTTTTGGAATAAAAAATGCAAACTTAAAGATTTATGATTAAAAATTTGGATTTTTCAATAAGCTGACGTAAATTTGCAAACGAAAAATTTATAATTGTTAATAGCATTATGGACATTATTACGCGTCTAAAATTGTTTTTAGAGCAAAATGGCATCTCCAACTCGCAGTTTGCCGACACATGTGAGATTCCACGTCCCACCTTGTCGCAGCTTCTTAATGGTAGAAATAAAAAAGTGAGCGATGAGGTGATATCAAAAATTCATGCTGCTTATCCTGCTCTTAATATAATGTGGCTGATGTTTGGCGACGGCGATATGTTTGTTGCAAGCGATCCAGTTGCCTCGGCTTTAGAGCAATCTCAAAACTTGTCCAAAACTCCACAGTCGTCAGGGGGCTTTATGGGCTCTGCAGTTAATAGTCCTTCGCCCAGAGCTGGTGGAAAAATGCAACCCACAATCAACTTTGGTGACGAACAAAAGGAGTCGAAAAATGCTCAAGGATCGTCGCTGAGCGATACCATTCAGAATCTGGCGATGGCTGCCGGTGGTGCTCGCTCGTTGTCGTCGTCGGGCAGTGCTCGTGGTCGCCGCATAACAAGTATCCTGATTTTCTATGACGACAATTCTTTTGAGGCGATAACTCCTGCAGCACGCTGAATGTCGTGCCCTCTCAATGAGTGTAGTGAAGATTAATTAGATTTTTTTCATTTCGCAACCGCAATATTTTTTTCTTACGTTGAAACATGGCGCAAGCAATTAGAGAAGTTGCTTGCGCTACTTTTTTGAGCTGACACAGTGCTACACTAACTTGAGCATTAAAAAACTGTTGCCACGATTTTTTTTGTTGTAATCTTTGATGCAAATCTCCAAAAGTTGAATTATCTTTGCACAACCTAAGAAATACACATTAATTATTATAATAAACACAAACAATGAAAACCAAGAAACTTTTATTACTTTCGTTTGCTATGGCAGCAATGACAATTACTGCTGGCAACCTTGCCAGAGGTGTTGACCGCAGCAATCTTGACCTGGCAACTAAGCCTGGTGAGAATTTCTATCAGTATGCCTGTGGCGGCTGGATGAAAGCTAACCCACTCGACCCCCAGTATGCACGTTTTGGAACTTTTGATGAGCTTGGCGAGAACAACCGCGCGCAACTCAAGGACCTCATCCTTAATTTGGGTAACAACAACCCCAAGGGCAGTTTGGCCCAGAAGGTTAGTGACCTGTATCAGCAGGGCATGGACAGCACTCTGCGCAATCAGCAGGGCAACTTGCCAATTGAAGCCGACTTGGCAAGAATAAAGGCTGCAACCAGCGCCGACATACCATCGCTCATGGGCTGGATGGCTCGTGGCATAGCATCGCCATTCTATGACAGTGGTGTGATGGCCGACCTCAAGAGCAGCGATCAAAACATGCTTTACATCACTCCAGGTTCTCTGGGCATGGGCGACCGTGACTACTATCTGGAAAATGACGCAAGCACTGTGAATGTGCGCAATGCTTATCAAGCCTACATTGAGAAGTTGCTCACTCTGGCAGGCTATAAGAAGAAGGCTGCTCAAAAGGCAGCCAAGAGCATCCTTGCCATTGAGACCGAACTCGCCAAGGCCAACATGACCCGCGAGGAGAGCCGTGACTACAGCAAGCAATACAACCTGCGCACGCTGTCTCAACTCAAGGCCGACTACCCCAATGTGAACTGGGACGCCTATTTCGCTGCAGTGGGTCTCAAGAACGTTGACAAAGCCTGCGTGATGCAACTCAATGCTATGGCAAAGGCCAATGAGCTGCTTGGCACCTTGAAGCTGGAGGAAATCAAGGACTATTTCACATTCAAATATATTGATGCTGCGTCAAACTACCTGACCGATGAATATGAGCAAGCCAACTTCGACATGTACAGCCGTGCCATGAGTGGCAAGACTGTAATGCAGCCACGCTGGAAGCGCTCATTGAACGTGCCCAACAGCGTGCTCGGTGAGGCTGTGGGCGAGCTCTACGTCAAGAAATATTTCCCCGAGGAGTCAAAGCAAAAGATGATTAAGCTCATCAACAACCTGCGATTGGCTCTTGGTGAGCACATCAAGAACTTGACATGGATGAGCCCCAAGACTAAGGTGAACGCTCTTGTCAAGCTCAACAGCTTTACTGTAAAGGTGGGATATCCCGATCAGTGGCGAGACTACAGCGGCATTACGATTGATCGCAATGCCTACTATTGGACTAACGTGATGAACGCCCGCCGTTTTGAGGCCGACTATCAGTACTCACAACTGGGCAAGCCAGTTGACAAGGATCGCTGGCAGATGACTCCACAAACAGTAAATGCCTATTACGATCCATCGACCAACGAGATTTGCTTCCCTGCAGGAATCCTGCAGAAGCCATACTTCGACCCCGATGCCGACGATGCCAGCAACTATGGCGCAATAGGTGTTGTTATTGGCCATGAGATGACTCACGGCTTTGACGACCAGGGACGCAACTTTGACCACCACGGCAACATGGTTGACTGGTGGACCGAGGAGGATGCAGCCAAGTTCCAGGAGCTTGCCGACAAGCTTGGAGCTCAATATAGTGCCGAGATTGTTGCCGACGATGTGCATGCCAACGGCACCTTCACCATGGGGGAGAACATTGCCGATCATGGGGGCTTGAGAGTTGCTTACAGCGCATTCAAGAAAACCGAGCAGGGCGCCGGCACCGAACTCATCGACGGCTTCACTCCCGACCAGCGCTTCTTCCTGAGCTATGCCAACGTGTGGGCTGCCAATATCACCAAGGAGGAAATTCTGCGTCGCACCAAGGTTGACCCACACTCATTAGGCATCAACCGCGTGAACGTTGCCATCCGAAACCTTGACTATTTCTTCAAGGCCTTTGACATCAAGCCAGGCGAGAAGATGTGGCGTGCCCCAGAGGATCGCGTCATCATTTGGTAAAAAACAGTATTGGTAAGATAAATTCAAGTCGACCATCAGATCAACGCAAAGTTGATTTAATGGTCGACTTGAGTTTATAGAACTATAGTGAAATGGAGGAGGGCGTTTATTCAACACCTTGCCCGTCGGCGAGGCGTTGTCGCACTACCTCATACATCATTATGCCTCCTGCAACCGAGACATTGAGTGAGCTGATGTTTCCGAATTCAGGAATCTTGACAAAAGCATCGCACAAACGCATAATCTCGTTAGAGATGCCTTTACCCTCTGAACCGAGCACGAGTGCCACTGGGCCAGTGTAGTTCTGCTGAGTGTAGTTGACCGAGTTCTTGTCGCTGGTGCCAATGATTGTGCATCCGCTCTGCCTCAGGTACTCAATGGCAGCCTTGAGGCTGTGCTCGCGGCACACGGGCAGGTAGTTGAGTGCTCCAGCCGATGTCTTGACGGCATCGCCGTTGACGCTCACACTGCCTTTCTCGGGGATGACGATTGCGCTCACCCCAGCGCAGTCGCAAGTGCGGGCAATGGCTCCAAAGTTGCGCACGTCGGTTACGCCATCGAGGATGACGAAGAACGGGTTCATTCCCTCGTCATAGACGGCAGGCAGCACCTGCTCCACCTTGTAATAGTTGATGGCGGCGAGCATTGCGATAGCTCCCTGGTGATTTTTGCGTGTGATGCGGTTGAGTTTCTCGATGGGCACCCGCTGCACCATTATTCCCCGCTCACGAGCCAGGTTGATTAATGTGCGTGCGAGTTCTCCGCTCAGGTCTTTCTTGAGCAGTAGTTTGTCGATAGTCTTGCCGGCTTCGATAGCCTCAATTATAGCGTGAAGTCCAAAGATAGTATCCATTATTCTTAGTGTTAAGTGTCAAGTGATAAACCAGGGGTGATTGCTGCACACCGACAGGGTGTGGCAGCTTAACGCTGTGTGCTTTTTATTAGCTCACGAGCGTTGTTGATGGCCGCCTCGTTGACTTCGCTGCCGCTGAGCATGCGTGCAATCTCATTGATGTGTTCCTCTTTTGAGAGTTGTTGCACGGCAGTCACAGTCTGTGTGGTGGTGTCGGTCTTGTAAACCCTCAAGTGGCTTGTGCCATGAGCGGCTACCTGTGGCAGATGTGTGATGGCTATGACCTGAATGTGCCCCGCGATGTCGCCCATCATGTTGCCAATGCGATTGGCAATTTCGCCCGAGACTCCGGTGTCGACCTCGTCGAAGATGATTGTGGGCAGATTCATAGAGCGAGCAATCAAAGCCTTAATGCATAGCATGAGCCTTGAGATTTCGCCCCCCGATGCCGTGTCCTTAACGGGCATGAGCGGCTGGTTTTTGTTGAAAGCAAAAAGAAACTCAATGTTGTCGCATCCAGTAGTGTTGAGTTCTCCCTGAGTCAACTTAATGTTGAAAAGAAGGTTTTTCATTCCCAGCGATTGTGCAAGTGGCTGCAGAGCAGTTGCAAATTGTGCCGCTGCCTCCTTGCGATTGTCGCTAATGATTTGGGCCAAGCCTGCTGCCTGCTCACGTTGTTCTTTTAGCAGCTGCTTCATGGCTTGGATGCGCTCCTCGCTGCAGTCGATAGCCTCAAGTCGTTGTTCATATTGAGCCTGTAGCTCGATGAGCTGGTCAACGCTCTTGACATTGTGCTTGCGCTCGAGTGAGTAGATGGTGTTGAGCCTATCTTCCACTTGCTGCAGCATAGCCGGGTCGTCGGTAATCCCCTCTTCGATGGCCGACAGGCTTTGTGCAATGTCCTTTAGGTCGATGATTGCGTTGCTTAGCCTCTCGCTCATGCCCTGCACCTCGCTCAAGTTCTCTTCAACCGATTCAAGAGTTGACTGCACTGTGGTCATTTGGTCGATGAGCGAGTTTTCCTCGCTGTTGAGTATGGAGTTCACCCTCCACAAGTCTTGCTTGATGCTTGTGGCATTGGCAAGTCGACGCTGTTGCTGCTCCAAATCGATGTCCTCGCCAGGCTTGAGTGCCGTTTCTTGGAGTTGCACGAGCTGGAATCGCAAGTAATCTTCCTCACTACGGTTTCGCTCGAGATTGGAGTTAAGTTCATTGAGTTGCCTCTCGGTTTGCTTGAAGCATGAGTAGGCGGCCTGATAATCGTTGAGCATGGCTTCGTGGTGTGCAATGCTGTCGAGAATCGATAGTTGGAAACTTGCTCGTGAAAGCAGCATGTTGCTGTGCTGCGAGTGAATGTCGACCAGCCGTGTCATGAGTTCCTTGAGTGTTGCGAGTGCCACCACTCCATCGTTGACAAATGCTCTTGAGCGACCGTTAGGGTTAATTTCGCGACGTGCAATTAGTTCGCCGTCGTAGTAGTCAAGGTTGTTGTCGTCGAAGAACTGCTTGAGGTTATGGTCAGCAATGTTGAACGAGGCTTCAACAACAGTTTTACGTTCTCGGTTTCTGATAGACGACGAGTCGGCCCTGTCGCCCAGGATGAGAGCCAGTGCGCCCATTATGATCGACTTTCCGGCACCTGTTTCTCCAGTGATGATGGTGAGACCTTTGTCAAAGTCGATGTGTAGATTCTCGATTAACGCATAGTTGGCTATAGATAAACTCCGGAGCATGAAATGCTAAAGTGAAAAAAGCGATTTTAGAATAGAGAATTAATGTGAGTCAACGAGAGGCTTCTCATTACTTGTTCTCGGTGCTCTTGATGCGGTTAAGGCGGTCGGTCTCGGTGGGGTAGAGGGGGTAGAGCAGCTCGTAGACCGATTCCTTCTCGGTCATGCCGGCTTTAGAGTAGATATTGACAAGTTCATCCATCTTGGCGTCCTTAAACATAGAGAGGCACACCGACATGGGGGCCACATCATAGATCTTCTTGAGAGTTTCGAGCTGTTGGGTGATGGTAGCGCGACCTTTGTCTACACTCGTCATCATCTGGTCGAGACCCAGGCGGTGGTAGTTGTAGATAATCTCTCTTATGCCAGCCGTCTGCTTGTCGGTAAACGCACTGAGCACAGCACTGCGGTTCTTAGAGTCTTCAAAGGCCTTCCACCCTCCTTCGCCAGAGCTTTGTGCCATGCGCACCACATTTGCCACCTTTTCATAATATGGGTCGCCGCCATTGGGTGCGAATGAGTCGAAATCGACAGCGATAATGAAAAGAGCGTAGAAGTTGAGAATCGCTGTGAGGTTGCTCTGCATCTCATTCTCGTTGTAAACGAGCTGCTCGTTGTTGTCGTAGACAAATTCGATTTTAGTGTCTTTAAAGTTGATGAGAGTAGTAGTGTAAGCACTATTGTAGACAGGCCTTGAGCTTTGAATCTGCAAGTCTCCCTTCATCTTACCTGACGACTCATCATACTCGGCCACCGTGAGATACATCTTGCATTGAATCTTCTCGTTGGCGGCAAATTGGGCATCGGTCCAGACTGTAGTGTTGAGATACTCGTTGACAGCTTCTTTAAGAGTATTGAAAATGTCCTTATTGGCATTCGCAACCTTTTTCGAGTCGATCTCAAAGGTGCAATTAAGCTCCTGCGCTGTGGCTACAAGGCAAGCTAACGATGCCATGGCAAGTAGTAATATTCTTCTAATACTTCTCATTACAAGCAATTTAGTCGTTTTCTCCTAATAATAAATATATTATACATTATATATAATAACGTATTGGACAATAAAAAATTGTACTACAATTTAAATGATTAAGAAAATCGCGCTTCACAACAGTGCAGCACGTTTTTTCAAGGATTAAGCAGGGTGATGGATGTGTTGTTGATAGGAGCGAGAATATTTGGGAACGCTATTTATTTCCCACGGTTGATGCCACCCTCGAGGTCGTTGTTCTCGATTGTGACATCGGTGGTTTTTACCTTTTTTTTGAACGTGCCAAAGCGATAGGTGACGGTTATCCTGAAGTAGCGGCCGTTGCTGGCGTTGCAGCTGTCGCCCCATCCCAGGATGTCGCCCTGGGTGGTGCGAGTCTTGTAGTGTTGGTTTTTATGAAATGGTGAGTTGGCAGTGAGGCGCACGGTGAGGCGGTCATCGCTCAAGAAAGAACGTTGCAATGTGAAGGCATAGCGGTTCCATGGTTCAACAACCGAATAGATGTTTTCGCTTGAGCGCCCAATGTTTCCAAATGTGTAGGCTGTTACTTGGAGTTTCCATGGCAGTTTTTGTGCCACATAGAGGTAATAGTACATTGAAGTTTGGTTCTGTTCTAGTCCTAGTACGTCACTCTTGTAGTTGCTGTGGCTGAGGTTGAGATTGGCGACAAATGTGGTGTTCTCCAGTGGCTTCCACTGGATGTAGCTCTCCAGTTGCCAACGATGCTGGCGAATCACGTTGCCGTAGGTTTGCACACGCGTGTCGCCACGGGCATAGATGATTGACCCCAATGCGTTGCTCACGAAGCGGTATTGAGGCCATAGCTGGATAGTGAGCTTGGAGCTTGTGTACATGTAGGATAAACCTATCGAATGGGTGCGCACACTGCCTAGCTGGGCATTGCCAAATTGCTCTCCTCCAGGATAAATGCGCACTGCTGGGTTGAGGTAAGTAATACCTGGACGATTGATACTAGTGGTATAGACCAAACGAATTGACTGTTGGTCGTTGATTTGGTACTTGATGCTGGCTTGCGGCACCCAATCGCTCAGGTGCTTGTCGAAGTCGGCGTTCTTGCCATCGGGGTAGTGTCCTTTCATGTAGCTGTACTCATAGCGCAATCCAGCTCGGGTGCTCCAGCTGCCGTGGGTCCATGAGTAGTCGGCATAGAGGGCTGCAATGCGCATGGTGTGGTTGAAGTCGTCGCTTGTTGATGTGAGAGCATTATCGTAGAAAAGCTGTTCGCTCAGGCTGCTGTTGTGGCGGTCGATGTACTTGGCACCAACTTCCAGTTTGTGCTCCTCCCACAATGGGCGCACGTAGTCAAGCTGCAACGTGTGCTCAGTAAATCGCTCACGCGACTTCTGTAAAAAGCCGTCGTAAGGGTAAGGAAAGTCCACTTGGTTGCTATAGGTGGTTTCTTGGTCGGAGTGCTGGCGAGTGAGGGCGAGCATGTAGGAGAAAGTGATTTTCTCATTCTTGCGGTGAGTGCGATGCTCATAGTCTAGTCGTCCGTTCCATGAATGATGACTGTAGCTAGGCATGTGAAAAGTCTCGGTGAAGCTATAGATGTGGTTGCCCATTGGGTCGAGCTTGGTGACATCGGCACAGCCCTGTACATTTATCTTATAGTAATAACCGCTCAGCGATGCTGATAGCAGGTTGAGGGTGTCGATGTCGAAGCTGGCGTTGATGTCGGCATAGTGCATGGGTCCGGGATTGGAACCGCGGTTGTGCACGACTTCGCTGTTTCCCGACTCCAAGAATGTGCGCTCAATGTAGCCATTGTTAGTTGTGATTTTCTTCGACATGTAATGCCAGCCATAGTTCACGCTCACAATAGCTTTGCCCAATTGTGCTGCTAGATAGGCGCTGAGCGAGGGCATATTGCTTGTGTCGTAGCTGCCATAGAGCGAGCCGCTGATGCCCTCCATGCTGTTGTTGTCCATCATCACGATGTTGAGGATGGCGTTCACGCCTTCGGCATCCTCGCGGGCGCCAGGTTCGGTTATTACCTCGATGCGCTTGATTGTTGAGGCTGGTATCGCCTTGAGTGCGTCCTTGGCATTCTTTGTTAAGCTGGGGTCAAGGTGCCCGTTCTTATAAATCTTGAAATTGCTATTGCCGCGCACGAGGATATTCTCCTCGCCGTCAACCGTCACCATTGGCACCTTGCGCAGCATGTCCATTGCTGTTTGCGTCTTTGAGTCATTATCGGCCTGCACATCATAGGTGGTGCGGTCCACTTCCTGCTTGATAAGTTGGCGTTGAGCCGTCACAGTCACTCCTTCGAGCAGGTTGTCCCAGGCGGTGGTGTCGGTTGGCGCAGTAGAGGTTGTGTCACTCGGCGTTTGAGCATGACCCATTGAAAAAACTATTACAAACAATAAGATAAAAAGCTGTCTCATATTTTACACATTTATAATAGGAAGACGCAAACTTCCTCTAAATGCGGCAGCAAAACACGTCTTTTTTCAAAAATCTTGACTTGGGTCAAGGTTTTGGCACAAAATGAGGGTGTGTCATAATATGCTTATGTCACATCCTCTTTAAAAATAAACCGCC
>CAMHNO010000014.1 GCA_946186575.1 uncultured Prevotellaceae bacterium
AGCCCAGCAGCGTCAAGTTCTGCGCCAAGCTGAACCTGAACTACGTCAGCTGCTCTCCTTACCGTGTGCCCATCGCACGCCTCGCAGCCGCGCAGGCTGCGGTGGAAGCCAGCAAATAAGGATTACACCTTAATTATAAATAAATATAATTTGCGGTAGAACCTCCTATGTGAGCGTTCTGCCGCTTTTTTATTCTCTCATATTATTGTCATAAAAGTTATCACACAATAGTTTAAGCCTTGTCCCCTTTTTTATAATAGTTTTTACCATCAGTTAGTAAAAAAACAGCAAATATTCTTGACAATTAAAAAGTTACAACATATCTTTGCAATACTATAATTTGTTATTAATCCTTTAAACAAAAAACTTATGACAACAAAAATCTTAGCATTATTATGCACTTTGTTTGCTTTCCATAGTGAGGCATACAAAACCACACAATGCACATGCGGCTCAGATTGCAACTGTATTGAAGCCTGCACATGCACGATTGACTTAGCACAGATTGCACCCGAAATGCCCCTCGCCTCTGCTGATCGCGAGGCTGGCAAGTGTACATGCGGTGGCAGCCTTAAGTTCAGTGCCAAAGCATTTGCAACCACAGTGACTTGCACACTCTGCAAGGGGAATAAGGTTTATGGCGGCCAGGTGTGCACGCTATGCAATGGCAATGGTAGCTACACCCAATACTCCTCAGGCTACATTTGCGAGAAATGCGGCACAAAATACGAGAAGTGGGAACCTTAAGCCCCAAGTCAAAGTTAGCAGACTAAAAGCACAAGCGGTAGAACCTCTCAATGAGTTTCTACCGCTTAAGTTTTTAGGCCTATTGGTCATTTTTTAGGATAAAATCTCTGAAAAAGCCATCAACACTTATCCTTGCAGTATTTCAACTCTTTTATGAGAATTATAGGTGTTCATTTTACCCTTAAGCCTAATAATTTGACAAAAAAACTATTATTGTCCAGTAAAAAAATGCTAAGCACTTGTAACTAGTTGATAATAAGCTTAAAATGACGTTTGGCAATTGTGGGGGCTTGGATTTTATATGTCAGAGTTTTTGGACAGCTCCCCTCCTAAGCTAGGAGGGGTTGGGGGTGGTATGATAAAGTCAAGTATTTGTAACTCACCGTGTGTGCCATACCCCTCAGTCACTTCGTGACTGCTCCCCTAAGCAAGGGAAGCAACTACTCCTCCTTTATCGGACAATATAAAAAAACATTATTACCTGTCTGTATTGATCTTTTCACCCTTCGTGTTGAAGAAAAAATTTTCATCATTTAGTTCAACCTCTATTATATCATCCTCAATGGTATAGATAATATCATATATGCATGGTAGGATTTCCTCGCCCTTAGTGTTGATAATTCCATATTTTGAATCAATTGTCACCTTGGCAATACCATTTTCAAAATAATTTATGTAATCATACTTGAATGGTACGATTTCTTCTCCCTTAAAGTTTATGAGTCCATATTTGCTGCCTATTGTGACTCTTGCAATTCCATTTTCAAAGCCATATGCGACATCAAATTTGCAAGGAATAACCAAATCTCCCTTGTGGTTTATATATCCATATTTACCGTCAACCATCACCGCGGCCAAGCCTTCGCAGAAAGCCCCTGCATTTTCAAAACTGAAGGGTATTACAACCTCTTCTTTGTTGTTGATGAAACCACACTTACCATCAACCATCACAGCTGCTACCCCTTCTTTGAAGATCCCTGCATTTTCATACTTAAATGGTATAACTGTTTCGCCCTTACTGTTGATAAAACCAACCTTGTCATCAAAAAATACAGCTGCCATACCCTCTCCGAATAGATTAACATTTTTATATTTACATGGAATCGCCAATTTTCCATTGGCGTCAATGAACCCCCATTTGCTATCTATCGACACAGGAACAAACCCATCCTTAAAAAAGTAAAATATCTCATCATAAAAACACTGCTCTGGGCTTATGCCTTCAGAGTTTATTATTCTCCATTTCGTTGTTTCATAATCCTTTATCTTTACCAATTGCTCACTCAGCACTTCTGCCTCAAGATTATCATATTTGCAGGGGATGATCTCCTTATTGGTAGTAGTACAGTAAAGCCCTTCTTTTACTTCCTCACCATCACGTATGCCGATTTTCAAAAAGCCGTTTTCTAATGGACTAAAATAATCATACTTACAGGGTACAACCTCATTACAAGATTTTAGGTCAAAAACTCCTTTATTTCCAGTTTCCTGACTTCCTTTTTGAATAATTGCCAAACTATCATTCTCAATATAAACATCGTCATACTTACAGGGCACAACCTCCCGTTTCGCTTTCAAACTGAAAAGTCCATATTTTGCCGTTTCATCTTCTCCAATCTTCAATTTCAAGAAATCATCATTACTAAATAAGAAATATTGAATCTCATCATATTTATAAGGTGTGAGCACTTGATTGTTTTTTATATCAAGAAATCCCCACTTTCCATCTTTATCTGCCTGGATTGTGGCTAAGCCCTTACCTGCAATGCCGATGTTTTCATAAATACATGGAGTAAGCACTTTGTCCTCATCAATTTTTAATAATCCCCATTTCGTGTCATCATTGAGCATGACAGCAGCATAGTCATGGCTATTGCTTATTATGCCTATATTATGGTATTTGCAAGGCACTGCCTCTTTGTAAGTCTTAGTATCAAGAAGCCCACATTTCATGTTCTCATCTTGCCCCATAGTAATAATCATAAAATCCTGATTGAAAAAAGTATAAACTATATTATCATAGATGCATGGCACAACCTCACTGCCTACACTTATATTGAATAATCCATGTTTATTAGAATCATATTTCGAGACAATGAATAATTCATCATTCACATAATCAACATAATCATAGATACATGGTATTATTTGCTCGCCTACATTGTTAATAGCTCCATACTTTTCATTTTCATCATTTTCAATAGTCACTTTATATCCTCCATTGAAAGAATAGACTTCATTAAATTTAAAGGGTACGACCGTTTCTCCTTTCTTGTTAATAAATCCCCATTTGCCAAGAGAATTACTCACAGCCGCCAAACCTTCTCTAAACGATTTGACTTCAATGTATTTGAATGATATAACCTGTTTCCCGGCATTATCGATGAACCCCCATTTAGGGTTTTCTTTATTTCCAAAATTCACTGCTGCTAGGCCTTCACTAAATTCCTTTACTTCAATATATTTACATGGGACAACGAGCTTGCCTCGCAGGTTCACAAATCCCCATTTGCCGGTGTCGTCATCTCCAATCCTCACAGCCGCCAATTGTTCACTGAAGCTGTTGACATCGTCATAAATATAAGGAACTATTAGGTTTCCGTTTTCGTCTTCAAAGCCATACTTACCGTTTTTTTCTACTTGAGAGAGATATCCCGCCGAGTCAATGGCTTCATAGTCAATTCGGAGGGTGCTTTGTGCATCAACAGATAAAGCATTAAAACTCAAGACCAGTACTGTGAGCAGAATCGCGATTTTCTTTGTATTCATAATCGTTAGTATGTTTATAATTTAATCCTATTATTCCTGAATTTGCATAATTATATTCCATATCAAAATGGCTTGCGGTACTTGTCGGGGGCGGTGTCGTCCATGATGCTCAGGTAGCTATTGTAGCGCGATTGACTAATGCGGCTCTGCTCCACCGCCTCGCGCACGGCGCAACCAGGCTCGTGAGTGTGGGTGCAATTGCTGTATTTACACTCCTTAGACACTTTGAAAATCTCGGGGAAATAGTGAGCTATCTCGCTTTTCTCAAAGTCGATAGTGCCAAACCCCTTTACGCCAGGTGTGTCGATTATGTGTCCTGCATCATCGCCAGGAATGTCGAGCATCTCACTGAAGGTGGTAGTGTGCATGCCTGTGTGATGCACCTCGGATATCTCCCCTACCTTGAGCCGTGCATCAGGCACCAACTCATTGATGATAGAGCTCTTTCCAACTCCCGAATTGCCGCTGAACAGTGCCGTCTTTCCACGCAACTCACTGCGCAGCAAATCCAGCCCCTCGCCTGTCATCACCGACATGGGAACAACTGTGTAACCAATGCTCCTATACAAATAAATAACAGCATCGAGCAACTCGCGGTCCTCAGGCTCGGTGAGCAAGTCAATCTTGTTGAAAACGATTGTGACTGGTACGTTATAAGCCTCGGCAGTAGCAAGGAAGCGATCGACAAACACCGTGCTGGTCTCGGGATTGACGAGCGTGACCACCAGCACAGCCATGTCAAGATTGGCGGCAAGAATCTGGAACTCGCGTGATAGATTGCTGGCACGGCGAATGATGTAGTTGCGGCGTGGCATGATGCCGCGAATGAACGCTGTGCCATCATCCTTGACCTCAATTTCCACATTGTCGCCCACAGCCACAGGATTAGTGCAACGGAAACCTTTTAGCCTCAGGTTCCCCTTGATCTTGCTGTTGTGCTCAGTGCCATCGGCTGTGCGCACTACATACCAGCTTCCTGTGTTCTTTATTACACGTCCTTGCTGCATCAGTTATTAATGAAAATAGTTCTGCAAAATTACTCATTTATCACGACATTACCAAGCAATGCTTTGTAAAACGATTGCAGACTGCAGAAATCGAAATTGAAACAACTTTTCTTGGCAATATGTTATAAAACATGTAATTTTGCATCGTTATTTTAACAAACAAGAAGTTTTACATAAAATTTTTAATTATGAACGTAGAAACAATTGGTCTGTGGGCTGGCGCAGTTTGGAACGCTCTAAACGACGCTAACGGCACTCAGGACATGAAAGGTTTGAAGAAAGTAACCAAACTGAAAGAAAAAGAAGTGTTTGCTGCTATTGGTTGGCTCGCTCGTGAAGGAAAAGTCTACACCACAAGCGACGAAGAGGGCAAGCAGATTGAGGTTACTTTGGTCTAAGTAAAGATTTTGAGGTTTATTTAAACAAAAGAGGGTGCGACTAATATCGCATCCTCTTTTGTTTAAACCCTTCAAGGCTTAAGATTATTGAACCTTGCCACCCAGCAGGCGGAACAATTCATAGGTGTGCTTGAAACGCTCGAGTTCTTCTGAAGTCAAGAACAAGCGGTGGTTCACTCCACCCTCGCTCAAGAGCAGGATATTGGCTGTCTTGCAGTGAGCAAGAGCTGCAAAGAAATCTTTCGACTCGGGAGTGATAACGTCGTCAAAATTCTCCATATAGTAGTTGCCGTCACGAGTGCGGCTGATTGTCGACGGAGTGTACTCATATTTAAACCCATCGGCTGTGAGCCTGAGTTTGTTGAAGTTCACCGAGTCGTCGGCATAGAAGTGCACTACCAAGTGGAGCGATTGTGCAACACCATCTTTAACGGTGAAATAGAAATAGCATTCATTGCTTTTAACACTGGTGTTGATCTTCTTGTGAACAAAATCCTGACTTCCATCAGTGCTTTGCTTTGACGACTTGAAAAATTGAATGATCTCGTTAGGATCGGTGTTTATTACCTCATCATCAAGCCACACGAAACGCTGGGGCGTTTGTTCCTCATAGACTGGGACAACTATGCTGTTGTAATCGATGCTCAACAACGAGTCGAGCGAGGCGCGGCGTGCCTTCTCCTGGGCAAGTTGTGCCGCATTGATTGAGTCTTGACGAGCCAGCTGCTCGGGAGTGAGAGTTCTATGGCCCTTGCAGGTGCAGTCTAAGCTGTTGCAGCTGCAATTGCACACACTCCCAAATAGCGATGCACATGACACATTGACCATCGCGAGTGCGATTGCTGTTAAATAGACAATTTTTTTCATTTCGTTTTACTTTATTTTTTATTTAACTGTTTCCCAAAAGATGTAAAAAATGAATTCTCTCAAAATTAGAGCAAGTCGAGAGAAAAACCAAATTTATTTGAGTTTTTCCAAGACGCAGCCTAATTTATCTAAAATCAAGCGCAAAATTACATAAATAACCTAATACTGGCAATATTATCAGCTAATTATTCGAGAAAAACACTCAAAAAATCATTTTTTGATAAAATGCTCACGCCCGCAAGTTTTTTACAAAGATAAAACTTTGTCTCGCTTAATCGCTTTTTTGAGACATTGCATTGTCTACTGCATCAATCAATTCCTTGCCATTGAGACCTCGCAGCAATATCTTGCCCTTGTCGTCGAGTAGCATGATGTGAGGGATACCGGCGATGCCATAGAGATCGGTGGGCTCGGTAGTGTATTGGCTGGCCATCATCACATGCCACGGTATCGACAGCTCGGCAATGGCAGCCTTGGTGTCCTGAGGCTTATCCCACACTGCAACGCCCACAATCTGCAACCCCTTGCCTGCATATTTCTCATGAAGCTGCATGAGCGAGCCCTGAATTTCCTTGCGGCACGGGCCGCACCAGCTTGCCCAAAAGTCTACAAGGGTGTAGGCACCATCCTTGCCCACGTGGTCACTCAACTTATCGACCTTGCCATCGGGAGTGGTCATTTTGATGTCGACATAGTTTTTTCCCAC
Source organism: uncultured Prevotellaceae bacterium (assembly GCA_946186575.1). GTDB lineage: Bacteria > Bacteroidota > Bacteroidia > Bacteroidales > Muribaculaceae > Sodaliphilus. The sequence goes on from CAMHNO010000014.1 coordinate 6,495, forward strand.
TGCAGTGTTCTCAACTGCGGCAGCATCGCTCACTGCTTTCTTGATGCGCTTGTAGCTGCGGTAGCCTGCTGGAGCCGCGCTCAATTGTTTTTCAAGTTCTGAGGTGGTGAATGAGCTATAGATCACATAATTAGTGAAAGCCCACACGCCCAGTGCGTTGTCTTTATTCTCTTTATAGCACTTGAACAGGATGTCGGTTTGTTGTTTCTCGAGCTGCTTGTTGCGCGCCTCGGCCTCATCCTGGGTGATAGATTGGTTATTCAAATCGGTGTCTATCTGCTCCCATCCCTGTTCGAGCTTCTCAAGCTCAGCATTGAGCATGTTGAGCTTGTCGTTGAGCGGGGTACCGCGTGTAACAATTTTCTCGTTCCACTCAACATTTATCTCGCCTGGCTCCACCACAAGCTCAAGACGATTGCCATCGACTACAAGGCGTGCAAAAAACGAACTGTCAACATCGCCCTTAAGCAAAAGATGCTTCTCGGAAACCGTCGTGCTGTCGATTGTGTCGCCCGTGTCGTAGTTGGTTAAATAGGCCTTTTTGCCATCGAAGATGTGATCGCCAAAGTTTACATTTATTTTGTAGCTCCCCTGCGAGCACGACGCCATCATGCCCATCGCGGCCACAGCAATAGCAAGTAATAATTTCTTCATGCTCTTTACTTTATTTCACAATTGACTTATAGATAATTGACTGAATGTTATCACGTGGCGACACACGCCGGTTGGCTTCATTGTCACGAGTTGGGCACACTCTATTGCTCAAGAAGATATAAATCAGGTCGTTCTTTGGGTCAACCCAGTAGCAGGTGCCAGTGAAACCTGTGTGACCTATCACCTGCGATGGAGCGGCTGCACAGGTGTTAGACATCTTGGGATTTTTCACATTAGGTTTGTCAAAACCCAGACCGCGATGCGAATTAGGGCTCTTGTCGGTCAGGAAGGTGGTGACGGTCGATTTTTTATAATAGTTTTGGCCTCCATAACTACCGCCATTGAGCCACATCTGGAACACCTTGGCAAGATCGCCGGCATTGCTAAAGAGGCCGGCATTGCCCTGCACGCCACCAGAGAAGGCGGCAAGCTCGTCGTGAACATATCCATGCACGTGCTGGCGACGCATGTAGGTGTCAACCTCGGTGTAGGCAATCTCGTTGGGCGAGAAACGGTTGAGTGGCCTGTAGGTCACATGATAGGCGCCTATTGGGGCAAAAACATTTTGGTCAACGTACTCATCAAGCGGCTTCTTTGTGATAATCTGCAGTGCATTGGCAAGCAAGCAGAAGTTCAAGCAGCTATACAGGTATTTCTTGTTTGGGCGCAATTTCGAGTGATAGATGCGATTCATGACAGAATCGTAGGTCACCTTACCGCCATAGATTCCGTCGGCTATGGCAATGTTGAAGTCGGCGGTCCTGCTACTTGAGATGATGTCGGTGCGCAGTTTGGCGTCTTTGTTGCCATAGGCTCCATTCATTATCTTTATGGGGTTGCTACTGGTGGGACCGCCAGCAATGAGCTTGCCGCTATAGGTCGTAGGGTCAAACATCATGTTCCACATGTTGAGTGAAGCCTGCATTCCAGTCTCGTGATATAGCAACTGCCTGAATGTGAGGCCGCTCTTGTCGGTACCACGCAGACCAGGTACATATTTGCTGGCTGGTTCGTCAAGCTTGATGAGACCATCGTCAACAAGCTTCATCACCCCACTGATTGTTCCTGATGCCTTCGACACCGATGCCAAGTCGAACAGCGTGTTCTGGGTCACTGCCACACCTGAGTTGAAATTAATCTCTCCATATGACCGCTCACACACTATCTTGCCGTGGCGAGCCACCAGCACCTGACAGCCGGGGAATGCCTTCTGCTCGATGCCATAGTTGCACACCGAGTCGATCTTGTTGAGCATGCTGGGTTTTAGTCCCACTTCCACTGGCAAGGTGTAGCCCAAGCGTGTAGATTCATATTTCAGTCCGCTGCCAGCATGAACCACAGCCTTGTTGTCGCGCGACTTCACTGTTACAGGTATGAGACCGCTCACACTTGTGCCGCCAAAGATGGCCTGAGCCGCATAGTCTTGCCACACATCGTTATTGTCATAGCACAACACCACGGCATCCACTTTGGAACAGGTGATGAGGTCGGCATAGTTCTGTAGCTTCTCAGGCTCATCAAGCACTACGGCTATTGTGTGATTAAACTTGCCTGCTATCGCGATAGCTTGGTCAACATAGTTACTGCCTGAGATTGCCACTATCACGCGATTGTTGTCGTGCAGGGCTCGCAAGGCTCCAATTGAATTGTAGGCAACGGTGGGCATGTAGCTTGAGCATCGCTTTTGAAACATGTTACCAGTGTCGCCCAAGCCCAGGGTGAGCACAGGCATCTTGTCCTTGACGTTGACAATAGGGAGAATGTTACCCTCATTGGAGACAACGGTTACTGCGGCTGCAATTAGACGGCGATTAAGGGCTTCGGCCTCTTGGGTGTTGATAGCCTGCGCAATAGTCTTCACATTGATGGGAGTCTTGCCCGTGTTCACTATGCCCATGGCATACTTGTAGCGAAGCATCTTCTTGCAGCGTTTCTCTATATCGGCCCATGAAATCTTGCCACCGCCGATGGCGGCCTTCACCGAGTCGATGCACGCTTGTGCATTACGAGGCATTAACAGCACATCGTTGCCTGCAATGATGGCGTTGACGCTGGGGTCGCCTTCAATAGCTTGGGCACCCTTCATGTCGAGGGCATCGGTGAAAACAAGGCCCTCAAAGCCCATGTCGGAGCGTAGCAAACCGTCAACACACTGTTTGGACAACGAGCATGGTGTCACACCGTCGTCAAAGAACGACACATCGATGTGAGCCGTGAGCATGCCGCCAAGACCTGCTTTAATATATTGTTCAAAAGGTAACAGATCATAGAGTTGCATCTCCTGCAACGATTTGTCGATGAGTGGCAACTCCTTGTGAGAGTCGGCTGTGGTTGAGCCATGACCAGGGAAGTGCTTGGCTGTTGACAGCACACCTCCATCTTCAAGCCCCTTGGCAAAGGCAACACCATTGCGGGCAACCACATCGGCACTGTAGCCAAAGGAGCGGCTTCCAAGCACAGTGCCCTCGCGGTCTATTACATCGAGCACTGGGGCAAAATTTACATGCACACCCAGCAACTTGCATTCACGAGCGAGTTCTCGTCCATACTCATACATCAACTTCTCGTCGCCCACACCTCCCAACAGCAAGTTGCGAGGGAATGGAGGAGCATCTTCCAGACGCATCGTCAATCCCCATTCGGCATCAAGCGCTATCATCAGGGGGATGTCGCTCACCGACTGGGCATAGTTGGTAACCTCGGCCTGAGTGGCTATATCGCTCGAATCGTAGATGAGACCACCCACCTTGAGCTGTTTCACATAGAGGTCGACAACCGATTTCGCACTTTCTTTGGATGGATTCACCGACAAGATCATGATTTGAGCAATTCGCTCATCGGGAGTCAATTTTGAATAAGTGTCATTCACCCAACGCTCCATTGCTCCAGCATTGACGCGGTTGAGAATCGATGGCCTGACAGCTAATGCTTGTTGCACTCCAAGCAAGAGTGCAACAAGCATTAGAATGTAACGACGTGAATGCAATAATGTCATTTCAAATAATTAATTGTGTGAATGTGTTTTCTTTTATTTTTTCTGTTTCATTCTCACCTCATCACTGGCGTCAACGACGCGACCCTGACGGGTGAGCGACTTGATATAAGCTATCATGTGCTGGCCATAGGGAACCGTGTCGACAAACACCTTTGGCCCTACACCCAGAGCATCCATGTGATCACCACCGGTGGCAAGGTAGTCGATTGTACCTATCGTATAGGTCTTGTTTGGATCTATTTTCTTGCCATTGAGCTTGGCCGAGGTGATTGTTGGGTTTTCAAGTGGACCAACAAACTCAACCTTGAAGCCCTTGCTCAGGGCATCGCCGCCACGAGTTGCCATCACGCGCAATGCTTCAAGCAGGTCGCTACCCTTAACCTCAACAACAAGGAAACGATTGTCGAAGGGGAACATCGACAGCATCACTCCCTCGGTAACGTTGCCCTTGGGCATGTCTTGCCTAATGCCGCCCTTGTTCATAATCACGCCGTCAAGTTTTTTGCCACTGATGCCAGGCAGCATCTCCATCACTGCATCGCACAGCCAGTTTTGAGAAGCATTATCACCACCCTCCATAGCTCTTGCCGAGGTGCCAAGAACGTTGTTCATAACGCTGTCGACCTTGAATTTGTAAGGCGCAAGCCATTTTTCCATAGCTGGATAATGAGCCTGAGCGTCAAGCGATGAATTGAGCTCCACCAGAGAGTAAGTAACCGAGAAGTCGTCAAGGTCAATGTCATAAGTGCCAATGTACTTGCCTTTCTTCCCGTTTTGCCCAATCGTTACGATCTTGCCATCGGCATTTCTCACCTGGGTGCGGGGGTCGCCTGGTTCAAGAAGAGTGTGAGTGTGCCCACCCACTATCATGTCGATGTAGTGAGAACGAGCGGCTATGATTGAATCGCCCACCTGGCCCACCGTCTCGGGATAATACCCAATGTGTGAAACCATGATGGTAAAGTCCACGTTTTGCACCTCTTTCAAGTATTTGGCTGTGGCCTCAGCCACTTTGCCGTTATCAAGATACAGCAAGCCTTTATACTTCTCGTCACTGATGAGCCCCTTAGGATCAACATTGATGCCAAAGAAGCCTATTCGCTTGCCGCCAACAGTGCGAATGCAATAGGGCTGAAACACGTTGGCAAGCGATGTGTTGCTGAAGTCATAGTTGGCCGACATCTTCACCGCCTTGACGTTCTTGTAGTGTGCGGCGAGATCATCGATGCCGTTGTCAAACTCATGGTTGCCCAGCACTATCATGTCATAGCCCAGACTGTCAATGAGGGCATACTCCACATCGCCCCTAAACATCGAGAAGTAGAGAGTGCCTTGAACGGCGTCACCAGCATGCACAGCAATCACGTTCTTGTGGTTGCGACGTATCTGGTCCATAGCAGCACGACGACGAAACAGACCTCCCAGCCCATCGTTGTCGGGGTCAATCTGGCTATGCGTGTCGTTAGCGCCTATCACAATCAAGTGCTCGGCGTGCACAATAGGAAAAGCAAAAATTGCAATTAATCCTGTCAACAGAATTTTAGATAGTTTACTCATAGATTTTAAATGTTTTAATTAATAAATAATTTCTCAACGAAGATACACATTTTTTTTTGATTACACATTATATAAAATTTTTTTTGCATTTTTTATAATAATAGTGCTGATGGTTGAGTACAGAGTGGAGAGGGTCGGACTCAGTCGGACACTGTCAGACCAAGTCAGACTTTTTGACAAACATACAATTATGCTAAAAAGGATGAACTATAGGGCCAAGCGCATACCTAGGTAGTTGTTGCTGGGGCCGATCCCGGAGCGAAATGCTACACGACAGAACCTGGCGCTGGCGTCCCAGCTGCCACCGCGCATAATGCGGACAACAGCCGATGCAGGACCCGTAGGGTCTACCTGGGCATCCTCAGTATAATTGCCAAACCAGTCCTGGCAGCTCTCAGACACATTGCCGCTCATGTCATATATTCCCAACTCGTTGGGCTGCTTGGTGGCAACGTCGTGAGTTCCTGTTCCTCCAGCTCCAAAGCCACCAAACCACGCCACATCGTCAATACTGTTGCTGCCGCTGTACTTGTAGCCCCGGCTCTTGCTGCCACCACGGGCGGCGTACTCCCACTCAGCCTCGGTGGGAAGGCGGAACTGCCTGCCAGTAAGTTGATTCAATTTCCTAATAAACTCCTGGCAGTCGTCCCATGAAGCATTATCCACAGGATGCTTGGGGCCCGTATAACGGCTCGTGCTATTCCCCATCACTGCCTCCCACAGCTCCTGAGTCACCTCGGTCTGACCTATCATGAACGACGACAGCGTCACTTGATGAGCAGGTTTCTCCCAATCTAAGGCTTCACTGCCCTGCTCAGCAGTGGCACCCATGGTGAAGGTGCCGCCCTCGACTGGAACCATAGTGAATTTTACACCATTAACTTCAAAAGATTGGCTACCAGGGATATCTACAAGTTTTGAATCAGTTGATTTTTCTTCGCTGCCTGTTGACGATAAACTAATGGCCAGCAAAATAACTCCCACTATAACAATAAGCCCCACTATGCATGCAGGTATTACCCACTTGAATCTTGGTTTTTTCTCGGCTTTAACAGGAGAACTCCCGTTTTGAGACTCTTTAGAGAGAGAAACCGTCTTTTCTTCAGCAACCGATGGCTCTTTAATTGACTTGGTTGCAACTACTTGCGAAGCAACAGCACGACCTTTTTTAACTGAATTATCTATATTGACAGTCTTCTCATCAGGCGACACCTCAGGCTCGGCAACAAATTCAGGAGCTCGTCCACTCTCAAGACCAGCGGCAAGTGCTCGCAGTTGCGCGATGCTCTGCGGGCGTCGCTCGCTGGCACCTTGCGTCATGCTCACTATAAGCTGTTTCATCGCATCACTCACGGGACGGCTATAGGTGAAAGCATCCTCACCATTGACGCGTATCTCACGCTTGCTGGGAATGGCTGCGCCACTAAGCAGTCGATAGAGAGTGATACCCAGTGAATAGATATCGGTCCACGGACCTATCTCGTCATACTCCTGATTGGTAAGTTCAGGCGGTGCATACTCGGGAGTGAAAGCAAAGCCTGTGATTGTTGTCGCCTCGGCCTGATTGGCATGCTTGCTGGCTCCGAAGTCGATGAGTTTTGCTACGCCGTCGGGAGTGAGCATGATATTGTGGGGCTTTATATCCAGGTGCAAGAGTCCCGCGCCGTGCACCACGTCGAGGGCATCAAGCATCTGGGAGAAGACCGAGCGCACGAGCGATTCGGGCAATGCCCCCTCGCGCTTTAGGCGACTGTTTAATGACTCTCCATCAATATAATCCATGGAGTAGTAGACGGTGCCATATTCCTCAAATAACGCAAAGACCCTCACTACATTGTTGTGCTGAATCTTAAAAATACGCTGAGCTTCTTTTTTAAATTTCTCGCGCAAGCTGTAAAACATATCGAGATTGTCGGCATTGCTAACACCCACTGTACGGCTATCGCTCTCGCGATAATTTATCATCTTAATATAAAACTCCTTGATGGCGACCTTCGCTTTGAGGTTCACATCGGTGGCGAGATAGGTGTTGCCAAAACCTCCCGACGCCAAATGCGACTCTATGCGGTATTGACCTCCATGGAGCAACGTGCCTGCAGGCAGGAAAATATTTACTTCGCTCATTAGTTGTCTATATTAGTTTTAAAAAACAGCTACAAATTTACATTTATTTCTTAAAATCACAAAACATAAAGTAACATTTAATTTATTATTTATCTAAACCTACAAATTTGAAAATTCTCTCCCGCCAATTGTCTTGTTGACTTATTTGTCGTACCTTTGCACTATGAATTTAAACATCGATTTCAAGAAGCAGATTGACAAAATCCTCCCTGCCGACGAGGCAACGCGCTTGATGCAAACCATTGAGGCTGGCGAGCCGGTCGTTTCCCTTAGGTTTAACGACGCTAAAGGCTTTGCTGTGCCTTCCGGGCTCGAGCAGGTGCCATGGTGCGACATGGGAGCTTACCTGAACGAGAGGCCGCAGTTCACTTTCGACCCACACTTCCATGCAGGCAGCTACTATGTGCAAGATGCCTCATCTATGTTTATCTATCACGTTATCAAGACGCTTGTCAAGCAACCTGTGGCCTACCTCGACCTTTGCGCAGCGCCTGGCGGCAAGACCACTGCTGCCATTCAAGCACTGCCACAAGGCAGCATGGTAGTTGCCAACGAGATAGTGCCACAACGTGCTCAAATTCTGAGAGAAAATGTAATAAAGTGGGGAGCAAGCAACTGCATGGTCACCTGCGACTCACCCAGGGCTTTCGGGGCTCTGGAAAGTGAGTTTGACGTTATTGCCGCCGATGTGCCTTGCAGCGGAGAAGGTATGTTCCGCAAGGACGACGAGGCTGTGTCGCAGTGGTCTTCTGCCCTGGTGCAGCAATGCGCCGCTCGCCAGCGAGAGATAATCTCGGCCATCTGGCCCGCCCTAAAGCCTGGTGGCCTGCTCATCTACAGCACTTGCACCTACAACACTCTTGAGAATGAGGAAATGGTCAACTTCATCACGCAACAGTTTAGTGCAACCACCGTCGAAGTCACTACCAATCCATCATGGGGCATACTCCCCGCCATTGGCTTGTCAATGCCATGTTATCGCTTTATGCCACACTCCACTCGTGGCGAAGGACTCTTCATGTGCGTCATGCGCAAGCCTCAAGGCCCTCAAGCCAGCCACAGGCCAACAAAACAAAAAAGCAAAAAAAGTTTCAATGCCAAGCTTGTCCCGGACATCAAGCAGTGGATTGATGGAGAATATTCTTTCATGGAGTCAAACGGCACAATCCAGGCCACACCGTTAGACGTTAAATTTAAACTTGAATGTATTTATGACAACATCCACATAATTAAAGACTTAGGAACATCAATTGCCACGATTAAAGGACGCAAAACCATACCTTCGCATGAGTTGGCACTGTCGGCACATCTTGCCCATGGCGCATTTCCACAGGTTGAAGTAGACTACCCCACAGCCATCAATTTCTTGCGCGGCGAAGCCATCACCATCGACGCACCACGAGGCCATGTGCTCATTACCTACGAAAACTCAGTTCTGGGCTTTGTCAACAACCTTGGCAACAGGGCCAACAATCTATACCCCAAATCATGGCGAATAATGAGTAGCCATCGGCCAGAGGAAGCCCCCTCGATATTGTAGACAAAACCTGTTGTGATCAAGCACATTTTAGTATTCCTTTATTTTTTCGACCCATCAGCTCTGCTTCTCTCTCCAATAAATGTCCAAAAAATAAGAAAAAAAGGTTGTTTATAGGCCAAGATGTGCCTGTATTCAATCTTTTTTTTATAAATTTGTAGATTATTTTTAAACAATATCGTCTTTTCTCATTCTAAAGATTGACTTAAGTAGCAGTTTATCAACGATTAAGATATTGAGTAATAAACTATCACATAGGATATTAAAGTGGGTGTCCTGGACATTGGGAGGCCTGTTGTTACTTCTCATCCTGCTTCCGTTTGCCCTTTACATTCCCTGGGTGCAAAACAAAGCCAAAGATATTGCTTGCCACTATGTGAAAGAAAAAACTGGCATGGAGCTCTCCATTGGCCAGATCCTCATCAAATTCCCTCTTGACCTGAGTCTCTACGACATGCAGCTGCTCGACCAGAACCGCGACACTATGGTCGTTGCCAAAAATTTCACGGCGGGAGTTGCATTCTGGCCACTTTTTGACAAGAGATTTGAAATTGACGGAGCCGAGCTCACTCAAGGGAAATATCGCATGGTGAGCAAAGACTCGTCGATGGTGCTCAGAGCCGACGTGCGACACTGCAAACTCACAGGCACCGACATCGACCTGGAAAACAACAAGATAAATGTGCTCGACGGCACCCTCACTGGTGGCAAAGTATACCTTGCCATGTATCCCTACAAGAAAATTGAAGAGCCCGACTCCACACAAGACCAGAGTGAGAGCAAGCCTTGGCTCATACAGGCCAAACACCTCGCACTCAATGATGTGGACTACGTAATGGAAATGGTGCCCGATATCGACAGGCTCGCAGCTCACCTGGCAAGGGCCGAGCTGCGTGATGGAGTGGTCGACACAGAAGCACACTCGGTCGACGTGAAGTATCTTGGCATCGACAGTGTTGACTGCAAATACATCTACCCATCTAAGGCGTGGGCCGAGAAGTTTAACCGCGAGCATCCTGTGCCACCAGAGATTGAAGACCCCAATAAACAAGACACAATTCCATGGACTATCAAAGGCGACAGCCTGCGGCTCACTGGAGGTCACGCCATATATGCCCTGCGCGACAAGAAGCCTGCACGCGGGCTCGACCCAGAGTATATCGAGGTGAGCGACCTCGACTTCTCGGTTTCTAACTTCTACAACCGCGGCCCCGTGGTAATGGTGCCACTCAACAATCTCACCGTCAAGGAGCGCTGCGGGCTACAAATCACCGAAGCTCATGGCACTGCCAAGGTTAACAGTCAGGACATTCAGGTCGAGAACTTTGTCTTGAAAACCAAGAACAGCACTGTCAATGCCGATGGCAAAATAGACATGAGCATGTTTGATGCCAGCAATCCCAGCGGTAGCATGAAGCTCACCACCGATTGCAGCATCGACCTGCGCGAGATCAGCACTGCATTGCCTGCTCTTGCCGCGGCAACAAAATCTATTCCAAGCCGCTACCCTATCAAGGTGAAGGGCACTCTCGAAGGCAACACTCGCGACATCGACATAAAAAATGGAGCTATCGAGATTCCTGGTCACATCAAGGCCACAATGGGAGGCAACATAAAGAATGTCACCGACCCAAAGAAGATTCAAGTGAACCTGAACTTCGACGCAAATCTCGACAATGTGGAATTTGCCAAGAAAGAATTCTTGAGCAAGGATGTCCAAAAGCAGTTTAACTTGCTGCCCATGAAACTCAAGGGCAATGTAAAGTACAATCCCAACGAAATTGCCGGCAACATCGACATGCGGCTCAAATCGGGAGGATCGCTTGTGGGTTCGGGCAGTTACAATCTCAAGAACCAAAACTACACTATCGATGCCACGGCACAGTCGCTGCCTGTGAAGAAACTGGTGCCAGCGGTTGATATAAACAGTGTCACCGCCCACATCAAGGGCAGCGGACACGGCTTTGACTTCCTGGGCACGAACACTGCTATCGACGCTCAGGTGCAGCTCTCCCATCTCGACTTTGCTGGCAAGAGCTACCGCAACCTAAATGCCGATGTCAAGCTCAACGGGCAGAACTTCAATGCCAAGGTCAATGCCGTCAATCGCGGCTCACTCGCTGCCACAGGAAGCTACGACCTAAAGAGAAACAAATATGATGTCGACGCCACTCTCAACAACTTCCCCGTTCACGAGTTTGTTCCCGAATATGGCGTTGGACACGTCACCGCACACGTCAAGGCAAGGGGCGAGAACTTCGACTTCCTCAAGAGCAACACTTGGGTAAATGCCGATATCGACCTCACCTCTCTTGAATATAACGACCAACTCTTCACCGACCTTCAGGGCAATGTTGCGCTCAACGGCAACCAGTTCGAAGGACATGTCGACTCTTCTATCCCCAACTGTGGAGTCTATGCCGATGTCAGCGGAACAATAGGCGACAATGTTTATGCTATCGACCTTACTGGTAATGTGCGCGACCTCGACCTTCAGGCACTCAAGGTGCTTGACATCCCTTGCGACGGCCAGGGCAATATCGACCTGCACGGGGTTTTCGACCTCAATGAGGGCACCTATAACGCCGATTTGACTCTGAGCAACCTCGACTGGAACATTAACGGCGAGAACATATTCTCCGACATGGCCCACCTCAATTTCAATGCCAACAGCGAATCAACCAACGCTTACTATAACGATGAGAGCAACCACATCAACCTTGCTGCTCCCACCACCATCGACGACCTGATAGGGAGCATCATGAACTGCGTGGACATTTATAATACTCAATTCGATAACAAGAGTCTTGACGTCAACGAGATGGTCTCTAACTTACCAAGTTTTGACCTGGATGTCAACATGGGGGCCAATGGTCTTATCCAGAGGGCTCTGGGACAATGGGACGTGGACTTCAGGCAAGTGACTGCCAATCTCAAAAACGATCCCGAACAAGATGGGCTACAAGGAAATGTTTATGTTCAAAACATAAGTGTTGGAGAGAATGCCATCGACTCCATCGAGCTAAACATTCAGCAGGAAGAGGATAAAATCAATTTCAACGGACAAATGCTTAACAACAAGGGCACTTGGGACGAAATGGCGTCGGTCTACCTTGAAGGATTTGCCACTGGACCAACTGTCAACGCCATGATTCACCAGAAGAACATCAAGAACGAGACTGGCTACATGGTGGGGCTCAATGCAAGTTTGCAAGACGCCATACTCGATGTCAACATCTTCCCAAAGAACCCTGTTATTGCCTACAAGAACTGGAGCATCAACGACAGTAACTTTGTTAAACTTAACTTAAACGACAACAGGTTGGAAGCCAACCTGAAGCTGCAAAACGACTCGAGCCTTATTACCCTTCGCACCGACCCCGTTCAGGAAGAAGGAAAACAGAATATTCTGGTCGATATTGACAACCTGAAGATAGAAGATTGGACCCACTTCATTCCATCGCTTTCCGAGACCACAGGCATCCTCGATGCCGACATGACACTGTCTTACGACGGTAAGAACCTTGAAGGTTTCGGCGATGTGGGCCTCTCAAAGTTCACCTACAACGGCATTCCACAAGGCGACATGAAGATGAACACCAATCTCACCATCGACCCGCACACCTCGTCTACTCAGCTCGAAGCGCACCTCGACATCGATGGCTCAGATGTGGCTGTGGCTTTTGGTGCGCTCAACGACAGCACTGCCTCAAGTCCTCTAAACCTCAATGTCGACCTCAAGCAATTCCCGCTGAGCAAAGTGGCTGCTTTCATTCCAGGCAAGATGATTTGGCTCAAGGGATATGCCAACGGCTCACTAACCATGAGCGGCAGCATCGACACACCAATAATCAACGGAACCATTGTGGGCGATTCGGCATTTGTCACCCTGCCACGTTACGGCAGTTCACTCAAACTCAGCACCGAGCCCATCGAGATTATCGACAACACCATATCATTTAACAACTTCAAACTCTTCGGGCTCAACGGCAACCCCGCAACAATCAATGGCGAGGTCGACTTCACTTCGCTCGACAACATCGAGATGGACCTCGGCATCGAAGGCGAGGACATTCAGTTCATAGGCAGTGAGCAGAAGCCTTATAGCGAAATCTTTGGAAATGGCTTCATCGACATTGACGGGACAATGAAGATGAGCCACAACCTGATCGACATCAGAGGCGATGCACAGCTGCTCAAGGGGTCCGACATCACCTATGTGCTACAAGATGATGTCAACGCCATTGCAAGCAGCAGCGCGGCTAATAGCATGGTAACTTTCATCAACCCTAACGACCCACAGATGGGAGGCGACTCGGTGATCATCACCGGTGGATCATCGGCAGCTTCGGCCCTGAACATGCAACTCGACCTGGGCGTGCAAAGGGGAGCGAAAATCAATGCTTTCCTCCAACCCGAAGGCAAAGACCGAGTGAACGTAGACGGCGAAGGCAAGCTCAGGTACAGCATCGACTTTGCCGGAAGAGACAAACTAAACGGCTCCTATATCATCAAGTCGGGTGTTGTGCGTTACACACCGCCAGTCATCACCCAAAAGGTGTTCAACATCGTCGATGGCAGCAGCCTCACGTGGAATGGCGACATGCTCAACCCACAACTCGACTTGGAAGCAACCAACAATGTCAGAACCAGTGTCGCAAACACCAGTGGCAGTGGTTCGAGGCTTGTTGACTTCGACATCACCACCATGCTAAAGAACACCCTGAGCAATATTGACTTGAAGTTTGACCTTGAAGCTAAAAACGATGCCATCATTGAGAGTGAGCTCCAAACCCTCACCGACAATCAACGCTCGCAAGCGGCCATCAACCTGCTACTTTACAACTCCTACTCTGGAGCCAAAACCACTGGCGACATAAACCTCTCCACTTCGGGGGCGTTATTCTCCATCCTTCAGTCGCAAATCAACAGCTGGGCTGCCAACAACATCAAGGGCATTGATGTGTCGTTTGGCATAAACCAGTTCGAAGGTAGCTATGAGATGGGAGGGCGCACTCAAACGAGCTACAGCTATCGAGTGTCGAAATCACTCTTCGGCGACCGCTTCAAGATTGCCATTGGCGGCGAATACTCTACAGGAGCAAGCAGCGAGCAGAACTTCTCAGAGAACCTCATCAGCGATCTCTCTTTTGAATATCTGCTCAACCCCACTGGCACGCGATATCTGCGACTGTTCCACCACAAGGGCATCGAGAGCGTGCTCGAAGGCCAAGTCACAGTCACTGGAATCAGCTTTGTGATGAAACACAAATTATCGAGCCTGAAAGAACTGTTCCGATGGTTGCACAAGTCACCCAAGAGCTCACCCCAACCTGATGAAACCACCAGTCCTGTGCAAACTCCTTCAGGAAGCCAAGATGCTAACAACACCCCGATAAAATGACACACTCATGAGAAAGTTTTTAAGTTTTTACACATTATCTTTTCTCTTGTTGCTAACAATGCTGGCAGCTTGCTCTACTACAAGCCGCCTGGCCGAGGGTGAAGTGCTCTACACCGGAGTGAAGAAGGTGCAATACAACAATCTCGACACCACTAAGATTGAAGGCGACGTGAAAGACCAAATCTTCGGCGCTATCAATTACAAGCCTAACAACCCGCTCTACTCTCCCTACCTCAGAAATCCATTTCCCATCGGGCTCTGGGTTTACAACCACTGGGAGAAGACCGACAAGGGTCTCAAGGGATGGTTATACAAGAAACTTGTGTCACAGCCAGTTCTCATCAGCAGAGTCAGGCCGCAGACTCGCGTCAAGAACATCGACAACATTCTGCACGACAACGGATATTTCGACTCTAAATCAAGCTACACATTAAATTATAGCAACAACAATCCCAAGAAGGCCAAAATCACTTATGAAATCGACCTTCGCAAGCCTTACACTCTGGGCAAAATAACCTATCTCGATGACAACTCTCCCGTCAACCATCTCATCGACTCTATTGCGATGTGCGACAAGTATTTCAAGACTGGTAGCCGATATTGCCTCGATTCGCTCAACACTGTGCGCAACAACATCACCAACGAGCTGCGAAACCGAGGCTACTACTACTTCAGACCCGAATACCTGGAATATCTTGCCGACAGTGTCACCCAGAAAGGTGTCATAAACATGCAGCTCGTGACGGCGGCACAGGTGCCCGAACAAGCCTACATGAAATTCATGCCAGGCAATGTAACGGTCACTGTCGAGAGTTTTGAGGGAGGCGGAGTGCCCGACACTGTCAAGGCACGAAACTGCACTTTAATAAAGAAACAACCCGTCCACATCAACGACAAGCTCATCCCGTCTTGCATCAGGTGGCAGAAGAGAAGGCCATTCAGAGTCGACAACTTAGACCTGATTCAAGCCAATCTCGCCCGAACCGGCATTTTCAGCAACATCAACATGCAAGTGGCACCACGCGACTCGGTCGTTGAAAATGGCATACCTTTCATCGACTTGAACATCAATTGTACTCTCGACAAGCCCATCGAGCTTAAAGTAGAAGCTAAAGGAACCACCAAGTCCAATAGTTTCATTGGGCCAGGTCTTGGCGTGGGCATAAAGCATAAGAACATCTTTGGTGGAGCCGAGCAACTCAGCGCCGACCTCACCGCTTCCTATGAATGGCAGACCGGCAAAGGCAATGCCTATAAGAATTCCGACTTCAACAGCTATGAACTGGGACTCGATGTGAGTCTTGCCATACCACGACTGCTCGCACCACGATTCATCGACAGGGCAAGACGTTACATCAACTGGACACGATTCACCATTGGTGGTGAATTTATGAACCGTCCCAATTTCTTCAAGATTGCACGCATGAGTGCCGAAATGACTTGGGAATGGCACTCGCACAAGTACAGCCAGCACAAATTCACTCCTTTCAAGCTCACCTACTCCAATCTGCTGAGCACTACAGCGGCCTTTGACTCGGCTTTCGCGTTTAACCCTGCTGTGGAACGTGCCTTCCAGGATGTCTTCATCCCTCAGATGAGTTATACCTACACCCTCGACCGCACCTTCGGCAAGAACAATTTCGTCTGGAGCATCACAGCCACCGAGTCGGGCAACATTGCCTACTGCTTGTGGAGAGCCTTCGGCGTGAAGAGTGGCGACATGCACATCATGAACACTTATTTCTCACAGTTCATAAAACTTCAAACACAACTGGTGTGGACTCGTTCATTCCTTAATCAGCACCAACTGGTGGGACGACTGTTTGTGGGTGCTGCCCACGCCTATGGCAACTCAACCGATGTGCCCTACATGGAGCAATTCTACATTGGCGGTTCCAACTCACTCCGAGGATTTGCTGTGCGATCGGTGGGACCGGGCAGCTACAGGCAAACCGGCAATTCACTGATGACATTCTTTGACCAGACCGGAACATTCAAGTTCGAGGCAAACATGGAATACCGCTTTCCACTGCTTGGGTACCTCAAGGGTGCCATCTTTGTCGACGCGGGCAACGTGTGGCTGCTCGAGGACGACAACATTCGCGAGGGCGGTGTGCTCAGTGCCAAAAATTTCTTTAAGGAGCTTGCATTGAACACCGGCCTTGGACTTCGATTCGACATGGGCATGATTGTCTTGCGTGCCGACCTTGGCATAGCACTTCATGCGCCTTACAACACTGGAGAAAAAGGCTATTTCAACATTCCCAAATTTAAAGATGGTTTAGCGTTTCACATCGCTATTGGCTATCCATTCTAAGCATTCGTGCTGCCACTGTCGTTACTCCCGCTTTGATGATGATGATGGTGATGGTGACCGTGATCGTGATGATGATGGCGGTGACGGCGACGCTTGTTAAACAAATACTTGCGCAGCAAGTGTGCCCCTTTCCATCGCATTAGGCCAAAGGCCACAAGTGCACCCAGCACATCGGCATAGATATCATTCACATCAAACGAGCGGCCCAGCCCCATAACCAGCTGGGCGGTCTCGGTGAGCAAGCCCACCAGCGATGCCACGGCAGTGATGGCAAGCTCCTTGTTCACTTTAGTGTGATGAGGATTTTTCAACTTGGTGTAGTCAAACAGATAAGCGAAGCACAAGCCTAAGAACATCAAGAAATGCACCACCTTGTCGGAGTTCTCAAAATGCAACCACGACAGCCAGCCCGACGAGAACTGCGAGCGAGGCGACAGCAGCACATACGCCACTATCACCGTAGCAATCACCGAGAACACTCCTGAAGGTATTTTTTTGAATATCTTATACATGAAATTATTTAGGCTTTTTTTAAAGCAACGGCTGCAAAGTTAATCATTATTTTTGATAAGAGAAGAATATAAAATGAGTTTTTACATTTTCATCTATTTTTCTGCGCTATCAGCAATTTATCAGCATTTTTCTTTTCATCTTAAGCGTTTTATTGATAATTTTGCATTATAGTTCTACTAACAACAACAGAAATTATGAGCAATCTTAGCGAACTTTTCAAGATGTCGAAGCACGAGCGAGTTGGAACATGGACCATTTTGCTGGTCATTGTTGTCATGCTCGCTGCAGTGGTAGTGCAGCGTAAATGCTCAAGCGCCGTTGACATCGATAGCAACAACTCGCGGGAGCTCAATTCATTCATCAACGAGGCTGCAACAAGCCTCCCTCATGAGAGCAAAAAAGACCACAAGCGCAACGGCGACTATTCCAGCAACGATAACCATCGCAGCAGTTCCCACAAGAAAGGCGGAAACAAGAAAAAAGGAAAGAAAAAAGCTGCCAAGGGGAGCAAGTCGACTCCCGCGCGCAACATCGACCCTATTCCCCAGTTCTGACACACACAAAGAGTCATCACTGCCCCTCCAGTCAATAAAAAAGCGCGCCATTCAATCAAGTGCAGATTGAATGGCGCATTGCTGTTGTGTGTTAAACAATTCCTATCTATCTAAAAAACGTATTGTCTTTTGTCTTCTTCGGGAGGCATTAATCATGCTTAAAGGCCGCATCGCGATAGCCATGCTTGTGACGCTTGTAGAATTTCATCATCTCAAAGCCCTTGTCATAGAGAATTATCGACTCGTCGGTGCGCTCGCGAGCTGGCACACATTTCATTATCACAAGATAAATTCTTGTGCCATCTCTCTCAACAGCCGATGCCAAGCAGCCGCCAGCTGCACGTGTGGTGCCGGTCTTGCCGCCAAGGCAACCGTCATAGCGACCATAGAGCCCAATGGTGCTCTTCAGGTTAATTTGCTTGCCAGTTGTGGTGTAGATGGTTTTTGACGAGTTCGATACAATTTCGGCAAAGTCCTTGTTCTTCATGCAGTACTTGAGCAGCTTCATCATGTCGCGAGCCGTGGTGTAATGATTATCATCGGGCAAGCCATGAGGGTTGACAAAATTGGTACTCTCCATCAACAGCGACTTTGCCTTCTTGTTCATCATTTCGGCAAACGATGGAATGTCGCCAGCCAAGAACTCGGCAACAGCCGCAGCGGCACCGTTGTCGCTGGGGAGCATCACCCTGTAGAGCAGGTCGCGCAGCACATATTGCTCGCCTGTCCTCACTCCGCCATAGGGAACTGCCGCCGATTTTGCGCTAATGGTCACTATCTCGCTCAGTCGTCCACTCTCGCAGGCGAGTATGCAGGTCATCATCTTTGTCATGCTGGCCGGATACATCTTCTTGTCGGGGTTTTTCCAGCTCAAGGGTCTACCCTTCTCGGCATCAATCATAAACCATGCCTGAGCGCTGAGCTTCTTGAGTTGCGCGTCAATGGTGTCGGCCGAAATCTCGGCAAGAATGGCATTATATATGCTTGGGGCAGTGCTCGGAGCACCTTTGGGAGTGCCCTTAGCTTGCGCCTGAAATGGATTAAATGCTAATAATGAGCACAATATCAGTGCCCAGCTCATCATGGTTATTGGAAATATTTTCTTAAACTTCATTACTCGTATGCCTTAATTATAAATCGTTTGGGGTTGCAAAGATATATATAAGAACGGCAAAAAACGAAAAAAATTACATTTTTTTAGAAAAATTTTCAAGATGATACAGATAAACAAAATGCGCTTGGATAGTTTTTTTGCCATCCAAGCGCATTAAATAAGTTGTATTATTTATACTAAATTTTGAATAATTGAAATTACTCTACCTCATCCATATAAACCCCTGATCCATTGCTCTTGGCAGCCTCAAGTGCTCTCCAAAGACGGTCTTTGTCATAGTGGAGCTTGGTGAAGATATCCTCTGCCTTAACGCCGGCAACGGTATTATTAGATGGCAGATAAACTACGTTGTTAATCTCATAGGCCTTAACGCCTAATATATTCACCTGTAGAATAGATGCATTGCCTGAACCAATTGTAATGGTGCCATTACCCAATCCCCAGCTATCATAAATAGCATCACATTTCAAGAATGCTCTAACTCCCATCATATTGAAAGTGCCATGAGCCACACGATTCTCGGTAAACGAGTAGAAAGTAAAGCCATTAACGATTGTGCTAATTCCAGAGGTGGGATTAACATAAAGGAACATTGGGTTTGTAAGATTGACTTTGTTCACATTTCCAGTGAGAACTGGTTCATCGTCTCCACATGAAGCAAGAGACATTCCCATCATAACACAGCACATGAGTGCCAAAGAAATTTTTAAGAACTTTTTCATATCAAAACTAAATAAAGAGTTAATACATGGGCAAAGGTACACTATTTTTAGTAATCAAGATAAAAAATACAATCTTTTTTATTACTTTTGTAACAAAAATTGACACACCATGGCACCACTACTCATATCAAGCCCTCAGAACCCCCGAATCAAGCGACTGATATCGCTGCAGCAACGCTCCCAGCAACGACGCAGCGAGCATCGCATCGTTGTGGAGGGAGCACGTGAACTGCAACATTGCATCAATGCCGGCTTCACAATTGAAACAGTGTTCTACTGCCCCACCCTTTTTGACATTGAGAAACTGCAAATCGCAGATTTTGAGGCTGTAGAGGTAACGCCACAGGTTTATGACAAGATTGCCTACCGTGGCTCCACCGAGGGGGTGATTGCCATTGCCACACCACGGTTTCTCACACTCAATGATTTAGATTTAACCACACCCCCTCTCATTGTTGTGCTCGAAGGCGTGGAGAAACCTGGCAACATAGGTGCCGTGTTGCGCAGTGCCGATGCTGCTCAAGCCACGGCGGTAGTGGTGTGCGACCCGCTCACCGACCTCTACAACCCCAACCTCATTCGCAGCTCACTCGGGGCAATTTTCACCGTGCCATGTGTCGCTTGCTCAAGCCAGGAGTGCATTCATTTCCTCAAGAAGAACAACATCGCCATACTCACGGCACAGCTCCAGGACAGCGAGCTCTATTACCACACCCCCATGAGTGGACCCACGGCCATTGTTATGGGAACCGAGTCGACGGGGCTCACACAGCCCTGGCGCGACGCCGCCACTGCCCATATTCGCATCCCCATGCGTGGCAAGCTCGACTCGCTCAATGTCTCGGTCAGCGCAGCCATCCTCCTCTTCGAAGCAGTGCGCCAGCGAGAGTGATTTTCTCCATCGCGTCACGCTATGTGACCTTTAGGTCCATTTTTTTAGACATGAAAGACGGGAGTAACAGGAGACCAACGCTCTTGTTTCTCTTGTACATCGATGTCTATGTTTTATTACCACTCCCGTTGGAGCGGCAACAATGAGGAGCATTGCGCCCTGAGAGCGAAATTAAAGTGCTGCGCACTAAAATTGTGTAAGCGCTTCGCGCTAAAAATTTCTTTAATTACATTTTGATAACGTTCGCTCACTCAGTGATTTTTTGCCTCTTTTGAGCTCGGGCTGGCGCACCTCGCTTTTTAGGCAAAAAAATCACTGACTCGCTAAGAAGAGGGGAACTAAAGGGCCAAGCGAAACCCGAGGTTGCTGTCGCGGAGGTCGGCGTCGTACCTGAGGCGATTAGCCACGCGACAGCTCCTGGCTCTGTTGCTCCAGCCGCCACCACGAACCACGCGGTAAGAGCCCGATGTAGGGCCTAAGGGGTTAGTCTGAGTGCTGCTGCTGTAATTTCCATACCAGTCCTGACACCACTCCCACACGTTGCCGCTCATGTCGTAGAGGCCAAGCTCGTTGGGGCGCTTGGTGGCAACTGCGTATGTGCCGCCGCAGTTGTACCACGCTACGTCGCCAGGAGTGTTGCTACCAGAGTACTTGTAACCCTGACTCTTGGCACCGCCACGCGCGGCATACTCCCACTCGGCCTCGGTGGGCAGGCGGAAGTTCTGGCCCGTGAGCTGGTTCAGCTTCCTGATAAACTCGTAGCAGTCGCCCCACGACACTTGCTCCACTGGAAGCTTGGCGCCCTTGTTATAGCTCGGATTATTGCCCATCACCGCCTGCCACAGCTCCTGAGTGACCTCGGTCTGACCTATCATGAATGACGACAGGGTAACACGGTGAGGCTTCTCGTCGCTATTAGCATCGCCGCCCTGCTCGGGCGTGGCTCCCATTGTGAACGTGCCGCCAGCGACTCTAACCATGTTGAACGAAACACCATTCACAGTAATTGTTCTGTAACCTTTCTTCCTTTTCTCAGCATCCTCCTCGAGTTTCACATAGTAGGAGTAATCGCCACGCAGATTCTCGCTCAAAGTCTGTATCTGGTCCTTGCCGCCCGCAAACCCCGAGGCGAGCATCTGCTCAAAACCAGCGATGATGCCATCAAGATAGGGGCTCGACACAGCCTTCGCCTGGGCATGTCCAGCGTAATAGTTCCTGTAATAGTCGAGCGATTGAAGCAGTGATGATATTTCGTTGCGTGTGTCGTCGGTAATCTGTCCGGCTTTGGCATAGACAAACACGTGCTTGAGAAAGCTGCCCAACTCGGTGGCATGACGGTCATAGTCGTTCAAGAGCTGCACATAACGGTCGCGCCGGGCCTTATAGGACTTGTGAAACACATTGCCCAGCAGTGGCTGCAGTTCAGTGTTCATCCAGTTGAATGTCCCCAGAGTGTCGCAAGGTTGCGACAGGACAAACTTGCAAGCATCCATCAGCACATTGTCAAGGTCTTCGCGCAGGTCGTACCAGCGCTCCACCACCTCATAGCGCTGCTGGCCAAGTTCATTGTACTGCGCGTTGGTGTCGCTGATTTTGCCCAACTGGCTCTCGATAGCATTGATTTGCGAGTTAAGCTCAGCGATTTGCCTTGCTACGGAGAGAAGTGCAAGATAGCTGGCAGGGCTTGTTGCCTCGTCGCTCGATGGCGTGAGATTGGCTATCAACTGAACGATGTCGTCGCGGCAGTTGTCAAAGCCACGGAACCGCAACGAAATCACCTTCTTGACACACTCGTTCAGGAACGAAATGCCCTCCGCATCGCTGCTTGTAATAAGGAGGATATAGCCAGCGTTGTCCCAAGCGTTGTCAAACTGCCGCAAGGCGGCCGACGACTCGTCGAGGCGGCGCCAGCCATTACTCTCGAGAGCAGTGCGCAGCCCAATCAATGGCTCCTTTAGCCCCAGCGAGTATTCCTCAAATTTCTTCAGCATCGCGAGCTTTTCCATCGCCGATGGCTCATAGTAATCGTTAAGAGCGGCAACCGCCTGTGGGTTGCAGCGCGAGCTTAGCAGTGTGGCTATGTAGCCGTTGATGGTTTGGCTCAGATTGTTATAATCGGCGGTGAGTGCCGCCAGCTTGGCCTGCTTGTTCTGCAGGTCGCTGTGCATGGCCTCGAGCTGCTCGGGGCTCACGTCCTCGGGGATGGCATTGAACTGCTGCTCCACCGGTTTCACATTCTTGTCGTAAAAATGCTGCGCCCGGTCATAGAGTTGCTTGACTTTCGCTTTGCAGTCCTCAAAGTAATCCCACTGCTCCCACGTCTGAGCTTGGGCTAAGACTGGCACCAATGCCAGCAACAGTGGCATGAGCCATTTTGATATTGATGATTTCATGATTATAACTGTGCTTTAGCTTTATTTGATGTGTGAAAAGCGGCGCTCATCTTTCGGTGTTGCTTGGAGCTTCGCTGCGTTTCACGCCGTCGACCTTCGACCGACCACTGCCGCTACTTGAACTTTTTTTAGGAGTTATCGCTTGCGGTCTTGGCGCTGGCGCTGCTGGCGCAGTCTTTGGAATCACAACTGACCTTTGCTGTTGCGGCTGCGACGATGCAGCCGATGGCTGGGGCTGACTCTGCTGTTTAGGTTGCGACGTCGACTGATGAGGCGATTTAGATGATTGCTGATGAGGCTGTTGCGAACCACTCACACCCGCCTCACGCCTTGGCGAAGCCGGCTGCGGCGCTGGCGCAGCATCGTTGTCACCTGACTGCTGCACCTGAGGTGGCACCTCCTCGGTGTAGGCCACCGAATCAACTGGAGTAGTCATCTCCACTCCTGCCGACTGCTGATTGTCATTATTCTTGTTGCTGACGGCCTTAAAGATTATCAGAGTTAAAATCGCTGTCAGCGCAAACACCGTGAGTGCAATGATGCGCACTCTATTGCCTTTCGAGTCATCAGCCTCCTGATTGGGCATCAAATCATTGGAGGCAGGCTCGGCGGCGATGGTGGCTTCTTGCGAAGTGTCAACCGCAGGAGTTGTAACAGCCACATCGGGCTTGGGGGTTGCGACAGTAACCTCCTGCGCAGGTTCTGCAGCCGGTTGCTGAAGGGCCTTTGGCGGTTGGGGGATGTTTTTGCCTTTAACACCCTTGATAATATCATTGATTTGCTCTACGCTTTGAGGGCGGTCGCCAACCTTATAGCTCATCATCCAAACAATGAGCTGCGTGAGGTCGGCTATCGAACCTTGAGGAAATCTAAAAGCATTGACACCTTCGTTCAGAATTTCATAGGCCCCGGGTGGCTTTTGGTTTGTGGCTAAATTATAGAGAGTGCCGCCTAAGGAGTAGATGTCGGTCCAGGGGCCAATCGACTTGTAGTCGTAATGCAGTAGTTCAAGAGGGGCATAAATCTTGGTGAACGACAATGTGCTCGACATGGTCACATGGTCACCTTTGCTTGAATCAATCTGCTTGCTTGAGCCAAAGTCGATGAGCGTGACATTTCCTTGATTGTCGATCATGATGTTGCTGGGCTTGATGTCGAGATGCCACAGGTTTGCGGCATGAATGCCACCAAGTGCCTCGAGCATCTGCGGGAGCAGCCCCTCAATGAGCCATTGCTGGTCGAAAGGTCGTTGCTGCGATTTGAGCACGGCACTCAACGACTGACCGTTGATGTACTGCATCACATAGTAAGACGTGTTGTTCTCCTCAAACAGGTCAAACACTCTCACCACATGAGGGATATTTCTCTTGCCCAACTTGTGCAGACGCTTAGCCTCGCGCTTGAATGTGCCGAGAAGCTTCTCGAACATCTCCACATTCTCCTCGTTGCTCACACTGATAGACAGCGAGTCGGTGCCACGCTCCGAAACGCCACGCATAAAGAACTCTTTTATTGCCACTTGCTCATCAAACTCGATGTTGGTGGCAAGATAGGTATTGCCAAAGCCACCGCTTGCCAAGTAGCCGTCGATGCGATAGATGCCACGCAGAATGGTGCCAACTTTCAGCATAGACTTATGTTCATTTTTCGATACCATCAGTCACATAATCATAAAAACGTGTAAAATTACGCATTTTTTCTGTTAAAACACTCGTTTTTTCATTTTTTCATGCGAAAAAAGGCCGAATTCCAAATTGGAATCGACCTTTTTTATTGTTACGGATGACTTTTTTACATCATGCCGCCCATGCCACCCATGCCGGGATTAGCTGCGGGAACGGGAGCTTCCTCCTTCTTCTCGGCAATCACGCACTCGGTGGTGAGGAACATGCCGGCGATTGATGCGGCGTTCTGAAGAGCAACGCGAGCAACCTTGGCAGGATCGATAACACCGGTCTCAAACAGGTTCTCATACTTGTCATGGTAGGCATTGTAGCCATAGTCGCCCTTGCCCTCGCGCACCTTTTGCACAACTACAGCACCCTCAAGGCCTGCGTTGTCAACAATCTGGCGCAGAGGTTCCTCGATGGCACGGCGAATGATGTGAATGCCTGTGGTCTCGTCGGCATTGTCGCCTTCCATCTTGTCGAGCACGTCGAGGCAGCGGATGTAGGCAACGCCACCACCTGGCACGATGCCCTCGGCAACGGCAGCGCGGGTAGCGCTCAGTGCGTCGTCAACACGGTCTTTCTTCTCTTTCATCTCAACCTCGCTGGGAGCACCAATGTAGAGCACTGCCACGCCACCTGCCAACTTGGCAAGACGCTCCTGCAGTTTCTCTTTGTCGTAGGTCGACTTAGTGGTCTCGATTTGAGCCTTGATTTGAGCAACACGGTCGGCAATGGCCTGCTTGTCGCCAGCTCCGTTAACGATGACGGTGTTCTCCTTGTTGACGGTAACTTTCTCGGCGGTGCCCAGCATGTCGATGGTTGCACCCTCGAGCTTGAGGCCCTTCTCCTCGCTGATGACCACGCCACCAGTCAGGGTTGCGATGTCTTCGAGCATCTCCTTGCGGCGGTCGCCAAAGCCGGGAGCCTTAACGGCACACACCTTCAACGAGCCACGCAAGCGGTTCACTACCAGCGCAGCAAGTGCCTCGCTGTCGACGTCCTCGCTGATGATGAGCAATGGACGGCCGCTCTGTGCTGTGGCCTCGAGCACGGGAAGCATGTCTTTGAGAACCGAAATCTTCTTGTCGAAAATCAGGATGTAGGGACGCTCCATCTCGCACTCCATCTTCTCGGTGTTGGTAACAAAGTAAGGCGAGATATATCCACGATCGAACTGCATACCCTCTACCACATCTACATGGGTGTCGGTGCCCTTGGCTTCCTCAACGGTGATAACGCCGTCTTTGTTGACTTTCTTCATGGCCTCGGCAATGAGCTCGCCGATCTCCTGGTCGTTGTTGGCACTAACGCGAGCCACATTCTCAATCTTGCTGAAGTCGTCGCCCACTTCCTGAGCCTGAGCCTTGATTTGCTCAACCACAGCGGCAACAGCCTTGTCGATGCCACGCTTAACGGCCATGGGGTTGGCACCAGCGGCAACGTTCTTAAGACCCTCGTTAATGATCGACTGAGCCAGAACGGTAGCGGTGGTTGTTCCATCGCCGGCATCATCACCAGTCTTCTGGGCTACTTCCTTAACGAGCTGGGCGCCTATGTTCTGGAACTCGTCTTCGAGCTCTACTTCGCGTGCCACGCTCACACCGTCTTTGGTGATGTGTGGAGCGCCAAACTTCTTGTCGAGAATCACATTGCGACCCTTGGGACCAAGTGTAACCTTAACGGCGTTGCTCAACTGGTCAACACCCTTTTTCAACTCTTCGCGTGCTTTAATGTCAAATTTTATAATCTTTGCCATGATTTTTACTCCTTACATTAAAAATTATTCAACAATTGCCAAAATGTCACTCTGACGCATCATCAGCAGTTTTGCGCCATCCACTTCAATCTCGGTGCCGGCATACTTGCCATAGAGAACGGTGTCGCCCTCCTTAACTACCATTTCCTCGTCTTTGGTGCCATGACCAACGGCTTTTACTACTCCCTTCAAGGGTTTCTCTTTTGCGCTGTCGGGGATAATGATACCACCAGCAGTAACTTCTTCGGCTTTAGCAGGTTCGATAAGAACTCTGTCACTTAATGGTTTAATTGTCATTTTTGTCGTTATTTTTAAGTTTAATAATTATTTGCAACTTCATGGCGCTATTTCGGCGCCACTACCCTATTATGCACATTTTGTGCCAAACGGCAACTTTTTGACATCAGCGACATTTTGTCACATCGCTAAAAATATTTCTAACAACTAACACATTATTCAAATAAATTAATGTAACTTTGCATGTTCTTTGGTAAAATAAAATAACATAAACAAAATAAACAATTAACTAACTAAGTATGACACAAACTATTCAAAAGACATTGCGCGATTCGGCAGGTATGCGCTGGACCGCTCTGTTGCTGCTGGCTCTTGCCATGTTCTGCAGCTACATCTTCATGGACATCCTCTCTCCCATCAAGGACTTGATGGAAACCACTCGCGGTTGGGATTCTACCGCATTTGGCACCATGCAAGGCTCGGAGGTTTTCCTCAATGTGTTTGTCTTCTTCCTGATTTTTGCCGGTATTATTCTCGACAAGATGGGAGTGAGATTCACCGCGGTTCTCTCGGGTGCAGTTATGCTCGTTGGCGCCCTCATCAAGTGGTATGCCGTGAGTGATGCATTCATTGGTAGCGGATTAGAAACTTGGTTCAACAACAACCTCAACTACATTCCTGGTTTCCAAGAGCTTGGTGTAGCACCTTTCTATGAAGGCATGCCAGCCTCGGCTAAAGTTGCCGCATGTGGTTTCATGATTTTTGGTTGCGGTTGCGAGATGGCAGGAATTACCGTTTCGCGCGGTATTGTAAAATGGTTTAAGGGTCGTGAGATGGCACTGGCCATGGGTAGCGAGATGGCACTGGCCCGCTTAGGAGTTGCCACTTGCATGATTTTCTCGCCCTATTTTGCAAAACTTGGTGGTCAGGTTAGTGTTAGCCGTTCGGTAGCCTTCGGAGTTGTTCTGTTGTGCATCGCACTCATCATGTTTATTGTCTACTTCTTCATGGACAAGAAGCTCGACTCGCAGACTGGTGAGGCCGAGGAGAAAGACGATCCATTCAAGATTAGCGACATTGGCAAAATTCTTTCGGATGGTGGTTTCTGGATTGTGGCTCTGCTATGCGTGCTCTACTACTCGGCAATCTTCCCATTCCAGAAGTATGCCGTTAACATGCTCCAGTGCAACCTCACATTGAGCGAGCCTGCTGCCGATTCGTTCTGGGCCAGCTCATCGGTAACAATTGTGCAATATGTCATCATGCTTGTTGTTGCAGCCGCTGGCTTTGCAAGCAACTTCATGAAATCTAAAGGTCCAAAATATGGAATGCTCGCACTGTCAATCATATCCTTGATTATTTACTGCTACATGGGCTACATGCGTCAATCGGCCGAGTCAATCTTTGCCGTATTCCCACTGCTCGCAGTGCTCATCACCCCAATTTTGGGTAGCTATGTCGACCACAAGGGTAAGGCAGCTTCAATGCTTGTGCTTGGTTCGTTACTGCTCATTGCCTGCCACTTGACATTTGCATTTGTTCTTCCTATGTTCAAGGACAGCCCAGTTGGCGGCATCGCAGTTGCCTACATCACCATTCTTGTGCTTGGTGCATCGTTCTCGCTTGTTCCCGCCTCGTTGTGGCCCAGCGTTCCTAAGCTGGTTGATTCAAAGGTAATTGGTTCGGCCTACGCACTCATTTTCTGGATTCAGAACATCGGCCTGTGGTTATTCCCACTCCTGATTGGCAAAGTCCTTGACCAAACTAATCCCGGTGTTGAAGACCCAACCAAGCTCAACTACACTTGGCCATTAATCATGCTTGCCAGCCTTGGTGTTGCGGCCTTACTGCTTGGCCTGCTGCTCAAAGTTGTCGACAAGAAGAAGAAGCTGGGCCTTGAAGAGCCAAACATCAAGCCCGAAGAAGCTAAATAATATAAGTTAGTAAATAACTTCACACATTTGAAGGGCGCGCAATGCTCATAGCGAGCGCACGCCCTTTTTTATTTTGAACTAAACAATGACTCAAGTTTCAGAAAAAATCAACAACTCGCCAGCCCTGCGTTGGGCGGTGCTTGGTCTTGTATCGGTGACCATGATGATGGGCTACATTGTGGCCAAGCAGATGTCGCCACTGCAGTACTTCTTTGAGCTGGCGCCAGCACAGGGCGGACTGGGATGGACAAGCGGCGAGTTTGGCGTGCTTGCCGGTTCGCGCGGATTCTTCAATGTGTTCCTGCTCATGCTCTTTGTGGGCGGCATCATCCTCGACAAGACGGGCGTGCGCTTTGCCGGCATCCTCTCGTGCGTGCTCATGCTTGGTGGCACGGCAATCGACTACTATGCCTTTGCATTTATGGACCCTGCTCACATGGTGAACATCAACCTCCAGTGGATTGGTTACACCGAGCCTGCCATCAAGCTGCAAGTGATTGTGGCGGCCTTGGGATTCGCAACCTTTGGCATTGGCTACGAGCTGTGTGGCATCACGGTCTCGAAGGTTGTTGTCAAGTGGTTCACGGGCAAGGAAATGGCGCTGGCCATGGGCATTCAAGTGGCACTGGCAAGGCTCGGCACGGGATTGGCGCTCTCGGGGGCGCCCAAACTGGCAACAGCATTCTCGCTGAGCACGCCCATCCTCTTCGGGCTCTTTGCTCTGGGAGTGGGACTCATCGTTTATCTCATTTATTGCTCAATGGACCGCAAGGCTCTAATCAAGGATGCTGCAAGCGGCGACGACGAGAAATTCCACTTCAGCGACATGGGAGCCACGATGAAGAACCCCGGATTCTGGCTCATCACCATGCTGTGCCTGCTCTACTACTCTGCCCTGTATCCGTTCCTTGACTTCGCCACCAAGATGATGATTGCAAAATATGGCGTGGAGCCATCGATTGCAGGCAACATTCCTGCCATTTTGCCCTACACTTCTATCATCTTGACACCACTCTTTGGGGGCATGTATGACAAGGTGGGCAAGGGAGCCACCATCATGATAATAGGCACGGTCATGCTCACCCTGGTGCTCATAGTCTTTGCATTGCCTCTGAACTCAAGCGCACTTGCGATTTGCTTGATGCTCATCTTGGGCATCGCCTTCTCGCTGCTGCCCAGCGTGCTGTGGCCAGCCGTGCCCAAGATTGTGCCAATGAAGCAACTGGGCACTGCCTATTCTATCATTTACTACATTCAGAACATTGGACTCATGATAATCCCCATTGTGATTGGAGGCGTGCTGCAGCGCAACACCGTGGGCGACAACGTCGACTACACTCAAGCGATGTGGATTTTCGCTGCAATTGGCATGGCGGCAATTGCGGTATCGATAATGCTGCTGTGGATTGACCGGCGCAAAAACTATGGCCTGCAGCAAGCTAACATCACCAAAGAGTGAACTCAGTAAATACAATTAAGGTGTTCGATTTAAAAAGTAGAACACCTTTAATTTATGCATTGTTTAAATCAAAACATTTTAGCCACCTGATCAATCGAAAGTACATTAGCAATGAGTTTGCCATTAGGAGTGTACTTGTTGCTCTTGAGCGAGTGCCAGTCATTTAGCAGTGTGCGCTTTTCCTCGTCGTTAAGTTCGCGCCCGTAGGGAATTGCGGCACGAGTGGCAATGGTCATCGCAATGCGTTCATACACCTTATCCTTCAAATTACTAACACCGGTACCCACCTGAGAGATGACTTCATTAAGAAGCTCACGAACGTCGACATTGTCAAGCCCTGGGGGCACCGAGTTGATCGACCAGTCGCCACCACTTAGCCGCGACACAGCAAAGCCAGCCTTCTCAAGCTCGGGTTCAATCTCCTCAAAAACTGCATTTTGCGACTGCGAGAAATGCACTATCTCGGGGAACAACACTCGCTGCGACACCACGTTCATGCCATCAATCTGCTGCAACAGGCGGTCATAAAGCACGGCTACGTGAGCCCTGTGCTGGTCAACGATGAGAAGACCATCACTGGCTATGGTCACAATATAACGATTATTGAGCTGCAATATGCTGAGCGACTCGTTTTTAACATCAATTACTGGCAGCATAGCTGTATTCTGGGCAGAGCCGACTGGTTCAGAGTCACTCTCGTCAAGGCTCTCCTGCTTGGCCTTCTCAAAGTTCTTGTACAGCTCCTCCCAGTTGGGCAAAGCACTATTGCTATAGTGGTTCTCAATTGGCCTCGGAGAATTTCCTCTACCACTCGAGTCGCTATCGCCATCTTCTTTAAATGGATTATAGCTGCGATCCATACTAATTGCTGGTGGCTTGGGAACGTGAGGCAGATTGAACGACGGAATCTCGGGGGCATCTTCCTTGTCGAAGTCGATTGACGGAACAACGCTGAACTTGCCTAAAGTCTCTTTAACGGCAGCCGAGATAATCTGCCATATTGGCATCTCATTCTCAAATTTTATCTCAGTCTTGGTGGGATGGATGTTGACATCGATTGTCTCGGGATCTACATCAAATATCAGAAAATAGTTGGGCTGAGATTCATCGGGGATTAGCTCAAGGTAACACGAGTTCACTGCCTTGTGAAAATAAGGATGACGCATGTAGCGACCGTTAACAAAGAAGTACTGCAGCGCATTGCGCTTGCGCGCATTCTCGGGCTTGCCAATGAAACCCGTTATCTTCACCAGCGAGGTTTCGATGGCGAGAGGAATGAGCTGCTGGTCAAGACTGTGACCAAACAAGGCCACAATGCGCTGCCTGAGCGACCCTTGGCCAAGCTTATAGAGCACATTGCCATTGTGAGTTAGTGTGAACTCAACATTATAATTCACAAGGGCAAGTTTCTCAAACTCCTTGATGATATTGCTCAGCTCCACCTGATTGCTCTTCAAAAACTTGCGGCGAGCAGGAACATTGAAAAACAGGTCTTTGACCATGAAATTACACCCAACGGGGCACACGTCGGGCTCCTGCGACTCGCAATGCGAGGCATTGATCAGGAGCTTGGTGCCAAGCTGGTTGCCACGGGCACAAGTGCGAAGCTCGATGTGAGAAATCGCAGCAATCGACGCCAGTGCCTCGCCACGGAAACCCATCGTGTGAAGCTCAAACAAATCCTGAGCCTGCCTTATCTTGGAAGTGCTGTGACGCTCAAAGGCCAGACGGGCATCAGTGTCGCTCATGCCCACGCCATTGTCTATCACCTGAATGAGCGTGCGGCCAGCATCCTTGAGCACAATGTGAACATTGGTGGCTTGAGCATCGATAGCATTCTCCACCAGTTCCTTGATTACCGAAGCAGGACGCTGAATCACCTCGCCAGCAGCAATCTGGTTGGCAACGGAGTCGGGCAATAATTTTATAACATCACTCATTAAATCATCTCCTCATCTATCTGATTACCGTACGACGGGTTGAAACAGCCTCGCCAAAGATACTCCTCATCTCCTCGCTGACATTGAGCACATCGAGCGGGTCCTTGGGCCTTATTGCTTCATACCACCTGAAACGCGACAATCGCAAGTCGCTGTTCTTGGCAAGGAAAAGCGGCACCACCCTGCCCGACACGTCGGGCCACATCTTTATCTTCTCCACCTCCTGTTTGGCCTTTAGGTCAATGGTGAGATAGGCACTGTTGGTGTTGACCAACTTATTATAGGTAGAGTCATTTTCCATGGGATAGAACAGCGCCTCCACGTCGCCCGAGACATCGAGTCGTCTCAATTCTTGGTTCTCAAATGTGGCATGCATCGTGCGACCACTCAATTGATTATAGTAGTTCTCGCCCAGATGCTCCACAAGTAGGCCCCACTGTGGCAGTTTGGCCCAATCCACAACCGAGTCTTGAACATGAACATTTATCTCATCGCCACTAATCTGCCGGCTCTCGCTCCACACGATAGCGTGGCGATACATGTTCAAGATTGAATCCTTCTCATTGATTGCAGCCGAGTCGCACACGCCCTGAATGTCCTTACGGTAAAAGCGCACATACTTGTTGGCAATCAAGATTCGAACATTGTCGGCGGTGGTGATGGTGCGCAACGTGTCGGCATGAACATAGACTGTGTCTTTCTGCGAGAACTCACGAGCTATAGCGTTCTCGGTCACATACGACTCCTTGGTCTTCTCGTTGTGATATCCCACCTCGCCCTCGAGGATGACCTTGTTCTTCATGTCGGTCAAGACCACATGGCCTCGAGCCTTGCCCACTCCAGTGCGACGGTCATAGTCAACGACATCGCCTCGGAGAGTGCGGTCGTTCCTCTTGTCGGTCATCACCACGTTGCCTTGAGCCTGGCCCTTGTCGTTGCGGCGGTCATAATACACCACGTCGCCCACCAGAGTCTGGCCTTCCTTTGTGGTCACCGACGAGCGGTTATACATAGTTCCTTCTTCGCTCGAGAGATTATACCATCCGCTCGAGGTGTGAATAATGTGGCCATCTTCGAGCGAAATAATCTCGGTTTCATCCTCTATAGTGGCAATGTGGGTGCGCATGTTATAATCGAGAATGTCGGTATTAAGCTTCATCTTGTTGTTGACAAGACGCACGTTTGACGTGAACTGAACCTTCTTAGTGTCATGCTCATATCGAGCCACACTTGAGGTTATCCTGGTCCCCGACTTGTCGACTACAGTGCCGCCATTGAAATAACGTGCCACATTGTTAAGCATGTCATAATCAAGGTTCTCGGTTGTCACTGTCATCGAACGGTTCACAACTCTTACACTGCCCCTGAGTTTAGCCACTTCCACATCGCCAAAGTAGTTCATCTTATTACAATAGGCGATAAGAGTGTCGGCTTGGTTCATTACCACATGACCAAAGGCATCGAGTGAGCTCGATGCTTCGTAGAAATAGGCGCTGTCGCATGTAAGAGTCATGTTGCCTCGACGGAACCTCACATTGCCGCGCAGCACTTTATACTCCGTACTTCGCTGCTCGTTGGCAATGAGAGCGTCGGCGTTCTCAAGAAACACCTTGCCAGGATCATAACGATTGGCATCGGGAATTTTAGGAGTAATGCGCCTTATGTGCGACGTTGTTGCCCCCGGTTTGGCAGCAACAGCGTTATTGTTCTGCTGCGACAGAGCATCGACAGGACAGCACATAGCCCCAATCAACACAACCAACATCAGAGCAAGGCGCCAACTCACGGTTGCCGCCCGCATCACGAAACCTTGAGATGATGAGTTTGATGTCATGTGATGTGGAGCATGTATTGTGTGTGTACTATTTGCCTGTGCCGTAGTTCACATTGAGCCAGTTATACTTGAACTCGCAATTTCGCCAGCCCTCCTCGATGTAGACGTAGGTTGACTTCTGCTTCTCCTGAATCCACTTGTTGAGGATTTCCTCACGCTTGTAGCCTTCGTACATCTCCTTGAGCACCTGGTAGTCCTCGGCAAAATCGGCACGATGCGAGTCTTTCCTCTTGGTGAGTTTGACCATCGCCACTTGCTGCTTGCTTGTCTTGGGATTTACCATGATGAATGGAGCTGAAATGTCGCCCTCATTCATGGTAGCGACAACCTTGGCTATCTCCGAAGGCAAATCGGCCATCTCAAAGTAGTTGGTGTGAGTTTTTTCATTAAGCATCACGCCATTGTTGTTGCGAGAGTCCTTGTCTTGCGAGACGTAAAGAGCAGCGGTCTCAAAGGTCAACCCGTTCTTGGCCGCAATGATATTGGTGCGCAGTGAATCAAGTTGATGCATGGCAGTGTCGATGTCGGCTTGAGCAATCTTTGGCCTGAGAAGGATGTGGCGGGTATTGATGCGGTCGCCTCTTTTCTCAATGAGCTGGATGATGTGGAAACCTGCGTCGGTCTCTACTATTTTCGACACGCGCTTGGTGTCGCTCAAGTTGAATGCTGCTGTGGCATATTCTGGCAACAGCTCGGCACGCCCTCTGAATCCCACTTCACCGCCATAGGTTGCCGAACCATCCTCGCTATACATGATAGCCAGTGTAGCAAAGTCCGACTCTCCATTATTCACCTTTTGTGAATAATCTCGCAGTTGGGTTTTAATCCTTTCTATCTCCTCTTGAGGGATGACAGGATTGATAGTGATAATTTGCACCTCCACCTGTTGTGGAATGATGGGCAGCGAGTCTTGTGGGATGGTGGCGAAGTAACGTCTCACGTCGGCAGGGGTAGCCTTCACATCCTTTGTGAGCTTGCGCTGAACTTCTTGAACGGTATACTGGTCTCTGACCACGTCAATGAGATTCTCTCGGAGCTCTGGCAGAGGTTTTCTGAAGTACTCCTCCACTTTCTCTTTCGACCCCAGATTGGCTATGAAATAGTTGATTCTGGAGTCTACGGTCTGCATAACTGTAGAGTTAGGTATCTCGACGGTGTCGACCTTAGCCTGATGCAGGAAAAGTTTCTCAATCGCCATCCTCTCGGGGATGATGCAATAGGGGTTGCCATCGATAGCGATACGCTCATAGAGGGCCTGCTGATATTGCTCTTCAATATCCGACTTAAAGATGGGCTCGTCGCCCACAACCCATGCCACCTCTTCGGCCACATTATTCTGCGCGGCCATGCTCAGCGACACAATAGCCATTAAGCTCAAAAACAGTGTTTTAATCTTCATTTTATATTATAAGTTTTTTATGATTCAACGTGGGGCATCCTGCAGTCAGGACACAAAACATCAAATAAAGTGCAAATTTCTTGATTTTTTGCGATTTCTCAAAATCATTTTCAATTAATTATCATTAATTATTATTGCATAGGTGCAAAAAAAACATGCCGTGCTTCAGGAAGTGACTTCACCAAAGCACGGCATGCGCCCCTCAGCAGAGGGGGATTATTTATAAATTGCCTTCAACTGATTGAGTACCTTCTGGTCAATGGCAACCTTATATTTCTTGCGCAGACCATCCACCCATTGCTGCTCGAGAACATCTTGATAGTCCGACGACACCAGTCCTTTAACATCGGCAAGCTCTTCGGGCTGATTAATGATTCTTCCCATCAGCTTAGCATAGACAGGATAGCCACTATAGGCCGATGGAGCCTTTTTGCCACCGAAGGCAATGTTGTCGACCATCTCATTCTCACCAGCCTTAGTGATGACTCTCACCATCTTGATGTTGTGGCCAAACTGCTTGTTGAGCCTTGTAGTGACGGTGTCCTCAGGCAAATTTGAGATTTGCTCATAGGCAGCAGCAACAGCTTTGAGAATAGAGTCATTCTTTGCGCACACCATAATACCCTTGAAGTGAGGAGCATCCCATTGATACTTGTCCCTATTCTCTTCAAATCGCTTCTGGAGGGCCTGTTCATCGCTCTTAGCTTTTTTCCACACCTCATTGTTCATAACCTCAAAGAGCAGAGTTCCGTCGCGATACTCGTTCATGAGATTTCTGTAGTCGGAATTCAGTTCAAACAAGTTATCAGAATAGTAATTCACCACTTCGCGACGCGCCACTCTCTCAACGTTTGCCTCAATCTCGGCCGCTGCAATATCTATAGACGCATATTTAGCCTTTGGATTCATAGTCTTGGCAAGCAGCGACAGAGGTCGCTTCTGGTTTTTGCCAAAAGTGAAGATGGTGAAATCAGACTTTGCAAGGACATCGGCCACAAAAGTAGAATCATAAGAACCATGCTTCTTGAGTTCCTTGACAAGATAGTCATGAAGTTTTTTGTTCTTTTTGTAGCCCAGTTCGTTCATTATAGAGTTCACACGGCTGTCAACTGGCATAGCAGCTCTCTCATCGCGTTGCATCTGCTGTTCAATAGTGCCTCTCATCTCATCTAACGAT
Source organism: uncultured Prevotellaceae bacterium (assembly GCA_946186575.1). Classification (GTDB taxonomy): domain Bacteria; phylum Bacteroidota; class Bacteroidia; order Bacteroidales; family Muribaculaceae; genus Sodaliphilus. Next base: position 42,677 of record CAMHNO010000014.1, read on the forward strand.
CCAACCGTTTTAAGTCCAAACTTCTTGATGATGTGATATCCAAACACCGTCTCAAAAGGCTGCGACACTTCGCCATCAGCAAGCGAGAACGCAATGTCGATGAAGGGCTCCACGGCTTGACCACGTCTCATCAGAGGCAGCTTGCCGCCATTGCGTGCCGAGCCATCCTGTGAATATTTCTTGGCCAGCTCTTCAAAACTCTCACCAGCCTGAATGCGGGCATATATCGAGTCAATCGACGCTTTCACCGCAGCCTTAACGCTATCGTTAACCGTCACACCACGAGGGAAGACCCTGACTATGTGAGCCACATCAACCTGTCCCTCATCGGGCCTGACAGCATTAACCCTTACCATGTGTACACCATAGTCGGTGAGAAATGGCTTTGAAATTTCTCCCACAGGAGTGGTGTATGCTACATATTCAAAAGCGTAGGGGAACATGCCACTCGCTATGAAACCATAATTTCCTTTGTTTCTCTCTTTAGACCTGTCGATCGAGTATTTCATCACCAGATCATTGAAGTTTTCACCATTGAGGATGCAGTTGCGCAAGCTGTCCATTCTTGCAATTTGTGCATTGTCTTCCTCCCTGGTCTTGCCACGTGCCAGCATCATGTGCGAGATATCCACGTTTTTAGTCATGCGGCCATAAGCTTCCTGAATGAGTTTTTCCTTTAGGTCATTATCGGTCAAGAAAGGTGCCAGCATGTCGGCCTTATATCCATTGAGCTCCTGCTGAATTCTGGGCAGTGTGTCATAGCCCAGAGCTTCGGCTTCGACAACCTTGAGCTTGTAGTTGACAAAACGCTCAACATACTCATCGATAGACTCTTGAACCACTTGCTGCTCCATGTTTTTCTTGTAGAGATACTCAAACTCTGATAGAGTGACTTTCTTGTTGTTGATAGTCATCAACACGGGGTCTTTGGCAGCATAAGCACCACACACAACTCCTGCAACAATCAATGCAGAAATAAGATACTTAAGTTTCATAATTATTATAAAAAATGTATTTTCGGTTTCTTAACAATACAAATATAATAACGTGAATTATTGAAAGTAAATTATATCTAATACCTTAATTTTAGTTAATATATGAGGCTATCTAACATCTGATAAACCATATTAATTCCCCAACTCGCTCAGAAACTTAATACGCACAAGTCTTATCTCCTCCTCGGTGTACTCGTCGCCGAGTTCTTCCTGCGCAGCGGCAAGATCATCGGTGTCGCTCTCCTTGAAGTACTCAAAGATGTCTTCCATGTGGTCTTCGTCCATTATATCCTTGATGTAATAGTCAATATTGATGCGCGTTCCTGAGTAGACTATGGCCTCAATCTCATCGAGCATTTTGTCAAACTCAAGTCCTCTCGACATGGCAAGGTCGTCAAGAGGCACCTTGCGGTCGATGCTCTGAATGAGCGATATCTTGAGCTTGCTCTTGTTGGCAACGGTTCGCACCCTCATGTCTTCGGGCCTTATAATCTCATTCTCCTCTACGTGGCGCTTAATCACCTCAAGGAATTCAGCACCATACCTCTTGGCCTTGCCTGCCCCCACGCCAGGAATGTTTTGCAACTCTTCCATGGTGATAGGATAGGTGGTGGCCATAGCCTCGAGCGATGGATCTTGGAAGATCACATAAGGTGGCAGCTGCAACTTTGATGCGGTGTTCTTGCGCATGCTCTTGAGAATGCTGAAGAGCTCACCATCGAGTGCACCAGTTCCGCCTCTCATCTCGCTCTCCTCCACGGCAGTGAAGTCACGGTCTTCCACCACGAGGAACGAAGAAGGATTCTCCAAGAACTGTTTTCCCCTTTTAGTCACTTTTAGCAAACCATAATTCTCAATATCGCGGTCGATATATCCGGCAATTATGCCTTGTGATATCACCGCATTAAGAAACTTGAACGACTTATCCTTGTGACAGCCAAACATGTCGAGCTTGTCGTGCAGATAGGATTTGACCTCATTATTAGCTTCACCTATCATGACGTTGACCACATGGTCGGCCTTGAATTTCTCTTTAAGAGTTATTATCAACTCGATGGCATCGCACAGCTCGTTGCTGGCCTCGATGCGCTTGCGTGGATGCAGGCAGTTGTCGCAGTTGTGGCAATTGTCCTCAGTATATTCCTCGCCAAAGTAGTGAAGCAGAGTCTTGCGTCGGCACACCGATGTCTCGGCATAAGAGGCAGTCTCGGCAAGCAGCTGCTTGCCAATTTCCTGCTCTGCAACCGGCTTGCCTTGCATGAATTTTTTGAGTTTCTCAAGGTCTTTCTGGGCATAGAAGGTAATGCACTGACCCTCACCACCATCGCGCCCGGCACGCCCAGTCTCTTGGTAATATCCTTCAAGACTCTTGGGAATGTCGTAGTGAATCACAAACCTCACATCGGGCTTGTCAATTCCCATGCCAAAAGCAATGGTAGCAACAATCACGTCAACATCCTCAAGCAGAAAGGCGTCCTGGTTGGCCGACCGCGTGGCACTGTCCATGCCAGCATGATAGGCCAGAGCCTTAATGTCGTTAACGCGCAGCGTGGTAGCAAGTTCCTCCACCTTCTTGCGGCTCAGGCAATAGATGATTCCCGATTTGCCTGGCATCGACTTGATGTACTTGATTATCTCCTTGTCCACGTCCTTAGTCTTGGGGCGCACTTCATAATATAGATTAGTGCGATTGAACGATGACTTGAACACGTTGGCGTCCATGATGCCCAAGTTCTTCTGGATGTCGTGCTGAACCTTCGACGTGGCAGTGGCAGTAAGCGCAATTATAGGCCTCACCCCAATCTCATTGATAAAATGACGAATGCGCCTATATTCAGGGCGGAAATCATGTCCCCACTCCGAGATGCAGTGAGCCTCGTCGATGGCATAGAAAGAAATTTTAACGCTCTTGAAGAACTCTAAGTTATCCTCCTTTGTGAGCGACTCTGGCGCAACATAGAGCAATTTGGTCCTTCCTGCCAAAATGTCCTCCTTAACCTGATCTATAGCTTGCTTGTTGAGCGAAGAATTAAGGAAATGAGCAATACCATCCTCATCGCTAAAGTTTCGCATTGCATCCACCTGATTCTTCATCAGTGAGATGAGAGGCGAGATGACAATTGCTGTTCCTTCCATGAGCAGCGACGGCAACTGATAGCACAAGGACTTGCCACCACCAGTGGGCATGAGCACAAACGTGTTGTGCTCCTCAATCAAGCTCAACATGATTTGCTCTTGCTGTCCTTTAAATGTGTCAAAACCGAAATATTTTTTTAGGGTCGCTACCAGTTGATTCTTATCAGCCATTGTCTTAAGGTTTTTCTTGTTTCAATTATTCGCTTACAAATATAACATTTTTTTTTAATTACTCAAAAAAAAACTTGTTTATTTTCACATTGCAGATGCTATAGCGGCAAAATTAGACTTCTCAAGTTGCTCCTGAGCATACTTAACGGAGAGCTTGAATGATTTCTTTTTCATTGACGGATAGTTATACATCACATCCATCATGATTGCTTCGAAGATAGAGCGAAGCCCCCTGGCACCCAATTTATATTCGATAGCCTTGTCAACCACAAAGTCGAGAGCATCATCGTCTATATTAAACTTAATGCCATCCATTGCAAGCAGCTTCTCATATTGCTTGACAATGGCATTTTTGGGCTCCACAAGTATGCGTCGCAAAGCGTCGCGGTCGAGGGGTTCCAGATTAGTGACAACTGGCAATCGGCCAATGATCTCTGGAATCAATCCATAGGACCTCAAGTCTTGAGGTGCAACATAGTGCAAGAGTTTCTCCTGGTCGGCCTTGCTCACGTGGTTGCCGGCTCCGTAGCCCACCACATGAGTGTTGAGGCGCAAAGCAATCTTGCGCTCGATGCCCTCAAAAGCTCCACCGCAAATAAAGAGTATATTCTTGGTGTCGACTGGTATCATCTTCTGCTCAGGGTGCTTGCGGCCTCCTTGAGGCGGCACGTTCACCACCGAGCCCTCAAGCAACTTGAGCAGTCCCTGCTGCACGCCCTCACCGCTCACGTCGCGGGTGATAGACGGATTGTCGCTCTTGCGCGCAATCTTGTCGATTTCGTCGATGAAGACGATGCCTCGCTCAGCCTCCTTCACGTTGTAGTCGCAAGCCTGCAGCAGTCGCACAAGCAAGCTCTCTATGTCTTCGCCCACATAGCCTGCCTCGGTTAGAACCGTTGCATCTACAATGGCAAATGGCACCTTAAGCAGCTTGGCGATGGTTTTGGCCAGCAAGGTCTTTCCGGTGCCAGTGGGCCCCACGATGATTATGTTTGACTTCTCAATATCAATGTCGTCCTTGCTCTGCGATAGCCTCTTGTAATGGTTATAGACCGCCACCGAGAGGTATTTCTTGGCACTCTCCTGCCCTATCACATACTGGTCGAGATACTCCTTGATTTGAGTGGGCTTTGGAATTTGTTCCAGATTAATATCGTCGAGCGCAGCCATTTCGTTCTTGCTGAGTTGTTCCTTAGCAATATTATAAGCCATCTCAGCACAATCGTTGCAAATGCAACCATTGTAACCAGGCATCATGAGCTTCACCTCATCTTCGGCGCGCCCACAAAAGCTGCATCTCATCACTTCTTTCTTTGCCATAAGAAAAATCTGTTCTCAAACAATTTATTTTGATTTCTCGAGCACCTTGTCGATCATGCCATATTCTTGGGCTTCCTGCGAGGTCATCCAGTAGTCGCGGTCGCTGTCGGCATAGACCTTATCATAGCTCTGCCCCGAGTGGTTAGAGATGATGGTGTAGAGCTCTTCTTTGAGCTTTTGAATCTCGCGTGCTGTGATCTCAATATCCGATGCCTGACCTTGAATGCCGCCCATGGGCTGGTGAATCATCACACGGCTGTGCTTGAGGGCATAGCGCTTACCTTTCTCGCCAGCCACCAGCAAGATTGCCGCCATCGACGCCGCCATGCCAGTGCAGATGGTGGTCACATCGCTCTGAATGTACTGCATGGTGTCGTATATTCCCAGTCCTGCATAAACCGAACCGCCAGGCGAGTTAATATAGATTGACACGTCCTTTCCTGGATCTGCACTATCGAGATAAAGAAGCTGAGCCTGAATCACATTAGCAGTATAGTCATCAATCTGAGTGCCCAGGAATATGATGCGGTCCATCATCAGGCGCGAAAAAACGTCCATCTGCGCCACATTGAGCTTACGCTCCTCGATGATGGTAGGCGATATATAACTGCTCTCGATGGTTGCTTGAGCATATTGGTCAAGTGCTAAACCATTCATTCCCAAATGGTTCACTGCGAAATTTCGGAAATCGTTTTTCATTTTCTTATTTAAATTTGATTATTTTATTTTCAAAGATAGTAATTTTTTCTCAACTATTCTAATTTTGACGACTTTTTAAAGGATATTTCACAAAAAGGCACAGCGAAAAGCCATTAATCCCCCAGTTTCGTCAAAAAAATGTGGCACCCTGCTGTAGGATGCCACACTGTGCAATTTAACGAAGGAGGCAAAAAACTTACTTCTTTTCTTCGAAGAGTTTATTAAACTCGTCGGCGCTCACGGTCTTCTCGGTGAGTGACACTTTGTCGCGGATTGTTGAGAACACCTTGTCCTCAAACGCGCGGGTACTAATCTCCCTCGCATACTTTTCATCCTTCATCAAGTCCTCGGCATAGCGATCGAGTGTTTCTTCGGGCACATTGCCAATGCCGTACTGGGCAAACTGCTGCGAAGCATAGATGCGGGCAAGACGCAGTTGATCCTCTTGATCAATCTTAACGTCGTAGTTCTTGGCAACTTTCTCCTTGATGAGTTGCCAAACGATTTCCTCACGGGTGCGAGGATACTCCTCTTCGATCTTAGCTGCATCCAGGTTCTTGTTGATCTGAATGAGATATCTCTTCAGGAACTCATCGGGGAGCTCGAGAGCGCCCACCTTCTTCTTGAGAACTGCCTCGGCATCGAGAGTAAAGCGATAATTGCTGTCGTTCTTGAGCTGGCCGGCAAGCATTTCTTTAACCTTAGCGAAATACTCATCCTCGGTTTTAGCAATGTCCTTGCCAAACACCATGTCGTAGAACTCCTGACCATGCTCGGCATCCTTGCTGACGAGAATTTCCTCAACTTTCATGTTAAAGTCGCTCTTGATGTCGGCCTGCTCCTTGTCAACAGCCAGCATAGCGGCAAGCTCAGTGACATTGCCACCAGCGCCCTTGTAGGGGTTGATAACAACCTCATCGCCCACCTTCAGGCCTATTAACTTTTTCTTCTCGTCATCGTCCTTCTGATACTTGGGCGAAACAATAGTGCGCTCCACGCTGATGCCACCCTCCTTAACAGTGCCATCCTCGTTGAGCTCGCTCAAGGCTGCGCGAATGAGTGCGTCCTCGGTCGACTCCTCGCCAGGCACCTGAGTGCCAAAGCGCTTCTTGAACGCGCTATCCTGACTGTCGACCATTTCTTGCGAGATCTCGATGTTATAGTAAGGCACCTTGACCCTCTTGTCGAGCTTGAGATCGAACTCAGGTGCAAATCCCAGGTCAAACTTGAACGAGAAGTCCTTCTCGTTGATCATGTCGACCTTTGTATCTTGTGAAAGCATGGGTTCTCCCAGAAGTTCAAGATTATTATCGCGAACATATTTAGTGAGCTCGCGGCTGACGATTTGGTCTACGACCTCGGCAGTCACTTGGCCGCCATAATGCTTCATCAGCAATCCAGCAGGCACATGACCTGGCCTGAACCCCTTGATGGGACGACGGCGCCCCAGCTCATTCAATTGCTTCTTAACTTCGGCTTGATAATCCTGTTCAACGATCGAAATAGTGAGTACGCCGCTCACGTTATCGGTCTTGTCTAATGTTACGTTCATTTCTCTGTTTTAATGTAGATTTATTGCTTTGTTTTTTGTTTTTTCAGTTTTGAACGTGCAAAATTACTGCAAGTTGAGTGAATTACAAAATGAAAAAAGATTTTTTTACATTTTTACCATTGTTACTGCCTTATTTTTAACCCAAATCGGTCATCAGGCCACTATTATAACCTGTTCTCTGACTAATAAGCGATTGAGGTTTAAGACAAACAACAAGATTCCGCGGCCTGAATGTGTCGCGGAATCTGTTAAAAAACTATTATCTATTTTTTAAATTCCATCAAACTTCCTCATAAGGGATATCTTGAGCGCCATCGCCACTCTGCTTTCCGCCTTGAGGGCCGGCGCCTGGGTTGGCACCACCAAAGCCAGCTGCACCTGGGTCAAAGCCGGCACCCGGCTGAGGACCGCCTTGAGCGCCACCAGCCTGGTTGTACATCTGCTGCGAAGCCTCATGGAAGATGTCCTCGAGCTTCTTTGAAGCAGCGTCGATGGCATCAATGTCCTGGTTCTTGTGAGCTTCCTTGAGCTCGCCCAGAGCACCCTCGATTTGACTCTTCTTGTCGGCAGGCAGCTTGTCGCCCAAGTCCTTGAGGCTCTTCTCGGTTTGGAAGATCATGGCATCGGCCTTGTTTATCTTGTCGATGCGCTCTTTCTCCTTGGCATCGGCAGCGGCGTTGGCACTTGCCTCGTCCTTCATGCGTTGAATCTCGGCGTCGCTCAGGCCGCTCGAAGCCTCGATGCGTATGCTCTGCTCCTTGCCTGTGGCCTTATCCTTGGCGCTCACGTTCATGATACCGTTGGCGTCGACCTCGAAGGTCACCTCAATCTGAGGAATGCCACGTGGAGCAGGCGCAATGCCGTCGAGGTGGAACATACCCAGAGTCTTGCAGTCGCGGGCCATGGGGCGCTCGCCTTGCAGCACGTGAATCTCCACGCTGGGCTGATTGTCGGCAGCGGTCGAGAACACCTGACTCTTGCGAGTTGGGATTGTGGTGTTGGCATCTATTAGCTTAGTCATCACGCCACCCAGGGTCTCAATGCCCACGCTCAGTGGCACAACGTCGAGCAGCAGCACGTCTTTAACGTCACCGCTCAGCACACCGCCCTGAATTGCGGCACCCACGGCTACCACCTCATCGGGGTTCACACCCTTCGATGGAGCCTTGCCAAAGAAGCGCTCCACAATCTGCTGTATGGCAGGAATACGAGTAGAGCCGCCCACGAGGATGACCTCGTTAATGTCGCTTGGGCTCAGATTGGCGTCGCGCAATGCTTGTTCGCAAGGCTTGATAGTGGCCTGAATCAGGTCGTCGCACAGTTGCTCAAATTTAGCTCGACTCAATGTCTTAACCAAGTGCTTGGGAATTCCGTTAACCGGCATGATATATGGCAGGTTAATCTCGGTGCTCATCGAGCTCGAAAGCTCAATCTTAGCCTTCTCGGCAGCCTCTTTCAAGCGCTGCAAAGCCATTGGATCCTTGCGCAGGTCAATGCCTTCTTCGCTCTGGAACTCCTCGGCAAGCCAGTTGATAATGCGTTGGTCAAAGTCGTCACCACCCAGGTGAGTGTCGCCATTGGTCGACTTAACCTCAAACACGCCGTCGCCAAGCTCCAGGATTGAAATATCAAATGTGCCGCCTCCCAAGTCAAACACTGCAATGCGCTTGTCGTTCTGGTCTTTGTCAAGGCCGTAGGCAAGAGCGGCAGCGGTTGGCTCATTAACGATACGCTGAACATTCAAGCCGGCAATCTCACCAGCCTCCTTAGTTGCCTTGCGCTGTGAGTCGTTGAAGTAGGCAGGAACTGTAATCACTGCATCGGTAACTGTAGTTCCCAGATAATCCTCGGCAGTCTTCTTCATCTTTTGCAGAATCATTGCCGAAATCTCTTGAGGTGTGTACTGGCGACCGTCAATCTCCACGCGGGGCTGATTGTTGCCATTGTTCACCACCTTGTAAGGCACACGCTCAGTCTCTTTTAAAGTCTGGTCATAGCTCTCGCCCATGAAGCGCTTGATTGAGTAGACTGTGCGGGTTGGGTTAGTGATAGCCTGACGCTTTGCAGGGTCACCAACTTTACGCTCACCGCCGTCAACAAAAGCCACCACGCTTGGAGTGGTGTTGCGGCCTTCACTGTTAGGAATCACAACCGGGTTCTTACCCTCGAGTACCGAAACACACGAGTTGGTTGTTCCCAAATCAATACCAATAATTTTTCCCATAATTGTATATCTTTTTTTTGTTTATAATTCATGTTTCACGGCTGCCACTTGCAACTCGTCACCTCGCTAATAAACAAATTCCGTGCCAAAAAAAATACTGACACATCTGGGAAACAAAAATGCAAAAGAGTGACAAAATCTGCCACCATGTCACGTTTTCGAAAGTTCAGTGTTGAAATACCTATCGCAACACCAATTGCTGTCACATCAAGTTATTACAACCATCCGTTTTTTCACAAACATTATACATTAATTACACATTATATTATTAAAAAATTTGTACCTTTGCACGTCTTTTTCAAAAGATTTTTTATTCACTTATTATATAAACTTTTTACTAACAATTAGTTATGGACATTTCACACATCGAACACGTTGGTATAGCAGTCACAAGCCTTGACGAGGCTATACCTTTCTACGAGAAATTTCTTGGTTTCAAATGCTTTGCTATCGAGGAAGTAGAGGATCAGCACGTGCGCACCGCCTTCTTCAAGGTGGGCCAGACAAAGATTGAGCTTCTCGAGGCCACCAGTCCCGACAGCGCCATCGCTAAGTTCATCGAGAAGAATGGCGGCCGTGGCGGCATTCAGCACATAGCATTTGCCGTTGAAGACGGTGTCGCCAACGCTCTTCAGGAGATACAAGATAAGGACGGTCGCGTTTTGGACAAAGCTCCCCGCAAGGGTGCTGAGGGCTTGAACATCGCTTTCGTTCACCCCAAGACTTCGGCTGGCGCACTCGTTGAGCTCTGCGAAGACCCCAACAAAAAATAATCGTACACTCACTACAACTTTCAAATAAAAATGAGTAAACAACTCGAGAAAATCCAAAAGCTGATTGACATGCGCGCCGAGGCTCGCATGGGTGGTGGCGAGAAGGCCATTGCCAAGCAGCACGAGAAGGGCAAGTACACTGCCCGCGAGAGAATCAACATGCTACTCGACCCAGGTAGCTTCGAGGAGCTCGACATGTTTGTGCGTCACCGCTGCACCAATTTTGGCCAGGAGAAGAAATCCTTTGCTGGCGACGGTGTGGTAACCGGTTATGGCACAGTAGACGGTCGTCTGGTCTATGTCTTCGCTCAAGACTTCACCGTGATAGGCGGTTCGCTGGGCGAGGCCATGGCAATGAAGATGTGCAAGGTCATGGACCTGGCAATGAAGCAGGGAGCTCCCATCATTGGTCTTAACGATTCGGGCGGTGCCCGCATCCCCGAGGGCATCAATGCTCTGGCCGGTTATGCCGAGATTTTCCAGCGCAACATCGACGCCAGTGGTGTGGTTCCCCAGATTTCCGCCATCCTGGGCCCATGTGCCGGTGGTGCTGTTTATTCACCAGCCCTCACCGACTTCACTCTCATGGCCAAGGGCACATCGTTCATGTTCCTCACCGGTCCTGCGGTTGTCAAGACTGTTACTGGCGAGAACGTGACACAGGAGCAATTGGGTGGTGCACAGGTTCACGCCCAGAAGAGTGGTGTGACTCACTTTGCTTGTGACACCGAGGAAGACGTGATCGAGACCATCAAGCGCTTGTTGAGCTACATGCCCAGCAACAATATGGAAGAGGCCCCACGCCGTGAGTGCAACGACCCCATCGACCGTGTGGAGGATGCTCTGAATAATATCATTCCCGAGAGTGCCAACGACCCCTACGACATGTATGAGGTGATTGGTGCCATCGTCGACAACGGCGAGTTCCTCGAGGTTCACAAAGACTTCGCCAAGAACATCATCGTGGGCTTTGCTCGCTTCAACGGCCAGGCTGTGGGCGTGGTTGCCAACCAGCCGCAGTACATGGCAGGTGTGCTCGACGTGAACGCCTCGAAGAAAGGTGGCCGCTTTGTGCGCTTCTGCGATGCGTTCAACATTCCACTGGTAACTCTCGTCGACGTGCCAGGATTCCTTCCCGGCACCGGCCAAGAGTACAACGCCGTTATCCTTAACGGTGCCAAACTGCTCTACGCCTATGGCGAGGCCACTGTGCCCAAAGTTACCGTGACACTGCGCAAGAGCTACGGTGGCAGCCACATCGTGATGAGCTGCAAGCAGCTGCGTGGCGACATGAACTACGCTTGGCCAAGCGCCGAGATTGCCGTGATGGGTGCAGCTGGTGCCGCCGGCATTCTCTATGCCAAGGACATGAAGGCTGCCAAGGCCGCCGCCGCCGAGGCCAAAGAGGCTGGCGACGAGGCAAAGGCCAAAGAGATCATGGAAGAGAACAAGAAGTTCATCGAGGAGAAGGAGCAAGAGTACAACGACCTCTTCTGCACTCCATTCAATGCAGCCAAGTATGGCTACATCGACGACGTGATTGAGCCTCGCAACACTCGCTTCCGCGTGATTCGTGCTCTGGAGCAACTGCGCACCAAGAAGTACAACAATCCTGCCAAGAAGCACGGCAACATTCCATTGTAATTTCTATTCAACGATATTTTTTTCAAAATGAATAAGAAAATATTATTGACACTGATTGCTGTGATTGCAGCACTTACCTCAATGGCACAAGGCCGCATGGACATGTGCATCAACGAGGTGATGGTGCAAAACGGCAACTGTGCTGACCAGAATGGCAAGTGCACGGCATGGGTTGAGCTTTTCAACTCATCCTACGGCACCAATGCCATTGAAAAGATGTTCATCACCACTTTCAAGAAGGACTATATTCAGAACTACTTCAAAGAGCAGGAGCAGAAGAGCAACAAGAAGCGCAATGTGCTGCTCGAGGAGCTCCGCGACAAGAATCCCGATAAAGTCTATGAGATTCCACGTGGTGATGTCGACACCAAGATCAAGCCACGCACTCACGTTGTGTTCTGTGCCGACGGCACCCCTACAGCAGGAACCATGCACCTGTCGTTCACACTCACTCCAAGCAGCGACAACTACATTGCTCTCTACGACGTGAATGGTGACCTGGTCGATGAAGTAACTGTTCCAGCCAGCCTGCAGGCTGGCCAGTCATTTGCCCGCAAGGGCGAAGGTCTGCCCAGCGACATGCACAAGGGTGGCAATCACAGCTTCGACCCAAGCCAGTGGGAGGTGCGCGATGGCTCATCGGTTGAGAAGGCCATCACTCCTGGCAAATTCAACATGCGCCCTGTGAACGAGAACATTGCCAAGTTCAAGAACGAAGACGGCACAGGCATCCTGCTCACCATCATGTCGATGGGCGTAGTGTTCTTAGCACTGCTGCTGCTCTACATCCTCTTCAAGCTCTTTGGCAAGGCATTCTCAGGTCAAGGCAAGGAGAAGAAAGAAGAAGAGACTGTTGCAGAGCCTACTGCCGCTGTCGCAGCCACTGGTAGCGACGACAACGACGAGGCCATCGCAGCCCTGTGCATGGCCCTGTATCAGCACCTTAATGCTCACGACGAGGAAAGCGGCGTGCTCACCTTCGACCACAGCCACGAGGCACATAGTGCCTGGGGCTCGAAGGGCAACCTGCTGCTGCACATGCCTGAGCGCCACGACAATCATTAATATCACTAACATTTAATTTGTTTTTAATCAATGAAAGAATATAAATATAAAATCAATGGTCACGAATACAAAGTAAATGTTGGTGACATTGAAAACAACATTGCTAACATCGAGGTTAACGGTGTGCCTTACACTGTTGAGCTCGAGGAGGAGAAGGCAGCCAAACCAGTGATCAAGAGAGTGGCCGTGTCGAACGACGCTCCTGCAGCTGCCGCCAAGCCCGCCGCCAAGCCCGCTGCAGCAGCTGGCGCTGGCGACTATGTAATCACTTCGCCACTGCCTGGCGTCATCAAGGAGTTCTACGTTAAGGAAGGTCAGCAAGTGAAGGCCAGCGACGTGGTTTGCATCCTCGAGGCCATGAAGATGGGCAACGAGATTCATGCAGGCAAAGACGGTGTGGTTAAGTCAATCAACGTAGCTAAAGACGAGTCGGTGCTCGAGGGCACTACTATCATGATTATTGCTTAACACTATGGTACTACTTAATATTGCTGAAAACCTGGAGCAATTCTGGCACTTCACAGGCTTCTACAACGTTTCGTTGTCGCCCGAGAGCTTGATAATGCTGTGCGTGGGTCTGTTCTTCATCTACCTCGCCATCAAGCATGACTTCGAGCCCATGCTGCTTGTGCCCATTGGCTTCGGTATCCTGATTGGAAACATTCCTTTCCAGCCAGGCAATGAGATTGGTATCTATGAGGAGGGCTCAGTGCTCAACATCCTCTATCAAGGTGTTCGACAGGGATGGTATCCACCACTCATCTTCCTGGGCATTGGTGCCATGACCGACTTCTCGGCACTGCTGGCCAACCCCAAGCTCATGCTTGTGGGTGCTGCTGCCCAGTTTGGTATCTTTGGCGCCTACATGGTGGCTCTTGCTATGGGCTTCATGCCCGACCAGGCTGGTGCTATCGCCATCATTGGTGGTGCCGACGGTCCTACCGCTATCTTCCTGTCGTCGAAACTCGCCCCCAACTTGATGGGTGCAATCGCAGTGTCGGCTTATAGTTACATGGCCCTTGTGCCAGTGATTCAGCCGCCTATCATGCGACTGCTCACCACCAAGAAGGAGCGCCTCATTCGCATGAAGCCCGCCCGCAAGGTGTCGCAGACCGAGAAGATCATCTTCCCCATCGTGGGCTTGATTCTCAC
>CAMHNO010000015.1 GCA_946186575.1 uncultured Prevotellaceae bacterium
CCTCAACTTGCTGCTTGAAGAGGTTCTTGTCGAGGAAAGGAATGTTACCGTTCTCGTAAACGATACCCCAGCCCTCGAAGCTCTCGGCATGACGGTCGATCTTACTGAGCTCCCAACCAGCAAGCAAGTTGATGAGATGCTTGTCGTTGAAGCTCTTGTTATATTGTGCTTGAGCACGCAGGTCGAACTGCGACATTGCGTTCACATCGTGATAAAGGATACCACCCTTGGGAAGTACTGTTACAGGAAGAGCACCTGCCACATCGGGGTCGGTATAAAGGTAAGTGTTGGCATCACGAATTGATGCATTCTCTGGATCGATACCAGCACGGTAGGCGTTGGCCTGGTTAGAATTGTCCTTCACGTAGTGGTTGGTTGTACTGCTATTGAAGCGGTAAGAAGCCAAACCTTTCAACTCAAGACCCTGGATGGGTTTCCAAGTGATTTCGCCCTGGAACTTGAGGTCGGTAACACCGAGGTCGATGTAGTTCTGCTCGAGCTCTTGGAAGATGTTGAATGCAGTGTAGTTACGAGTGTAAATAGCATTGGGGTCGGCAGTACGTGAGGTGTTCAAGGCGTAGCTATAAGGGTTGATATCGAAGCTACGGCTGTACACACCATTAACCACGTCGACGTCCTGGCTCAGAGTACCAGGAGCACGCTGCTTACGATAGCTATCGCTGGTCAAGAGCTTGATGGTCAAGTTCTTCGACAGGTCGTAGCTGGCGTTGGCATTGAAGGTGTAACGAGTCACCTCGCTCTGCTTGGTCCATCCTGGATCGTACATGATAGAAGCCGAGGTGTAGAACCTTGCCTTCTCGGTACCACCCGAAATAGAGATAGCGTGGTTTTGCGACACGTTATTGTTAAACAGCAGGTCGAACCAGTCGGTGTTACGGAACTCGGCCTCACGCAAGTAAGCGTTCTTAGCTGCCAGAGTGTTGGGCAGACCGAAACCAGTGGCTGGGTTATACTGGTCCATGAGCTTGTACATGGTACCATAGATACCCGAACTTGAAGAGTTGGCAAGACTTGCAAAGCTCAACCATCCCTTAGCCTCGAGTTCCTTGTAGATACCCATCTGCTCTTGCGAGTTACTGATGTTGAACTCACTGTACCTGGGCTTCAAGCGATAAGTGAACTCGCCGGTATAGTTGATGCTGGCCGAACCTTCGCGACCCTGCTTGGTGGTAACGACAATCACACCAGCCATGGCGCGAGCACCATAGATTGATGTTGCCGAACCGTCCTTCAGAATCTGGAAGCTCTCGATATCGTCGGCGTTGATACCAGCAATCGCACTGGCGATAAGGGTAGTGGCATCACCACTGGAGAGGGCGTCGGCATCGAGCTCAACGTTATCCTCAAGGATCACACCGTCTACTACCCACAATGGCTTGCTGCTACCGTAGATAGAGGTAGCACCACGCACGCGAATTTTGGGAGCAGTACCGAAGGTACCCGACACGTTTTGCACACTCACACCGGCAGCACGTCCCTCAAGGGCACGCGACACGTCGGCCACACCATCGAGCTTGGCCTTGTCGGCCTTGATGCTTGTGGTTGCACCGGTAAAGAGACGCTTGTCAACGTTTTGATAACCTGTTACAACCACCTCTTGAAGAGTTGTTTCTTCGTCAACGGCCATAACAATCCTCATCTCACCCTGAGTGGCTTGCACCTCGGTATCGGCAAGACCAGTGTATTTCACTACAAGAACACTCTTGAGCGAAGATACTGTAAGGGTAAAGCGACCGTCAATGTCGGTAGCTGTACCATTAGCTGGCTTCGATTTTTCCGATACATGAGCGCCAATCACGGGTTCATTGTCCTCGGCCGAAATAACGACACCAGTCACTTTGACCTGAGCGGTCGCCGCGAGTGACACCAATATTGCAGCCGTCAGCAATAAAAGTTTTTTAAGACTCATAAGCATTGAAAAAAAGTTAATAATTATTATTGGTTAAAATTTTCTCATTTCCAAGTCAATGGCGTGAACAGTTAAGAAAGTTAATCTGACCACTAAATTCATCACCAATGCCCTTTTAAATGATTGAGTAGCAAGACTAATATCACAGTCATGCACATGCACTATCAACCACATTGTGGGCATTAATGCATTTTAATAAGGTGCAAAGTAACAAATTTTTTTTTATTTAAGCTAATTTTTTCTTGTTAAAATTAAGGTATTGCCCCAAAAAACACATGCAGGCACTAAAAAAAACAAACTTAGTGTTGTAGAACATATTTTCGCCACATAGCAAAAGAAAAGGATTGCCTCGGCTGGGGCAATCCTTAAATGGCAGTTGTTAACATCTCAACTACCCTTAACCTATTCTCAAACAAATACCTTGAAAACGCATTATCTACTTGAGCGCTTGACGCAGCTGCTTGGTGCTGGGGTTAACAGCCACCACCACGCCCTTGGCGTTGATCAAGAAGCTGCAATAGTTCTCGTCCACGCCCCACTTCTTCTTGAACGACGGGCGGTCCTGAACCTCGCAGTAATACTGACCGGCGGCGTTGAGGCTGTCGGCAGTTATCACCTCGTTGAAGAGCGCACGGCTGCGATCCATGTTCACGGCCACCTGCACCAGCTTGTCGCTGTTGCCTGCGAGCCGGTTAAGGCGCATGTTCTCGAGCCGCGACTTGGCGTCGGCCGACGACCACACGTTCAGAATCACGTTCTTGCCCCGAAACTGGTCGAGCTTCACCACCTCCTCATCATTTCCAATAGTGAAATTGGGGGCTGCGTTGCCAATGCGACTATCGCTCGTGACAGTGTTGCTTGCCGATGTGAACACTGCTAAAAGCAGCAGGGTGAAAATGAAATAAATGATTTTTTTCATACTTAAATTGTTTCTTCAACATGATCAAGGCTCATGGTTGAGCATCAAGGTGTTGATGACATACAGACACCACTTTAGCCCAAGAACCTTTTAACCATCGTGGCGTGGGCGTCAAACCTCACCGCCATGCGAAAGGGCCGGCAAAATTAGGCAAAAAAACTCTAACTGCGAAGCATTTAAGTTTTTTTATGGTTTTTAATCAATCTTTTGCCACCCTTCAAGAGCAAAGGAGCGGCACCCCCGGTGCCTCCCCCACCTTGCAGCCCTCGCGATGTGGAGTGCGAGAACACATCAGTAACTAATATAGTTAAAATCTGTAGACAGCACCCACGCCGAAGACGGCCTGATCGATGCTGCTTACTATCGAGTACTTGAACTCGGCGTTAAGGCCAATGTTGGGCCGCACGTCATATTCCACGCCACCACCCAGGTTCAGGCCAAAGCGTGTGACCGAGTCGTCGGTCTTACTGTAGCACTTGTTCACCACGGTGAGACCGGCAAGCGGATAGGCCCTAAACTTGCTGGCGATTGGGAACAGATAGTGAGCATTGGCATTGATGTCCCACATGTGGAAGCCGTTGTTCTTGAAATAATAGTTGAACGAAGCCTCGGCGCGAAGCCTGTCGAGGATGTTATACTGGAACTTGGGCCCAATGCCCACCGAGTTAATCTCAGTGCCATAGAGGAAGTTACCTCCCACTGCCATCTCGCCCTTGTGCTGAGCGCTTGCCGCTAACACAGTCATGATGGCGACAACAACTAATGCTAAACTCTTCTTCATTTTCTTGAATTTAAACGTTTATTATAAAAAACGACAATTTAGCTAAAATATTATGCCTTTCGAGTTGCGTTGGCAACCGCAACCTGAGGCGGAGAGTGTGGTGAGGCCCATTAAGCGAGCCTGATGACGACGGCAAGTTAGCGACGGCGACCAGCGCGCATGAGCTGCTTGGGGCTCATGTTGCTCACCTTGTGCATGGCCTTGCGAGTTTGCTCAAACTGCGTGAGCAGGCGATTAACCTCCTGAATGCTCGTTCCACTACCGCGCGAGATGCGCTGGCGGCGGCTGCCGTTTATCACCTCAGGGTTCTCGCGCTCGTAAGGGGTCATCGAGTTGATGATGGCCTCGATGCCCTTGAAAGCATCGTCGTTGATGTCAACATCCTTGATGGCTTTGCCCACACCAGGAATCATTGATGCCAAGTCCTTGAGGTTACCCATCTTCTTGATTTTGGCAATCTGCGACATGAAGTCGTTGAAGTCAAATTTGTTCTTGGCAATCTTCTTCTGGAGCTCGCGGGCCTGCTCCTCGTCATACTGCTGCTGCATGCGGTCGACGAGCGAAACGATGTCGCCCATGTTTAGGATACGGTCGGCCATACCAGCAGGACGGAAGGGGTCGATGGCTTCCATCTTCTCGCCCGTACCCACCCACTTGATGGGCTTGTTGACAACGGTGCGAATGGAGAGTGCCGCACCACCGCGGGTGTCGCCATCGAGTTTGGTGAGCACCACGCCGTCAAAGTCGAGGCGGTCGTTGAAGGCCTTGGCAGTGTTCACTGCGTCCTGACCAGTCATTGAGTCAACGACAAAGAGCGTCTCGTTGGGCTGTATGGCATCCTTGATGGCCTTGATCTCGCGCATCATCTCCTCGTCAACGGCAAGGCGGCCGGCGGTGTCGACGATTACCACGCCATAGCCCTTGGCCTTGGCCTCGGCAATGGCATGCTGTGCGATTTCAACCGGGTTCTTATTGTCAGGCTCGCTGTAGACGGGCACCTTGATTTGCTCGCCCAGCACCTTGAGCTGCTCGATAGCCGCAGGACGATACACGTCGCAAGCCACGAGCAAGGGGCTGCGCTTGATGAGGCGATTGGCAAGCTTGCCCGAGAAGGTGGTCTTACCCGAGCCTTGCAGACCCGACATGAGGATTATGGCAGGATGCCCCTCGATGTTGAATGGTGCTTGCTCGCCACCCATGAGCTCGGTGAGTTCGTCATGAACAATCTTGATCATCAGCTCCTTGGGCTTGAGCGAGTTGATAACGTTTTGACCTATAGCCTTCTGCTTAACAGTGTCGGTAAACGATTTTGCAACTTTATAGTTAACGTCGGCCTCGATCAGTGTTCGCCTCACCTCCTTGAGAGTCTCGGCCACGTTGATCTCGGTGATTTTGCCTTCGCCTTTGAGCACCTTGAAGGCGCGCTCCAGTCTTTCGCTTAGATTTTCAAACATGGATATAATAATATATGATAAGTGTCAAGTGTTAAATTAATCGATTAGTAGCTGTGTCGGGGAACACCACTTGAGGCTTGAAACCGCGAGCCTCGTCGGGGGTCATGAGTGCATAAGACATGATAATCACGATGTCGCCCGGCTGCACCTTGCGTGCCGCGGCGCCATTGAGGCACACCTCGCCCTTGCCACGCTCGCCGGCAATGACATAGGTGTCGAGTCGCTCGCCATTGTTGTTGTCGACGATGAACACACGCTCGCCCTCGACAATTCCTGCTGCATCCATCAAGTCCTGATCGATGGTGATGCTGCCAATGTAGTCAAGATTGGCACCGGTAACTGTTACACGATGAATCTTAGATTTTACAACTTGAATAAACATGGTGCTAATAATTAAAATAATGTCAAAACTACGATTCTTGAATAGCAAAAATCGTGCCACATCACAGCACTTGCTCAGGTTTCTTGTAAGTAATGTTGTCTATCTCACGCACATCGCCGCAGTAAACGGTGATGCAACCCACTATATAGTCTGTCTCGTCCCACGACTTCACTGGCTGCAGCGTAATGCCGTCGCAAATTGAGTAATACTCCACCTCCATCTCGGGATAGGCATTAAGGGTTGCCACCACCCAATCATGGGTCTGCTCCACGGTGTGATCCTGGGCAAACTCCTTGCTCTCGCACAGCACACGCCAGATGTTTGGAGCCACCTTGCGCGCCTGCGGTGTGAGGCGCACGTTGCGGCTGCTCTTGGCAAGGCCATCAGCCTCACGCACGCATGGGCATTGCACAACCTCGAGTTCGAACCCCATCTGCTTGATCATGGCCCTGATAACAGCAATCTGCTGGAAGTCTTTCTCGCCAAAATAGGCGCGAGTGGGCTCTACCATCATGAAGAGCTTGCTCACAATTTGGCACACACCGTTGAAATGTCCCGGACGCATAGCGCCCTCCATGACTTCGGCCACAGGCCCCAGCTTGAAGACGCGGGTGTCGGGCTCGGGATAGATCTCCTCTACAGTAGGCATGAAGGCAATGTCCACGCCACAGCTCTCGAGCATCGCTGCGTCGGCCTCAGCCGTGCGGGGATAGGTGCGCAGGTCTTCCTTATTGTTAAATTGTGTGGGATTCAGAAACACACTCACTACAACGATGTCGTCTTGGGCTCTTGCTCGCACTACAAGCGATTTGTGTCCCTCGTGCAAAGCTCCCATTGTGGGCACAAGACCAATGGTCTTACCATCGTTGCGATAGCTCTCGACCAGCTTTTTGAGCTCGTCTACTTTAGTTATTATTTTCATTGTAATTACAATTGACTTTTAAAAATCGCCTGCAAAGATAAATAAAATAATTAATAATGCACAACACATAAAGAATAATTAATGAATTTCAATCCTATATTAAATTATAACACAAAAGTTTTGGGATTAATTTTATGACTCTCTGGGGCCGACGTGTTTTCATGGCTTTTTGGTGATTTGTGAAATAAATTGTATTTTTGCCACATGAAAAAGATAAAGATACTCTTTGTGTGCCTGGGCAACATCTGCCGGTCGCCGGCGGCCCAGGGTGTGATGCAAAGGCTTGTCGAAGAGCGTGGATTGGCTCATCGCTTTGAGATTGACTCGGCAGGAACCTACAGCGGACACCGCGGGCAACTGCCCGACCCGCGCATGCGCCGCCACGCCAGCCGCCGCAGTTACAACCTGACCCACCGCGCCAGGCCCATCACGAGCGACGACTTTGAGCACTTCCACATCATCGTGGCCATGGACGAGAGCAACCGCCGCAACCTCAAGCACATGGCATCAACCATCGAGCAAGAGTCGAAGATAATAATGATGGGCGACTACATCGTCAAACTGCGGGCACATTACGACTACGTGCCCGACCCCTACTACGAGGGTGCCGAAGGCTTTGAATTAGCGCTCGACCTGATAGAAGACGCTTGTAACAATCTACTCAATGAAATAATCAACGACAAACGATACAACAAATGAAAACACTCACCATCAAGCACTTGATTGCCATCACAACCATAGCAGCAGCTTCGTTGAGCATCAATGCTCAGGCACCCATGAGCGTGCGCTGGGACATGGGCAAGAATGACGCCAAACCAGGATATTACAGTTCGCGACTCGTCATCAAAAACACAAGCGACAAGCCCCTCGAGGCCAACTGGATGTTCTTCTTCAACCAATTCTCGCGCCAGCTTGAGCTTGCACCCACATGCCCTGTCGACATCAAGGAAATCTCCACAACCTATTACCAGATGAGGCCCAACGAGCGATACCACAGCCTCGCAAAGGGCGACTCGCTGGTAATTGACATGATGATGAAGGGAAAATTTGTGAACCTGTGCTATGCGCCTCAAGGTGGACATGTGGTGCTTGACGGCGACACCCATCATCCCTTGCCTGTGACTATTGAGCACAGCGAGCTCAAAGAGCCAGGACAATGGAGCGCCACCACCCAATATCCCGATGGGGCAAGCGTCTATGCCTTCAACGAGCTTGTCGCAACCGGTGAAGCCAGCAGCAACCCGTGGGACATCATCCCCGCCCCCAAGCGTGTGATTCTCAACGAGGAAGGCTCTACCCTGAGGCTACCCAACCTTGTCTCGTTCAAAAGCCCATCTTTCTTCAAGAGCCGCAAGCACGACATCAACAGCGTGAAAAACTACCTAACACTCAACCTCCAGCCCTATGGCATTCACGTGATGGATGAGTGCCCATTTGTTATCGAAGTTCGCCTCGACAGCAAGCTCAGCACCAATGCCGAGCACTATGAGCTAGAAGTCAACGACTCAAGCATAGTCATCACGGGCGTGAGCGACCTGGCACTGCTCAATGGCGCTAAAACCCTCGTGGCGGCATTGAGCCACACCAAGCGCAACACACTGCTGCTGGGCAAGATAATTGACGAGCCCGACTTTGCCTACCGAGGTTTCATGGCCGACATAGCCCGCAACTTTTACGGCCTCGACCACTTGAAACGACTTGTCGACCTGCTGGCGCTCTACAAGATAAACACCATTCAGTTCCATTTTGCCGACGACGAGGCATGGCGACTCGAAATTCCTGGACTGCCAGAGCTCACGCAAGTGGCATCGCGCCGAGGATGCACCCTCAACGAACTCGAAGATGGCTTCCTGGCCCAAATCTTTGACGGCAACGGCAATCCTAACGACCTGAGCCAGAGCGCAAACGGATATCTCACTCGTGAGCAGTTCGTTGAATTCTTGCGCTACGCCCATTCACGTGGTATCAAGATAATTCCAGAAATCGACACTCCAGGACACTCACGCGCCGCAATTGTGGCAATGAAGTACCGCTACAACAGCCTTGCCGCAAGCAATCTCAAAAAGGCGCAACAATACATGCTCTGGGACCCCGACGACAAGGGAGGCTACAAGTCCACTCAGGCCTATGCCAACAATGTTCTGAACCCGGCCATCGAGGGCACCTACAACTTCCTGGGCAAGGTAGTCACCGAGCTTGAGAAGATGTATCGTGCAGCAGGGTTGCAACTCGACATAGTGCACCTGGGAGGCGATGAGGTGGCAAACCACTGCTGGGACAACAGCCCAGCGGTAAAGACATTGATGGCCAAACTGAAACTGCCCGACACCCATGCCATGATGGAGTACTACATCGACCGCGTGAGCCTCATGCTCAGCAAGCGAGATATCATGATTGAGGGTTGGCAAGAGGTGGCGCTCGACCACTCAGCCGAGTTCAACAAGCGAGTGGCGCCACGCTTTGCCGGCGTGAATGCATGGAGCACGATAGGCAGCCGCATCGAGGTGCCCTACATGGTGGCCAACGCTGGTTATCCTACCATCCTGTCGAACGTTGACAACTTCTACATGGACATGGGTTACAGCTGGCATCAGTATGAGCAAGGCCTCCACTGGGGCGGCTCAGTCAACGAGTTCGACTCATGGAGAGCCCAACCCTGGAACCTCTACGGCAACGACGCCGAGGGCAAGACTCAGCTCACTCAGCCTCAAAACATCATTGGCATTCAGGCTCAGCTATGGGGTGAAACCCTGCGCAACTTCGACCAAGTGGAACGCTTGCTGCTACCCAAGATTCTGGGCATGGCCGAGCGCGCTTGGAACTCCACGCCCAACTGGGCTGGCAACGACGATGCAATGGCCACAGCAAGAGCTCAATACAACATGAACATTGGCACATGGGAGCTGCCCATGCTCGTCCGCCTGGGCTACAACTTCCACGTGGCTCAGCCTGGCGTCATAGTCAAAAACGGCAAACTGCTGGCCAACTCGCAATACCCGCAAGCCCAGGTGCGCTACACCACCGACGGCACCGACCCTACCACAAGCTCGCCATTATGGACTCAACCCGTGCCAGTACCCAAGGGCTGCAAGCTTGTCAAGGCAAAGGCCTTCTACCTGGGCAAAGAGAGCGTAGCCACCTATCTGTTTATTAAGTAAAATAACTATTTTGAGTAAATTTATAACTTTTTTAGGCTGAAAATTTTGTTATATCAATAAAAATAATCTATTTTTGTAAGTTGTTTAAAAATCAAACAATCAAACCATAGAAAAATACCAAAACCGTGATTTAAATATTATTTTTATTAACCTAAATTTACAGTATTATGAAGAAATTATTACTTCTTGCAGCAGTAGTGGCTGCTGCTATTGCTGGTAATGCACAAGATCTGCAACTGACCAAGTCGTGGGAAGTTGCAGCTCCAGCTCTTGCCAACACCCGCCAGGGCGTTGCTCTCGACGGCAAGTTCTTGATCAACAACAAAGTGGAAGGCATGGTCTATGCCTACGGACAAGATGGTGTGAACAACTTTGGTGTTACCGAAGCCACCGCAGCATGGCCGGCAATCGCTAAGGACCAAGCTGGCAACGTGATTGTGCGCGTCGACAACAGCTGGCCAGGCAACTTCCTGGCCGACACCACTGTGTTCAAAATCTTCCCCGCTGGCGGCGGCGACCCCATTGCTGTAGAAGCTAACATCTTCGCCGATTTTGAAGCCGAAAACGGCCGCATGGACTACCTTGGAAATGCCGAGGGCGACCTCTTGACCGAGGGTGCCATCTATCTGGTAACTGCCAAGTCTACTGGCGTAATGC
This sequence comes from uncultured Prevotellaceae bacterium, assembly GCA_946186575.1. Lineage (GTDB taxonomy): Bacteria > Bacteroidota > Bacteroidia > Bacteroidales > Muribaculaceae > Sodaliphilus. The sequence goes on from CAMHNO010000015.1 coordinate 10,204, forward strand.
GTGTGCCTTTTGTTGATGGCGAGATCGATGTTGACCACATCGCACTCATCCCAGTGGATGGAGCCACCAACTTTGCCAACACAGGCGCTGTTGTAGACGTTTGGGAAGCTGCCGACGGCACTAACCACTACCTGATGTACTGGCGTGGCAACGTTCACTACGACATGACCCTCAACGAGGACATGGACGAGTTCACAGCAACAGCCATCACCTTCCCCGCCGATGCTCCTCGCGCCAACCTCACTGGCGTAAGATGCTTCGCACGCGACGGCAAGAACTACATTGCTTACTCGGTTAAGCCCGAGGACCGCAACTACGGCGACGGCTTTGCCATTGCTGAGCTTGGTGCTGAGAACGTAGCCTTCCAGGTTGCCGACACTGGCAAGGACCTGAACAACGGCGGCATCTGCGTGCAGTGGTTCGACGTTGACGGCGACTGCTTCTATCAGTATGCTGGCGCTAACTACATCGCTTGCTATCAGTTTGCTGGCGCCACAACCGAGCACACTTATGCCGTAGCTGGTACTCCAGCCAAATTGTTTGGCATGGAGAACGATTGGGATCAAATTGCTGCCCCCGAGATGACTCTCACCGACGAGGGTATCTATGTATGGTCGAGCGAAGAGACCGAGCTCGAGGCTGGCAACATTGAGTTCAAGGTTGTTCAAGATCACGCTTGGGATGTTTGCTATCCCGAGAACAACTATGTAGTACCCGTTGAGACAGCTGGCACTTACATCCTCGTGGTAGGATACAACCCTGAGAATAACGAGGTTAGTGCCGAACTCATCGCTGCAGCACCCAAGCTTTACGCCATTGGCGAGGTGAACAACAACACCTGGGCACCCAATGTGGGCGTTGAGATGGAGACCGAAGATGGCGTGGTGTTCACTGCCGATGTTGTGCTCCTGCGTCCCGCTGGCGTAGCTCCAAAAGTTGACGATGTAGAGGGCGTAAATTACTGCTACTTCAGCTTCGCCACTAAGCTTGCCGACAGTTGGGAAGCTCTGGCACCTTACCGCATTGGTGCCGTATCGGAGGCCACCGAGGACAATCCTAACGCCGACTTCCGCGTTTACAAGACCATGATGGGCATGCCTCTGGCACTCACACAGGGCGACCATGCATTCCAGCTCGCAGAGGGCACTTACACCTTCACAGTCGACATGGAGGCCATGACCCTGACCATCGTGGGCGAGAGCTTCACTGGCATCGAAAACCTGACCACCGGTGTGAAGAGCGTTCGCTACTACAACCTGCAGGGCATCGAGAGTGCTACTCCATTCCAGGGCGTGAACATTGTTGTTAAGGAGATGACCGATGGCAGCAAGTCCACCAGCAAGGTTGTGAGATAATCACAAGTGATAAACACACTCACAATCCCCCTAACCACTAACAAAAATGCTTGGCTCGCGCTTGAGCCAAGCATTTTTATTGTTTATGTTGTTTGGGTGAGTGTGCAATCGCCACGGCTACAGGTCTCCACCATTCACTCTCGGCGAAACATTACAACAATGGGCGAGAGCACGAGAATGCCAGTGACGATTGCCGCCACACAGTAGTAGAGAAGCCGACGCACGGTAATCACCGTGGGGTCGTTAAAGTACAAGAGCCACACCCAGCAGCCAAGGCACATCACCATCGCGGCTATGTAGAAGAACCATGCAGCATGAAGAGCCGCGTTGTTCTTTTTCACAGGCAACTTGTGAAGCACGCGATGTGTAAACCACTGGTTGGGCTCGGCATCATAGGTTTCCTGCTTGAGAAGTTTGCCTAATTCATTGTCCTTTTTGTCGTGATTGCTCATGATTATTCAGTCATTAGTATTGTTTTCATTTTTTCGCGAGCGCGATGCAAGTGTGAGCGCAGCGTGCTCTCTTTTATGCCTGTTATCACCGCCACTTTTTTCAAGGGCATGTCTTCGATATAGAACAAAGTCACCACTGAGCGCTCCACATCGCTCAAGGCGGCCATTGCCGCCTTCACGTCGAGCGTAGCCTCGTTCGGAGCCACCGTGCCAGCAGTGTTCTCGTTCTCGTCCACGCCCTCGAGCCCTGTGGTGGGGTGCTCACGGCGCTTGTAGTTGTAAAACTCGTTGTAACCAATGCGGAAAAGCCAAGTTCCAAAGCGGGCCATACCACGGAAGCTGCGAAGCTCAAGATAGGCCTTGACAAAGGTGTCCTGCGCCAAGTCGTCGGTCAACTGCTCATCGCCCAGCGTGAGGTTGAGGAAGAAACGACGCAGGCGCGGCTGATAGGCCTCGACAAGCGTCCCGAATGCGTGCCTGTCGTCGGCAAGCACACATCGAGAAACAAGCTTTAGTTCTTCTACACGCGAGAGCATGGGGATAGGGATTAAGTGACAATGGCTTTTTATCTCAATTCATTAAGAGTTGAATGGTGGTGGCACATCGTCGGATTGCTGAGTGTCAACTGGCTGACCATTTTGGGGCTGCTCAGGTTGTTGAGGCTGCCGAATCCACTGCTGTTGCTGCCAGTAGTTTTTTGCGCTCTGCTGCTCCTGATAAGCGATAAAGAGTTTTCCCAACCCCACAAAGACTACTATCGACATCAATGCGGCAATGGGTGCAGCACCTGCTATCCAGAAGAAAAACAGCAGCCCAAGGCCCACAGCCGTTGTGATGAAGCCTCCCTTGAATGGAGCCCAGTCGGTAATGTTATTAATGGGGTTTCCTTTTGCTGGTGCAGCATAGCCCGAAACTGGATTAGGGCTCTGCGCAGCATTAGAATCAGCAACAGGAGGAAGCAGCTGGTTCACATAGACCGTGGTGGGATTTTGTGGCATTTGCTTCGACCGTTTGCCAAAGAACTCGTCGGGCAATGGATAGCCTGCTTGGATAGCACGGTCCACGGTCTTATACTTGCGACGACGGTGCAGGTAGTAGAACAGCAGCGAGAGTAAGACTATGAATACCACAGCCACAAAGAACCCGTGGGTTATGCTCTCGGCCAAATCAAAACCGCGATTCGCAAACTCAGCATCTGAACCAACATATTGTGGTTGCCTGGTGTCATCCTCAACGGTCTCATCACCCATCACTGCCGAGTCGTCGATGCTCAGCAGTGTATCGTCAAGATGGTTATTAATAAACTTGCCCAAGTCGCACATTTTCACCTTCACGGTCTTGCCGTCGGCTTGCATGATGGTCACACCTTCGCTTGTGATGTCGACCTGTTCATCGGCTTCCTCGGCTGAGTTTTGCCTTTGGTCGCCCTTGGAATCAGCTTCTTGACTGGCAGCTTTCTCATCAGTGTTTTTATCCACTGCCTGTGAGGTCTGGGCCGGCTCGGCATGCTTTTGATGCTTGGCCTCGATAGTGGCAAGGCATAGTAGTGCCACCATGATTGTTAAAACTGTTCGTTTCATATCTTTTGAGTTTTTAAATTGCGTTGATTTTGACGATTTTCGCATCAAAATTAGTTGTTTTCATGAATTAGATGCATCCAGAACCACAAAATGTTGCACCGTCATCGCATTTTTTTTGATTTTAGAGTGAAATATCTAAATTTCCTTGCTCACGGGCTCATTGCAACCCATTCTCGCATTCATCTAAAATAATCTTTTGTTTTTCTCGTTATATTATATACAATGAGAAATTTTATTATCAAGACCGCATTGCTGGTTGCCACGATTGCCATGGCAATGCAGATTAACGCACAAGTCAAAATCACAGGTAAGGTTGTCGACGAGAACGACAACCCCATCGAGTTTGCGGCAGTGCGCGTCGAGGGCACCATGCTCGGCGTGAACACCGACTTGATGGGAAAATATGAAATCTCTGTTCCTCAACGCGACACCATTACTGTGATTTTCTCTATGATAGGCTACAGCGAGGTCAAGCGACAGCTCATCAAGCCAACAGGCACCATAACTCTGAACCCAAAGCTCTACAGTAAGACCATTGAGCTCGAAGAGGTGCAAGTAACTGAATACAAGAAGCAGACCAACACCATGCAAGCCATCGACGTGGAGGCTGCAAGGATGGCCCCAAGCGCCAGCGGCAACACCGTGGAGAATGTCCTCACCACTCAAGCTGGTGTGAGCAGCAAGAACGAGATGAGTGCACAGTACATGGTGCGAGGAGGCACCTACGACGAGAACAGTGTGTACATCAACGGCATCGAAGTCTACAGGCCGCAGCTCGTGAGCAACGGGCAACAAGAGGGTCTGAGCATCATCAACGGCGACATGGTGCAGAAAGTTAACTTCTCGACCGGCGGATTCAATGCCGAGTACAGCGACAAAATGTCGAGCGTGCTCGACATCACCTATAAGGAGCCACAGGCCTTTGAGGGTACTATCACTGCAAGTTTGCAGGGTGGCACGCTAACCCTGGGTCACAGCACAGGCAAGTTCTCGCAGATGCACGGCGTGCGCTACAAGCGCAACTCGTCGATGTTAGGGTCGCTTGAGTCGAAAGGCGAATATGACCCTCAATTCTTTGACTACCAGACCCACATCGTGTTCAAGCCCAGCAAGAAGTTCAAGGTGTCGTTGCTTGGCAACGTGTCGCTCAACGACTACCGCTTCACCCCCGCCAACCGCGAGACAAGCTTTGGTACTTCTACTAACGCAAAATCGTTCCTCGTATACTTCGATGGACAAGAAAAAGACAAATTCCACACCTATTTTGGTGCCATTCAGTTTAACTACAAGTTCAACGACAAGGGTACCGACTTAACCCTCACTGGTAGTGCCTACAGGACCGACGAACTCGTGGCCTACGACATCCACGGTGAGTACTGGCTCGACCAGGCAGGCACCAGCGGCGAGGGAGGAGTAGGCGGCGAGCTGGGTGTGGGCAAGTATCACGAGCATGCACGCAACCGCCTCAAGATTAACGTCTACAGCGCATCTATTAAGGGCAACATTGGCCTCAACAATAACAACATCAGCTACGGGCTGCAATTGCGCCACGATGTGTTCTTCGACCGCTCGCGCGAGTGGCAGTGGCGTGACTCGGCAGGCTACTCGCTGCCCCACATCCCCGACGAGGTGAACGTGATTTACAACTTAGGGTCGACCAATGACCTGAGCACCAATCGCATCTCGGCATTCATCCAAGACACCTACAGGCTTTACAGCGGAGCTGGAGCTTTCACTTTCAACGTGGGATTGCGCTACAGCTATTGGGACTTCAACAAGGAGTCGCTCATCTCACCACGCTTCAGCATTGGCTTTGTGCCCGAACGCAACAACCGCTTCGCCTTGCGACTGGCAGGTGGCCTGTATTACCAGTCGCCGTTCTACAAGGAGTACCGTTTCCAGTCAATCGACCAGTACGGCAACGCTATTATCGAACTTAACCGCGACATTAAGTCGCAGCGCAGCATCCACGTGATTCTGGGTGGCGACTATTCTTTCAGGGCACTTAACCGGCCGTTCAAAATCACTTCAGAGATCTATTACAAGAACCTGAGCAACATGATTCCCTATGAGGTCGACAACCTCAAGATGAACTATAGCGGTAGCAACTCGTCGAAGGGCTACATCGCTGGTATCGATTTCAAGATCTTCGGACAATTTGTCGAGGGAACCGACTCATGGATTAGCTTCTCGCTGATGAAAACACAAGAGGAACTCAATGGGGTGAAGGTGCCACTGCCCACCGACCAGCGTTACAGTGTGGCAATCTTCTTCACCGACTACTTCCCCAAATTCCCGCGCATCAAGTTCAGCCTCAAGGGCATAATAAGCGATGGACTGCCCACAACAGCACCACTGCGCACTCGCGACCAAGGCTACTTCCGCCAGCCCGCCTACAAGCGCGTCGACGTGGGATTGTCCTACATGCTTCTGGGCGAGAACCACAAGCCCAGCTCGGGCTTCTTCAGCCACTTCAAGAGCATTTGGCTGGGACTCGACGTGTTCAACCTGCTCGATATCAGCAACGTGAGCAGCTACTACTGGGTGACCGACGTCAACCAAATTCAGTATGCCGTTCCCAACTATCTCACGCGCCGCCAGTTCAACGTGCGACTCTCCATCAACTTCTAATTGATTATATCTTACAACAAAAAAAATATAACATTAACTAATTTAATCGAAAAACATTATGGCAAAACCCTATGTAATTGGCATCGACATGGGTGGCACTAACACCGCTTTTGGTATCGTGGACGCTCGTGGCACCGTGATTGCAAGCAGCTCTATCAAAACTGCCAAACACTCTAAAATCGAGGACTATATCGACGAACTCCACACCGAGATCAGTCGCATCATCAAAGCTAACGATGCCGAAGATAAAATCAACGGCATAGGCATTGGAGCGCCTAACGCCAACTACTTCACCGGCATGATTGAAGACGGCGTGAACCTGCCCTGGCCCACTCCCATTCCACTGGCTAAGTTGATCTCCGACAAGTTTGGTATTCCTTGCGTTATCACCAACGACGCCAACGCTGCTGCCATTGGCGAGATGACCTATGGTGCCGCACGCGGTCTTAAGGACTTTATCATGATCACACTGGGAACAGGTGTGGGTAGCGGTATCGTGGTCAACGGACAGATGGTTTATGGCCACGACGGCTTTGCCGGCGAGCTGGGACACGTTATCATGAAGCGCAACAATGGTCGTGTGTGCGGATGCGGACGCACTGGCTGCCTCGAGGCCTACTGCTCGGCCACCGGTGTAGCGCGCACTGCTCGCGAGTTCCTTGAGATTCGCAACGACAAGTCGCTGCTGCGCGACTACGACATAGAGAGTATCACCTCTAAAGACGTCTACGACTGTGCAGTCAAGGGCGACAAGCTGGCCATCGACATCTTCAACTACACCGGCACCATCCTGGGTGAGGCACTTGCCGATTTTGTCACCTTCTCAAGCCCCGAGGCGTTCGTCATCTTTGGTGGTCTTACCAAGAGTGGCGACTACATCATGAACCCAATTCGCGAGGCCTTCGACAAGAACATCATGAAGGTGTTCAAGGGCAAAGTCAAGATTCTCATCAGCGAGCTCAAGGAGAGCGACGCAGCAGTGCTCGGAGCTTCGGCCCTGGGATGGGAAATCAAGGAAGACTAATTTAAATGCTAAGTGCTAAGTTTTAAGTGTTAAGTACATTAGAAACTTAGCACTTTTGACTCAGCACTTTTTTTATTTTGAGAAAAAACATTTTATATCTTATAGGCGTTGTTGTGATGCTGATGGTGGCGCTAATGCTTTATGTGCGCGACAACGAGCCCGCAGTGCCTGCCCGCACCATCATCGCCCACGCAGGCGGCAACATCGACTCGCTCACCTACACCAATAGCCGCGAGGCAGTGATGAACGCTATTGACTGTGGAGTGAAATACATTGAGCTCGATATCGTGGTCTCGCCCGAGGGTGAGCCTTTGGCCTTCCACTCAAGTGACGACATGGCCGACACCATCTACTCCTGCGACCCACCCCACATAGGCGAGTTCATAGCTACTCCCTTGCACGGGCGCAACGGCAAGACCTACACGCCGCTCACGTGGCGCGAAATCAACGAGATTTTCCTCTCCCACCCCGACCTGACGTTTGTAGTCGACAAAACCGACGACCCCACCATTCTGCTCAAGTACTTCCCAAAGCTCAGGCAACGCATGGTAGTGGAGTGCTTCTCGATGGATAGTTACCGTCAGGTAGCAAAAGCCGGCTTCAAGCAGGCAATGCTAAGTGAGGAAGCGGTGAGCCTGGGGGCGGTCATCGCACAAGACATCAGGCACCTTTTCAGTAGCGACGAGCCACGTGTCGACATGATAGCCATTGGTCGCGACACCTACAACTCACACCGCTCGCTGCGATGGTTCATCAAGCTCTGCAACCTGCCCATGGCAATGTGGAGCGCCACCGACCGCGAACGCGCCCGCCAGATGTTTGACAACATCCCCACCCTGCACATGCTCTACACTAACGAACTCAAGCCTTGACCGACGTCTCACGGTCAAGGCTTGTTATTAGTTTTGACAACAGAGTTCTGAGGGTTGTCCTTTTTTCAATAATCCCACATTGCATCTTCCATTTCACGACTCATGCGATCCTTGCGGTCAACATAGTCCCAGAAGAACTGATTTATCATGTAGAACTCATGCTGATCCTGCATCATCTCGTAGCGACGGTGCATGTCGGGGAATTCTTCCAGCAGATGCAGCAGGTAGTCGCGATCAACAAGGGTTATGGTCTTTCGCTCAAGATCTATCATGAAATGAGGGATTGCCACATAGCCATAGTCGCCCACATTGAACAGGCCATCACGGCCCACTCCGGCTGTCACGCCTTCAAAGTCATCTATCTCGATGGGCAGATAGCTAATCTCGGTGGGAATAAACTGCACAAATGCCATGCTGCGATTGAAATAGAGGGGAACGTAGTTTTCAAAGATGTCATTATACTGGCCCTTTAAGGAGTCTTTAATGAAATGGCTATTGATGAGCCACACCGAATCGCCTATCGACACCACCACACTCTGCTTCTCTATCATCTTGCGCAATGGCTTGCTGTCTTTCTCAGTGGGCTTGAACTTCATGTTGAACGGTGAATTGATTTCTATATTGGGGTTCACAGCTATGGTGTCGGGGCCTTTTCCAAAGATGGAACTCCAACTATTGTAAACTCGCAGTGTGTCATGCCCCTGGTCGTGCTTGCGGCTGGTGTAGAACTGAGCCATGGCACTGCCCGCAGTCATCGTCACGAGCAACATCACAACGATGATTCTTGTTATTGCTCTCATAAACTTATCGATTGTTTTAGTCCTTGATATGGTGTAACAAAACTAAAGAACCAGCTACCTTGTGGCAACTGGTTCTTGGCTTTAGTTGTGACTCCTGCAGGATTCAAACCTGCAACCTTCTGATCCGTAGTCAGATGCTCTATTCAATTGAGCTAAGGAGCCATCATTTTTTGTTTTGCGGTTGCAAAGTTACACACTTTTTTTGAATTGGCAATGGTTTTAACTCATTTTTTTCAAAAAAAATTAGCCCTATCACCGCATAATGCTATAAAGCAGCCAGTTAAATAAGCCACGTTGCAAGCGCCCACACCACAAAAATAGCGAGAGCTATGAGCGAAGGCACAGCCAGGGTCTTATAGTTCACTATGTAATAGGTGGGCTTGGGAGCGTCTATTTTCTCGGGCTTCTCGTCGGCCACTGCGAGCTTGTGTTCGTCAAGAGCCTCAACGGTCTCTTCAACCTCGTCATACAAATTGGCTTTCATAGTCTATCGTTTTATTGTGTGAATTTTCTTTCTGTTTCTTAATGTGGCGCAAAATTAAGCAGAATTTTTCTATTTTCACAGTTTGAGCTGCATTATTTTTTATTTTTCGGCTTTATTACAGCACCAAATCTCGCCTTTAAGATGCTGTTTTTTGACAAAATGATGTAACTTTGCCGCGTGATTCTAAGAATGACTATAACAATCATTATGATGGCAACGACATGCCTTGCCTCAAGTGCCCAACACGAGTTCATCAACCAGCAGGCCAACGAGATAATGCTCAACGGCGATGACTGGACAGCCCTTGTTGCCAACATGCGCAGCCGCCACCGCACAAACCACAAATTCACTATCGTACACATTGGCGACTCACACATCCAGCCAGGCATCGTGAGCGACGAGCTCAGGAGGCTGCTGCAGCTGCACTACGGCAATGGAGGACGCGGACTCTTGAGCCCACTGATGCTTGCCAGCACCAATCAGCCGCACGACTACACGCTGCGCTCATCGGCCTCTATCGCAAGCTACAGCAGGATGCTTGCACAAGGAAGCGCACCTCTAAAATCAATGACTGGCGTGCAAGTGAGGTTTGCTGGCAACGAAACCAACCTCACCGTCACCACCAAGAATCCCGACGACGAGTTTTACCGCGTCATGCTTTTCCACTCACCAGGCAGTCCGTTCACTGTGTCACAGCAAGAACGTGAGCTCAAGGCTGTGAACATCTCAAGCCACGCCACAAGCTATGTGCTCAATGGCGTAGCAGGCACCGCCACGCTGCATCTCACGGGCAACAGCTACCTCTATGGCATCAGGCTCCTCAACAGCAAGCGCGGTGTGGTGGTCGACTGCATAGGCAACAATGGCGCCACCTACGCCAGCTACTGTGCAATCGACGCTTTCGGCTCTCAACTGCGAGACCTGGAACCGCAGCTCATCATCATTTCGCTCGGCACAAACGAGGCCTATGGCCGATTCTCGACAATCACCACACACATCGACAGGCTCATCACAGCCATCAAGTGGGCTTGTCCAGGTGCTAAAATCCTTCTCACCACCCCGCTCGAGACCCAAAAGCGCCACAGCCGTGGCTTCAGCATCCAGAGCAACATAGCCGAGGTCAGAGACCTGATTATCAACTACGGGAAGAGCCACCATGTGGCCGTGTGGGACTTCTATCGGGTGGGCGGAGGAGCCGGGGCATCGGCCAAGTGGCTCGACAACCACCTCATGAGCAGCGACCGACTGCACCTGACCAACGATGGCTACCACCTGCAAGGAAAATTGCTCGCCTCTGCCCTGCTGAGCATTTTCAGGGGCGAGAAAATCGACTGATTCTCGCCTCATAACGCATTAAGCCATGTGTCATAACAATTAAGGCACAGTCTCATGCATGCACCCATCCTGTCCTCACAATGGAATTGTCATCGTTAAACCTTTACCACTTCCTGAGGTCTTATAAATAGGAAAAACTATCGGCAACGTTATTTTTTTGTAAAAATTGTGCAGCGGTAGTTGTTTTTTAAAAATAATGTTATAACTTTGCATGTTGAAATGAAACGACTGCTCTACATATTGACTCTCAGTATCGCGCTTGCCGTGGCATCGGTGGGCTCGCAGGCCATTGCCGCACCACGAGTTGAGCAAGTGTCGAGCGACGAGACAACCGTAACTGGCGGCAAGGGCACCATTGCCATGGTGGCTGGTGAGAGCGATGCCACTTTCAGCATCTATTCTATCACAGGACAGCTCATCAAGACAGTGCGCGTGAGTGCTGGCACTCGTGTCACCATCGACATGCCCAAGGGGTTCTACATCGTCAAGTGTGCAGGCCGCTGGTCACGCAAGGTCGTTGTGAAATAAAGCATGAACACCATTGCTCAGCGCATAGTCATCGCAGTTAAATCTCCTTCTTCATTTCCCAACAAGCAGGCAGGCGGCACTACGCCAGCCCGTTTTTTTTCATGTCCACCATCCAGACTTTCATGAGGAGCTTTAAAGGCATCATAAAATCATTGGCAAAACCAGCTTGGCATGAGTTGCCCATGCTTTTGTTTTTGCTGGTCCTGCTCTCGCCCGAGACTTGCCGAGCGATTTTCACCAATGTGATTTCGTGGAAGTGGAGCAGCGATTTCATTGAAGATCACATTCGTTTGTTTCATTACACATGCTTAGCCTTCTTGTGGGCCTTCCTGCTCACACTCATCACTTATTATAGTGGCCGACACAAGAAGAAAGTGAAGACTGGCATCTACATTGTGGCCATAATCCACTTCACTGTCCTCCTTTTCTTGCGACGCAACTTCGCAATTAATAATCTGTCGCCGCAAGTGCTACAACTCATAGCCGAGACCACTCCCGGCGAAGCTTCGGGATTCTTCTCCACATTCCTTTTCTCGCGAGCCAGTATCATCGCATTTGTCCAAGTTGCGGTAATGATTGTGATTATCTTCATGGCGGAAAGGTACTACCCGCGTGTGATAAAAAAAATAAGGCTCTCACACACGGTCAAGATTGCGGGGAGATGCCTTGTGGCAACATTTATAGTACTGGGATTATATAGCACACGCATTTATTTTAAGATGTACTCCTGCACATCGATTGAGCAGCTCGAGAACTGCGGCGATGTGGGATATGGCACCTATAATACTGATGGAGGCACAACCATTCTCTACTCTTTCCACTCTTTCTACTTGGCAAGCAAGACCACAGTGTCGTCAAGAGAAAAAACAGTTTACGAGGCAAAACACGGCGACGCCACGCTCGTTTCAAACGATTCAACTCTCAATGTTGTTCTCATCATTGGAGAGTCATTTATCAAGCATCACGCCTCAATCTATGGCTATCCATTAGAAACCACACCACTGTTGAGGCAAGAGCAGCGACAAGGCAATCTCGCTGCATTCAACGATGTGGTGTCGCCCTACAACATCACCTCGTCGACCCTTAAAAACATGCTCTCGTGCAAAACTCGCGACATGCGATGGTGGAACGCGCCCATGCTCATGGCATTGCTCAAGCATGCCGGATACAAAGTTTTCGCCTGGGACAACCAGAAGCAAGGGTTGAGCGTCAACTCTTTTGCGTTCTCTCTCGACTCGTTTCTCTATGGCAAAGAAGTTAACGAAGCCTGCTACACGCTCACCAATCAAGAAAACTTTGAATTTGATGGAGAATTAGTCTCCGATTTCGACAAGAAGGTCATTAATGCCGGCTTGCTGGGCAATTTCAATTTCATGGTTTTTCATCTGTGGGGTCAACATTTCGATTTTGAAGACCGATTCCCCGAGAGATTTGAACACTTTACAGCCGACAGCATTAGTCGCAACGAAAAATTCATCACGCCAAAGGCCAAACGTGCTATTGCGGCATTTGACAACGCCACTCTCTACAACGACTGGGTGGTGGCAAGCATCATCAACAAGGTGCGAGCTACTAATAGCGTTGTGATCTATGTCTCTGATCATGGCGAGGAGGTCTATGACTATAGAGCTCATCAGGGGCGAGCCAACATAGCAAATGACAAATCGCAAGCAGTTAACGCCAATCTTGTCAAGTTCCAGAACCAAGTGCCTTTTGTCATCTGGATGTCCGACTCATTCATGAAATCACACCCCGATGTAGCCACACGCGTCAATCAAGCCACAGACGTGCCATTCATGAACACCGACTTGAGCCACATCATTCTCTATCTGGCTCAGGTGAAGACCAAGTTCTACAGCCCAAGCAACAACCCTCTGAGCCCCAGCTTCAAGCCCGGCAAGCGAATTATCTATGACAACATCGATTATGACGACTTCATGAAAAACAATGCTCCACGTCATTAATAGCACTGCAAGCTGTCGGAATCGCACGACATTATATTAAAAAATGTTATAAAAAGACCAAGAGTCGCACAAAATTATTACCTTAGCAAGTTGTTCACGAAAGAGTTGGTATGATACTTGCTGAACTTTTCCCATATTCAAGGCTGATTTTTACCATCTTGTATGGTATCACTGCCGTGGCCATCATTGGTGTTGTGGTGAGCGAGAACCGCAACCCGGTGAAGACTCTGGCATGGATTACTGTGCTGGTGTTGCTGCCTGTGGTGGGCATAGTATTGTACATCTTCTTCGGGCGCAGCTTGCGACACGTGCGCATGATATCGCGCAAGAAACGGCTCAGGCTCACCAACCGCGACGACATCAAGCACCTGTTGCGCTCAAGGCAGGTAGTGCGATATGAAGATGCCAAGAGCGAGCGACAGCAGATGATAAACCTTGTGAACGCCATTCAAGGCTCGCCTTATCTGGCCAACAACGAAGTTGAAATCTTCACCAATGGCAAAGACAAGTTCGATGCTTTCAAGCGCGACCTCATAGCAGCACAGCACTACATCCACATTCAATACTACATCATCGAGAACGACAAGATAGGCAACGAGATAGCCGCCATTCTCAAGGAAAAAGCTGCTCAGGGCGTGAAGGTGAGGGTGCTCTACGACCATGTGGGGTCGTTCCACTTCGACATGTCGTTTTTCAAGAAACTGCGCAAGGCAGGGGTGGATGTTTTCCCATTTATGAAAATCACATTCCCTGAGTTTGCCAATCGCATCAACTGGCGCAACCACCGCAAGATTACGGTCATCGATGGAAAGGTGGGATACATAGGCGGCATGAATATCGCCGACCGCTACATCGACGGCGGCAAGATGAAGCACTGGCGCGACACGCACCTGCGCGTCACAGGCGACATTGTGGCGGCACTGCAAGTGTCGTTTGCCATCGACTGGAACTTCATGAAGCGCGAACTCATCGAGGAACCGGTGGCAACAATCGACCCTGGCAGCATCACATGCCCCATTGGGATGCAACTGGTAACGGGCGGCCCCACAAGCCAGTGGGTGAACATGGCTTTTGTTTTCCAGAAGGCCATCGACAGTGCCAGCAAGTGTGTCTATATCCAGACACCCTATTTCTTGCCAAGCGACAGCCTGCTCAAGTCGCTGCAGGTGGCTGCGCTGAGCAAGGTGGACGTGCGCCTGATGATTCCTCGCAAGCCCGACAGCATTCTGCTTCGCTATGCGTCCTACTCCTACATCAGGCAGTGTCTCAACGCTGGCATCAAAATCTACTTCTACGAGCCAGGCATGCTACACTCTAAGGTGGTAGTGGTCGACGACGACTTTGTCACCACAGGATCCACCAACTTTGACTTCCGCAGCTTTGAGCACAACTTCGAGGGCAATGTGCTGCTCTACAGCAAGGAGTTTAACAAGCGAATGAAAGACATAATGCTCAACGACATGAAGCAGTGCAGCCGCATCAGCATGCGCGCCTGGCGCAAGCGGCCCATGTGGCAAAAGGCGTTAGAGAGCATCATGAGGCTTTTTGGCCCATTATTGTAACTATTTCAACTCACTAAATATGAAGATCTTAAATCTTAAATTATTAGTGACAGTCATGCTGCTCACATCAGTGTGTGCATGGGCACAAGAGGCTCCTAAGCGTGAATTCCGCGGGGCATGGCTGCACATCATCGGTCAAGGGCAATATGCCAAGATGACTCCAAGTGAAACTCAAGACTACCTGCGCAATGTGCTCAACAAGCTCGACAGCGCAGGTGTGAACGCAATCATCTGGCAGGTGAGGCCACAGGCCGATGCTGCCTATTGCAGCGACCTGGAGCCCTGGTCGAGATGGATTACCGGTGAGGCGGGCAAGGCCCCCAGCCCATTGTGGGACCCATTACAGTTCATGATTGACGAGTGCCACAACCGCGGCATGGAGCTGCACGCGTGGATCAACCCTTATCGCGTTACAAGCGGCGAGACCGACAAGCCGGCTGCAGGGCACATCTATTATGAGCACCCGGAGTGGTTCTTGAAGTATGCCGATGGCAAAATCTACTTCGACCCAGCACTGCCCGAGAGCCGCGACTTCATCAACAAGGTGGTGCGCGACATGGTCACAAGATATGACCTCGACGCCATACACATGGACGATTATTTCTATCCTTATCCAGTGAAGGGCGCCGAATTTCCCGACACTGCATCATTTGCACGATATGGTGCCGGCTGGGGCGACAAGGGCGACTGGCGGCGCCACAACGTGGACTTGCTCATCGAGCAGCTGCACGCCACCATCCAGAGCACCAAGCCCTGGGTGAGACTGGGCATCAGCCCGTTTGGCATCTGGCGCAATAAGAAGAGCGATCGCAACGGCAGCGAGACCAACGGGCTGGAGTGCTACGACGCCCTCTATGCCGACTGCCCCAAGTGGACCGCCATGGGATGGGTCGACTACATGACCCCTCAACTCTATTGGCAGCTTGAGCACAAGGCAGCAAGCGATCTGGTGCTGAGCTACTGGTGGAACAACCATGCCAATGGCCGACACATGTACTATGGCCAGGCAGTGCGCAACGTGATGGACCATCGCGACATTCCCGACACACTCAACCCCACTCAGCTAAACCACAAGATTGAACTCATGCGCGAGTTGCCAAATGTGCACGGAGTCACTTGGTGGCCAGGCTATGACGTGGCAAATAACTACAAGGGCGTGCTCGACTCACTCAGCAACAATCAGATGAGAACTCGCGCCCTGTGTCCTGCCATTACTTGGCTCGACAGTGAGCCACCAGCAGCTGTCACCAACCTGCGATTTTATAAAAACAAACTCGAGACAGAGATCACTTGGGACCCGATATTAACCATCGACCCCATGCAGCAGGCGGTGCGATATGTGGTTTACATGTTTAAGGAAGGAGACCCTATCGACCTGAACAATCCAAAGGCAATTTTCAAGATTACCAACAAAACATCGATTACCGTTCCTGCCCTTAATATCGCCCAAAAGCACAAAATGGCACGACCACCAGGCACCACCTATGTGGTTACAGCCCTCGACCGTTGCAACAACGAGAGCTTGCCAAGCAACGCTATTACTGTGAGATTTTAGTACGACAACGCGTCAGCTGCTTGCTGCTCGTGCTGAGTTGTGATAAATGGAGCTTCATTTTTGAACGACAACACCTCGCCCGTCGCCGGATGTGTGAATGAGAGCGACTGCGCGTGAAGATAGAGGCGAGTGTTAGCAGTGCCATATAGCATGTCGCCAGTTATGGGGCAGTTAAGACCCTGGGGATGTGAGGCGTGAACTCGCAATTGATGAGTGCGGCCCGTGAGTGGCGTGAGCTCCACGAGAGCCTTGCTGCCACGATGTTCCAGCACTTGGTATTGAGTAATTGCTTCTTTACCATGCTCAAAGTCAACTACCTGACGTGGACGGTCGTCATGGTCGGGACGCAGAGGCAACGCGATGGTGCCTTTGTGCTGGATGGGCACGCCGTCGACCTGTGCCACGTAGGACTTGCGCACCTCGCGATGCTCAAACTGCTGTCGCAGCCGCTTTTGCACCTCGCGAGTCTTGGCTATCACCACCAGCCCACTCGTTGCTTGGTCAAGGCGGTGCACCTCGAGTGCTTGCTCACCATCGCCAAGCATCTCTCCCACCACATCAAGCAGCGATGTAGAACCATGATCCTTGCCGGGGACAGTGAGCATGCCTGCGGGCTTGACAGCAACAATGAGCCACTGGTCGTGGTAGATCACCTCCACATGGTCGCCACCAGCCCCTTCGCTTAGCCTATTGTTTTCCACATCGAGCCCCTGAAGCATGAACTCCATCAAGGGCAGGCACTTGCTGCGGCAGGCTGGATAAAAGTGCCCATGGTGCCGAACCTCGCCCTGCGGCGAACGTCCCACCCAAAACTCGGCCATGCACACTGGAGTGAGGCCGTGCAAAAAAGCATACTGGAGAAGCTTGGGCGCGCAGCAGTCGCCTGTGCCAGCTGGCGGCAAGCGGTGCAGGCGCTGCTCGAAGATGGTGGCCACATCCATGCTCTGGCCGTGTGCGTTGCGCACCACAAAGAGCTTGAACAACTGTCGCTGCAGTCGCTCGCTCATGGCTTTGCGCTCCTGCTTAAGATGAAAAATGGTGGCATCATAGTCATCAAGACGCTGCTGCTCGGCGGCAAGCTGCTCGCGATGTCGCTTTCGGAGCCTGCGCAACTCGGCTTTCATGAACTGGCTTTGCCTGACCAATGCAGCCTCTTGTTGCGGCTCGAGCACACACTCACTGCGCTGCTTGTCGCGACTGGCCTTGGCAGTTTCAATTGCCTGGCGCATGCTCAGCACCTCCTGCTCCTGCTGGTGCCTGATGTCAGCGATGAGCAATTCCATAGCCTGCCTTGCTGGGCTGCTCTCAAGGGCCTTGATGCGCTGGTTAATCTGGGTGATCTGCGCCTCGCCTGTGCGGAATAGTCCATGAGGCTCAAGCAGGTTGTAAACGTGAGGCACAAAGTAGCCGTGCAGGTCACTGTGGTGCAGATTGCCCGAGTAGGCAGCAAGATATCCAAGCCTTCCGTCGCCATCTTTAACCACCAGCACTCCCATCATCTTTCCGGCCATTAGCTCATCATGCCACTGCTGCTGCGACAGAGCGAAATCCATCACCTCGCGAGCTGCAATCTTGCTAAGCTCATGAGGCACATAATGCATGGGATAAGTGAAGCGCGAGGGCAGCATTATGCCGCTCACGTGACTTTGAAACCTATGCATCTTGCAGTTGTCCATAATTAGTTGTGCAAAACTACAAAAATAATCCAATTGCACAAAAAAACATTTGCCACAAACGAAAAATGGTGTATCTTTGCACTAATATATGTCACAATTTGCCGAAGTCATTTTACCACTGGCCGTGCAAGGCACCTACACCTACCGCATCCCGCAGTCGATGACAGTGGGGGCAGGCTATCGTGTGCTCGTGCCATTCGGCCGCAAGAAATACTACACTGCAATCGTGGTGATGACTCATGACATCGAGCCTCAAGGCTACAAAGTAAAGGAAATCATATCGTTGCTCGACAATGCACCCATCTTGCGCCATCCGCAACTCAAGTTCTGGCAGTGGATTGCCGACTACTACCTGTGCACCGTGGGTGAGGTCTATAAGGCTGCTGTGCCCAGCGGACTCAAGGTGGAGAGCGAGACGCAAATCAGCGTCAACCCCGACTTCGAGGAGGAAACGCCTGGCGAACTCAACGACCGTGAGCGTGTGATTCTCGATTTAACCAACCAGCGAGGAAAGGTGCAGATTACCGAGCTCACTAATGCCACTGGATTCAAGAACGTGGAGAACATCGTGAGCCACCTGCTCGACAAGGGAGCCGTGCATGTGGCCGAACGAGTGATGGACAACTACCGACCCAAGACCGAGACATGCGTGAGGCTCACAATCGAGCGCGATGATGAGAGGGCGCTGCACGCTTTCTTCGACCGTGTGAGTCGAGCCAAAAAGCAGGAGCAACTGCTGCTTGCCTACTTAGACCTGTCGCACTGGCTGCAACGCAGCAAGCCCTTGAAGGAAGTGACTCAGGCCGAGCTGCTGAAACGCTCGGGGTGCACCCAGCCCGTGCTGGCTGCGGCACGCAAGAATGGTGTGTTCGAAATCTACAAGCGAGAGATCAACCGCTTTGAGCTGCTGGCCACAGGGAGAGTGGACTTGCCCACCCTCACGGAGGCACAGCGCGATGCCTACCTGCGCACTCACGACTCGTTCAAGGAAAAAGCCGTGACACTGCTGCATGGGGTGACATCGAGCGGCAAGACCTCGATTTACATGCACCTCATGGACGATGCACTAAAACTGGGCAAGCAAGTGCTCTATTTAGTGCCTGAGATAGCCCTTACCACTCAGCTGACGCAACGGCTGCAACGGGTGTTTGGCGAGCGGTTGCTCATTTATCACAGCAAGTTCAGCGACAACGAGCGCGTAGACATCTGGAAGAAATTACTCTCCACAAGCGAGGCTTGCGTGGTGATTGGAGTGCGCTCGAGTGTGTTTCTGCCTTTCGGCAACTTAGGGCTTGTGATAGTGGACGAGGAGCATGATAGCAGCTACAAGCAGCAAGACCCAGCTCCACGCTACAATGGTCGCGACACTGCCATCTTGCTGGCACACATGCATGGTGCCAAGACCATCCTGGGCTCGGCCACACCAGCCATCGACACCTATTACAAAGCCCTGAACGGGCGATATGGGCTTGTGGAGCTTAGCACTCGCTATGGCGACATGAAAATGCCACTGGTGAGCACCATCGACCTGAAGCAGGCTTGGCGCAAACACGAGATGAACGGCATGTTCTCGCATGAGCTCATTGCCGAGTGCCGCAAGGCTCTGAAGGGCAACGAGCAGGTGATTCTCTTCCAGAACCGCCGCGGCTATGCCCCAATGGTGCGCTGCAAGCAATGTGCCTGGGTGCCAACCTGCGTGAACTGCGACGTGTCGCTCACCTATCACCGGCGGGTTGAAACTCTCACTTGCCACTACTGCGGCCACACCATCACCCTGCCCACCGTGTGTCCTGCCTGCGGCAACCCATCGATCGAGGTTGTGGGCTATGGAACCGAGCGCATTGAGGATGAGATTGACCAAGTGCTGCCTGGCGAGAAAATATCGCGCATGGATCTCGACACCACTCGCAGCAAATCGAGCTACGACCGCATCATCGATGAGTTCTCTCAGCACAAGACCAACATTCTCGTTGGCACCCAGATGGTGACAAAGGGCCTTGACTTCGACGCGGTGAGCATTGTGGGCATCCTCAATGCCGACACGATGATTCACTTCCCCGACTTCCGCAGCAGCGAGCGAGCCTTCAACATGCTTGAGCAGGTGGCTGGGCGTGCCGGGCGCAAAGGCAAGCAGGGCAAAGTGATAATCCAGACCTTCAATCCCTCGCATCCCGTCATTGAGCGAGTGATCAAGCACGATTACAAAGGATTTTACGAGCAAGAGATTGCCGAGCGTGAAAATTTTGGATATCCGCCGTTCACCAAGATTATCAACATCTACCTCAAGCACAAGCAAGACGATGTGGTGCTCGAGATGGCGGTGCGCTATAGCAACATGCTGAGGCAGGTGTTCGGCAACCGTGTTCTCGGCCCTGAGGCTCCCATGGTGGCAAGGGTGCAGAACATGTACATCCGCCAGATAGTTCTCAAGATGGAGCTAAGCGCCTCGATGACCAAGGTCAAGAAAATATTGCGTGGCCTCTACGAGCAGCTCATAGCCGCCGACAGCCGCATGCGCACCACCCGACTCTACTTCGACGTAGACCCTGCCTAAGCGCAATGCTGAATTTTAGCTATCGCCCAACAGAGGGCATACTATAGCACAATTGCCACTCCTGACGGAATGGCAACTGTGAGTGATGTGCTGAGGTTTGTAGCCGAAGGCAGATATTACATGTTCATGCCGCCGTCCACTTGGATAACCTGGCCAGTCACGTAGCTTGCCATGTCGCTGGCGAGGAAGGTGGCCACGTTGGCAATGTCGTCGACCGAGCCACCGCGGCGCAGTGGAATCTTCTGCTCCCAGTCCTTGCGCACCTCCTCGGGCAGGGCTGCGGTCATGGCAGTCTCGATAAAGCCTGGAGCGATGGCGTTGGCACGGATGCCGCGGCTGCCCATCTCCTGGGCGATGCTCTTAGCCAGGGCAATAAGACCTGCTTTGCTGGCTGCATAGTTGCTCTGGCCGGCATTGCCGTGAACGCCCACCACACTTGCCATGTTGATGATAGAGCCGCCACGCTGACGCATCATGATGGGCACCAGGGCGTGGATGAAGTTGAACGCGCTCTTGAGGTTGACGGCGATAACGGCGTCCCATTGCTGCTCGGTCATGCGCAGCATGAGGCCGTCCTTAGTGATACCGGCGTTGTTGACCAGGATGTCGATGTGGCCAAACTCCTCCTTGATGGCTTTCACCACCTCTTCGGTCTGAGCGAAGTCGGCAGCGTTGCTGGCATATCCCTTGGCTTTCACACCGAGGGCGGCAATTTCCTGCTCGGTGGCTTTGCCACTCTCATCTATCACCAAGTCGGTGAATGCGATGTCGGCTCCCTCGCTTGCAAACTTGAGTGCAATAGCTTTTCCTATTCCACGTGCAGCACCAGTGATAAGTGCCACTTTACCTTGTAATAGTTTCATAAATAATTGAGTATTATGCGTTAATAAAATAATTGTCTCACAAATGCGACTGCAAAAGTAGTTATAATTCTTCAAACAATGAAAGATGAGTGCGAAAAAAATACCCGCTACGATTCGCATCGGGCGGGTAATTTTATTGTTTACTTAACTATTTAATTTTTTCGGTCTATGAATTGTGTGTGTTGTAATTGTTCAACTAATAACTAATTCACTTTAAAATTTTCACACTGCAAAATTACTGCCGGCGCAGTACACCGGCAATCGCTAAATTTAGGTAATTTAGCTGTAACGTTTCATTATTATTTGGGTATTTTAGCTAAAATTGCTATTTTTGTGGTCACAAATTCACCATTTTCCTTCATTTTTTAGATATTATTTTATGACTTATGAAAAAATTATTGATATTAATTTTGATAGCTGGATGCGCAATCTCGGCCAGCGCACAGCTACTATGGAAGGTGAGCGGTAAGGACTGCTACAAGCCGAGCTACCTGTTTGGCACCATTCACCTCGAGACGGGCAATTACATCGATAGCGTGCCAGGACTCAACGAGGCCATCGAGAGCGTTGACGCCATTTATGGCGAAATTTTCTGTGAGACCATGCTCAGTGGCAATACCCTGAGCCAAATCATGAAGGACGCGGCTGCACCGCAAGACAGCACCATCGACAAGCTGCTCACCAAAGAAGAATACCAGCTCGTGGACTCGGTGGTGAGAGTCTACATGATGGGGCTCATAGGGCTCGACAATCTCGCAAAGCTCAAGCCAGTGATTGTGTCGACTCAGCTTAATGTGCTACAGATGAAGAAGTACTTCCCACAAAACATGGACCAGAGCAACATGCTCGACATGGCAATCCAGAAGCGCGGCATTGCCTTAGGTAAGCACGTCGACGGGCTCGAGACGGTGGAGGCGCAGACCAAGGCCCTCTTTGGCGCCTCGCTCACCAAGCAAGCCCAGGACCTTGTAGACTTTTGCCGAAAGGACAAGACCTTTGCCGAACGCGGAAAGCAGTTGTGCGATGCTTATCACGCTCAAGACATTGCCGCGATAGAAAAGGTTGTGTTCGACCCAGAGTTTGGAACCGACGATGAAGAAATAGAAATTATAGGTTACGAGCGCAACCGCAACTGGATGCCAAAAATCGAAGCTACGCTGCCAGTGCAGAGCGTGCTCATTGCTGTGGGTGCCGCTCACCTGCTGGGCGAGCAAGGTCTCATCAAGCTGCTTCGCGACAAAGGCTACACAGTTGAACCCGTGGAAATGAGCAAATAACATCGCTCTATCCCAAAAAGAACCACATGTGTCCCAAATCGCCCTTATCGCTAAAATATTTGAGAATCTCCACATCTATCATGCATATATTTTATATTTTTGCATAACCAAAAGTGAAAAACGATGAAACAGATTTCAGCATTTTTGATTGCAGCAGTTGTGACCTTTGCCACCAGTGCCCAAGTCTCACTCGACTCGTGCCGGCACATGGCATTGCGCAACAACAAGCAAATGGAAATCGAGAAGCTCAAGATTGAGCAGGCTGAGTATCAACACAAGCAGGCGCAGGCCGCCTACAAGCCTTCGATCGACTTTGTGGGCACCTATCTGCACATGGGGCGCAATGTTTCTCTGATCGACATCGACAACATAACTCCCACACAGTTTTTCAACCCTGCCACCGGCAACTACGACTTTGTGCTCGACCCGGCGGCTGGTCTTGGCATCTCGGTGGACGGGAAGTATGTCTCGGCTGCGACCCAGAAAGTGAAAGACGCGCTAACCTTCGACACTCACAACATTTTTGCTGCTGGAATTCTGGTAACTCAGCCCATCTACATGGGAGGCAAAATAAAGGCGATGAACCAGATCACCAAGTACGCCCAGCAAATAGCCCAGCGACTGCACGACCGCAAGGCCGAGGAGGTGATTTGCGATGTTGACCAGGCCTACTGGCTCGTGGTCTCGCTCAAGGCCAAGGAACGACTCGCACAAAGCTACCTGGAATTGGTGACCAATCTCGACAACGATGTGAAGAAAATGCTCGAGCAGGGCGTGACCACAAGGGCTACGCTGCTGAGCGTAGACGTAAAGGTGAATGAGGCCAACATTGCGCTGACCAAGGTGAGAAACGGACTCGTGCTCTCGCGCATGGCACTGGCACAACTGTGTGGAGAGCCACTCGACGAGCCCATGCTGCTGGCCGACGAGAACCGCACCGACCTCGACATTGAGCTGGTGCCACGCAACATCGACATGAACCAGGTGTATAGCCGCCGCAACGACTATAACGCACTGGAGCTTGGAGTGAAGGTCTTTGACGAGAAGGCACGAGTGGCTCGAAGCGAGATGCTGCCCACCATTGCTGCGGTGGGAAGCGTGTTCACGTCAAATCCTCATGTCTACAACGGCTTTAAAAATGAGTTTGGATTCAACTACGCCATTGGAGCGGTAATCAAAATTCCGATCTGGCACTGGGGTGGACTCAACAACAAGTACAAGGCGGCACTTGCCGATGCCAAGATCAAGCACCTTGAGATGGATGAGGTGAAGGAAAAAATTGAACTGCAAGTCACCCAGGCCAACTTCAAGTATCAAGAAGCCATAAAGACCTATGAGATGACAAAGGCCAACCTCGCCAAGGCCGACGAGAACCTGAGAGTGGCCCAGCTCGGATTCCGCGAGGGCATGGCCACCAGCGACGAAGTGCTCACTGCCCAAACGGCATGGCTCGCCGCTCACAGCGAGAAAATCGATGCCGAGATCGAGGTGATGATGTGCAACGTGTATCTGGCCAAAGTCACTGGCAATTTAACTTATTGATTTTTATTGACTCTTATTTCCATATCTCATGAAAGAGAAAAATAAAGAAGAAATGCAACCTGACAACGACGCTACTCCTTTCACTGGATTTGGCACCGAAAACGATGCCCATGACCAGGCGCAAGAACTCGACAAGCGCAGCAAAAAGCAAAAAAATGCCAGCACAAGCGACAAATCTACCCAGAAACCATCAAGCGACGACAACCAGCAACAGCCACTGACGCAAGAGCAAGTCAAGGCCAAGCGGCGCAAGATAAGGCAGGCCAAGCGACTGGCCCTCATCTGGGCTATGCTGCTGATAGTGGCGGCGGTAGCCGGACTGGCCATCTGGGGCATCTTGCACCTCAAGCCCGCCGACGCAACCGTTCAAGGGCAAGCCGACTGCGAGGTAGTGCGTGTCTCGGGCAAGCTCGCCGGCAGGCTCGTGGAACTCTATGTGAAGGAAGGCGACTACGTGCACAAGGGGCAACGTCTTGCAAAAATCTACTCCTCGACCACCGATGCTACCCTGGCCAAGGCCAAGGAGATGAAAAACGTGGCAACGAGCCAGAACCAGAAGGTGGAACGCGGCACCCGATATGAGCTTGTCAACACCGCCCAAAAGATGGTGGAGCAGGCTCAAGCGGCTGAGGAAATTACCCGCAAGACCTATGAACGCATCAACAACCTCTTTAACGAGGGCGTGGTGAGCGAGCAGAAGCGCGACGAGGCCAAGGCAGCTTACGACGCGGCCACCGCCACCGTTGCCACCGCCAAGTCGCAACTTGAGATGGCGCAGAACGGTGCTCAACCCGAGGACAAGGCGGCCTCTAAAAGCATGGAAAACGTGGCACAGGCCACCGTCAAGGAGGTAGAAGCAGTGCTCGAGGACAAATATCTCATTGCTCCATGCGACGGTGAGATTGCAAGCATCTATCCTCACCTTGGAGAACTCGTAATCATGGGGTCGCCCATCATGACCATCTCGCAGACGGCCGACATGTGGGTAACCTTCAACGTGCGCGAAGAGAGGCTCAACGACCTCACCATGGGCAAGGAAATCAGTGTCACAATCCCAGCGCTTAAGAACAAGGAAGCCAAGATGACAATCTTTTCAATACACGACATGGGCAGCTATGCCACATGGAGCGCCACTAAAGCCTATGGCG
Organism: uncultured Prevotellaceae bacterium; assembly: GCA_946186575.1. Lineage (GTDB taxonomy): Bacteria > Bacteroidota > Bacteroidia > Bacteroidales > Muribaculaceae > Sodaliphilus. Next base: position 35,406 of record CAMHNO010000015.1, read on the forward strand.
ACTACGACAGCAAGACCTTTGAGGTCAAAGCCAAGCCTGTGGGCAACTTGCCCAACTTCAGGCCGGGAATGTCGGTAATTCTTAAATAAAGTAGTTAAGTTTATTAGTCGTTAGGTTTTAAGTAGCACGTGTTAAAGGTAATTGTTAACTCAATAATCAGAGGGTGGAAGCAGATGGCGCGCAGGCCCATCTACCTCTGCATGATGCTCATTGTGCCCCTGCTCAGCGCATGGTTTTTCTTCGACCTCATGGAAAATGGAGTGGTCGAACGCACACCTGTGGGCATTGTCGACCTCGACAAGAGCGACCTTTCGCGCAAGCTCACTCGCAACCTCAACGCCATGCAGCAAGTGAGAATTACCAAGTCCTATCACAACTATGCCGACGCAATCGACGCCGTGCAGCGAGGCGAAGTCTATGGCTTCTTCTTCATTCCCAGCGACTTCTCGACCAAGGCGCTGAGCAACAAAAAGCCCACCCTGAGCTACTATATCGACTATGCTTACTATGCCCCGGCATCGATGCAGTTCAAGGGCTTCAAGACAGTCTCGGTGCTGGCCAACGCCGGCATAGTGATGAACGTGCTCACCACACTGGGCATGCCAGGCGAACAAGTGAGCGCCACACTGCAGCCCATTGTCACTCATGTGCACCCGCTCAAGAACCCCTGGCTCAGCTACAACTACTATCTTAGCTCCTCGTTCGTGCCGTGCCTGATTGCGCTGCTGGTGATGCTCATCACCACATTCAGCATAGGCATGGAGTGGCATGCAGGCACCAGCCGCAACTGGATGCGCACCGCCGGCAATTCCATCACGCTGGCCACCTTCACCAAGCTTTTTCCTCACTCATGCATCTTCATCACAGTGGGACTGTGGATTCAGTACATGATGTATGTCACCTACGGATTCCCCCTCAACTGCAACCCCTGGAACATGATAATAGCAATGGTCCTGCTCGTGCTTGCCTGCCAGGGATTTGCACTATTTATCGTGAGCTTGGTGCCCAACTTCCGCTACTCGGCAACTATATGCACGCTGCTGGGCATGCTCTCCTTCTCATTCTGTGGATTCTCGCTCCCCGAAGAGGCCATGTACTCATGGGTGTCGCCACTGGGCTACCTCATGCCCATCAAGTACTACTTCCTAATCAGTGCCGACCAGGCGCTCAATGGCATCGACCTCTTCTACTCGCGCTACTACTATGTGGCACTAATCGTGTACATTCTCATCCCGGCCACCATGCTGTGGAAGCTAAAGAAAAACTGTATCGACCCATTCTACATCCCATAACAGAAAATGCCTGAGTACAAGAGCAAATATGGATGGATAGGAACCGTGGCCCGAGTCTTTAGCCGCGAGTTCAAGCTCGTGCTCCGCGACGAGGCAGTGATCATCTTCTTCATTGTGCTGCCCGCAGTCTATCCACCACTCTACTCGCTCATCTACAACACCGAGGTGGCGCGCGACGAGCCCGTCGTTGTGGTCGACGAGAGCCGTTCGACACTCAGCCGTGAGTTCATAAGGCAGCTCGACGCCACGCCCGACGTGTGGGTCAAAGACTATGCCGCCGACATGAACCAGGCGCGCGACATGATGGCACGCAAGCAGTGCTACGGCATCTACTACTTCCCTGCCGACTTCGAGAACAAGGTGTACGAGGGCAGCCAGGGCCACGTCACGCTCTACTGCGACATGAGCGTGATGATGCGCTACAAAGCCATGCTCACGGCGCTGACCAACGTGCAGATGCACATGGGCTCTGAAATTCAAGGCGACAAGTCGGCCCACGTCATCGACCTCGGAGGCGGTTTTGTTGAGAGCAAGCAAGTGCCGCTGGGCAACACCTCGATGGGCATTGCCTCGGCAGTGCTGCCGTTCATCCTTGTCTTCGTCATCCAGCAGAGTCTGTTGCTGGGCATCGCCATGCTTCATGCAGGCGGCATGGGTCGCCGCCGTCGCAACAAGGGTCACGACCACCTGCAAATCAAGGCCACCCCAGGAGCCCTGCTCATTGGCAAGACCCTGTGCTACCTGGTCATCTACATCATCCCCTCGATTTTCACACTCTACATCATTCCACTCATTTTCCACTTCCCCATCAACGGCAACTTCATGGAGATTATGTACATGCTGATTCCGTTCCTGATTTCGTCGGCCATGTTTGGACTGGTGATGCGCGTCTTTGTCAACAATCGCGAGGGTGTGTTCCTCGTCATCGCATTCACCTCACTCATCTTTGTCTTTCTGGCAGGTGTCTCTTGGCCCGAATATCTCACTCCATTCTATTGGAAAGCCCTTGCCCAAGTCATTCCTGGTTACTGGGCTTCGTCGGCCTACGTGCGCATGCAAGTTGACGGCGCATCGCTCAGCCAGGTGAGCAACATGTACTGGGCGCTGTGGATTCTTGCGGCACTGTGGTTTGTCATCGCCTATCTCACCGAGGTGATGGTGCTCAGGCGCAAGTACAAGGCCATGCAGCTCGAGTGCGACATCGACCCCACCGCGCTCCAAAAGCGCACCCTCTACCAGCAGGGCGACGACGACATGCTCAATCCCGAGCTCCTCGACGACGACGAAGAAGAAGAGTGATCATGTTTCAAAGAAAGAGAAATGCACCTTTCCATAGGCTCGCTGCTGAGTGAATTGTGGCAGGTGGCTGAAATCGTTGGCACGTGAGTGCTCAACCACCACCAGCGTGCCAGGCTTGACCATCGCGCTCGAAACAATGAGCTCTGGTATCTCGGCAAGGCGAGGCAGGTCGTAAGGCGGATCGGCAAAAATAAAGTCGAACTGGCGTGAGCACGAGGCAATGAACTTAAACACATCGCCCTTGACTTGCACCAGATTTTCCTCGTGCAGCAGTTCCTTGACCTTGCGGATGAAGTTGTACTGTGTAGAGGCCTTCTCCACACTCGTCACGCTCGCAGCGCCACGCGAGAGCAGCTCAAAGCTGATGGCGCCAGTGCCCGAAAAGAGGTCCAGGGCAGTGAGCCCGTCAAAGTCGACAAGGTTGCCAAGCACATTAAACAGGTTCTCGCGAGCCATGTCGGTCGTGGGTCGAGCACTGATGTTGGTGGGCACCGCAAAGCGGCGGCGGCCATATTTTCCGCTAATTATTCTCATAGTTATCAGTTGTAGCGACAGAGCATGCTCCGTCCACTATGTGTGATTGTGTATTATGCATTAATCATAGAGCGCAAGTGTTATCAGGTTAAACGGCAGCTTCACCGCCTCGCGACCTAACCGCAGTGCCTCGGGGGGCAGCATCGCCGGCATCACACTTGCTATCCACTGCCGCAACTGCTCGGCCAGCGGCATCCTCAGCTCGTTGGCTCCGCTGAGCAGCACCCTGTCGCGGCGGCTCTCGAGCGAGCAAGCCTTCCACATGTTCAGGGCATAATAAGCCACATCCTCAAGAGCTTTAAAGGCAAACGTATTGGCCATCATCAGCTTGCCGCCATGCACCACCACAATGTGAGCCTCGCTCTGGCTCAGCGCGATGTGCATGCAGCCGGTGTCCTCGGCGTATGCCTTCACGCAGTAGCTGCACAGCGGCACTAAGTGAGGCAGCAGCACAGCGCCGGCAAACGTGCGGCGCAAGAAGCCCAGCACCCCGCCAGGCACATCCATCGCCACAGCAGCGTCGCTGCCGGCAATCTCTTGCACCAGCAAGTCACCGTCAAGGCTTGTGAACGATGCCTCCATCACCCTGCGTGCCAGCCCGGCATCTACCACCTGGCACGGCAGCAGCGCAAAGTGCGGAGCGTGCACGGCAAGCACCACCCTGTCGCGCTCCTCAAGCAGGGGCGGCGTGCTGTAGACAGCATCCTCCACTGCCTGCCGCCATCCGTCGCCCTGGCCTGCTGCGAAGCCTATGCTACCGCTGCTCAGGCCGCCACGGCCATCGGCAGCAAGATAGCTCACGCCATGCGCCTCAACATCAAGCACCAGCATTGAACCAGCAAGTATGTTATGACCATTATCCATATTAACAACTGCAAAAGTAACACTTTTTTCTGACCCACATCCCCATTCCACCCCTCAAAAAACAAAAAAAGCGCCCACTGAACCAGCGCCACAACAAAAAAAGCACCTCCACCAACAACCTTTAACAAACATGGGCCCACTTTTTGCCCACCTACGCCTTATCTTTGCAAAATAAAAAAAGAACGAGGCCTTTCAGTCCCGCTCTTGATGTCTTCACAACGGATAGATAGGGAGACCCCAGATGGTTTTGTTGTATTACTCGATATAAAGATACAAATTTGAAAGCAATTCACAACACTATTATAGTATTATAGTATGTAAAAGATATGTCATATTGTTTTAATTTATTTTTGTTATTATTTCCCAACTTGCTTGTGAAAGTAGGGTGTTTTTTCGTTTCTATATTCAGAAATGGCGCACGAAAAGCAAGTCCCTCCTGAAAGCTCCTGTTGCTCCTGTATCTCCTGTCTAAAAAAAATTCAGAGACAGGATGTACAAGAGAAACAAGAACAATTGGCACCCTGTCTCTCCTGTTTCTCCTGTCCCCACAAAAAAGACATGAAGTACAAGAGGTACAAGAGCATTGCCGCTTGCTTTTCGCAGCCTCCTGTCTCTCCTGTCTTAAAAAATTCAGAGACAGGATGTACAAGAGAAACAAGAACAATTGGCCTCCTGTCGCTCCTGTTTCTCCTGTCCCCCAAAAAAAGACATGAAGTACAAGAGTGACATTAGCTGCTTGCTCGGACTTTTGGCCTCTGACCATTGACTTCTGGCATCTGGAATCTGACATCTGGCTTCTGCATTTTTTGGCTGTGTTGCCGCTTTTTGTTATCTTTGTGGCACAAAATTTTAAGGTATTATGGCAAAGAAGACAGTGAAGACTACCTACTTCTGCAAGAATTGCGGCGCCGAGTCGGCGAAATGGATCGGGAAGTGCCCGTCGTGCGGCGAGTGGAACACTTATATCGAGGAACCAGTGGTGCCGAGGTCGAACCGAGGCACGCTTTTGGGCAGCGACGAGAGCAGCCACCGCAAGAGTGCAGTGCCGGTAAAAATAAATGACATCAAGGCCGAGCAGCTGCCTCGCATAAAGCTGCCCAGCGGCGAGCTCAACCGAGTGCTTGGCGGCGGGCTGGTGCCGGGAAGCATCGTGCTCATTGGCGGGGAGCCAGGCATAGGCAAGAGCACGCTGGTGCTGCAGAATGTGCTGCGCATACGCTCGCGCAAGGTGCTCTACGTGAGCGGTGAGGAGAGCCCGCAGCAGTTGCGCATGCGTGCCGACCGCATCGCCGGCAGCGACCAGGACTGCGAGTGCTACATCGTGTGCGAGACGTCGCTTGCAAGCATCTTTGCCAGCATCAAGGAGAGCGCCCCCGACCTGGTGATCATCGACTCGATTCAGACCATTGCCAGCGACGAGCTCGACAGCGCAGCCGGCTCGGTGAGCCAGGTGCGCGAGTGTGCCGCCGCCTTCCTGCGCTATGCCAAGACCAGCGGCGTGCCAGTGATCCTGATTGGTCACATCAACAAGGAGGGCACCATAGCAGGCCCCAAGGTGCTGGAGCACATAGTGGATGCCGTGCTGCAGTTTGAGGGCGACAGCCACTACATGTACCGAATCTTGCGCTCAATCAAGAACCGATTTGGCTCCACGAGCGAGATGGGCATCTACGAGATGCGCGAAACGGGACTGCGCGAGGTCACTAACCCCAGCGAGATGCTGCTCTCGGGCATGGACCAGCAGCTCTCGGGCACGGCCATTGGCGTCACCATCGATGGCGCACGACCCTTCCTCATCGAGGTGCAGGCACTGGTGAGCACCGCGGCCTACGGCACTGCCCAGCGCTCGGTCACGGGCTTTGACCAGCGCCGCATGAACATGCTGCTGGCGGTGCTCGAGAAGCGAGTGGGCTTCAAGCTCGCCCAAAAAGACGTGTTCCTCAACATCGCTGGCGGCCTCAAGGTCAACGACCCGGCGCTCGACCTGGCGGTGATTTGCGCCATCTTGTCGTCGAACGTTGACATCGCCATCGAGCAGGGCGTGTGCTTCACTGGCGAGGTGGGCCTGAGTGGTGAGCTGCGCCAGGTCACCCGCATCGAGCAGCGCATTGCCGAGGCCGAGAAGCTCGGCTTCAGCACCATCATAATTCCGCGCAACAACCTCAAGGGAGTAAGCACAAGCAACCTGAAAATCAAGATAGTGGAAGCCTCCCGCGTCGAAGAAGCCTTCCAGCATCTGTTCGGATAGCTATCTTTTTTTCAGTGAATATTTTACAGAACAACCAGTGGGACTGAGGTTGACTTTGTTGTGAAAGGATCACAAAGAAGTGCTGCAATAGAATGTAAGCACAAGCGATATGAGAAGCCAATAAGTTTTACAGCACTGAGCAACTTGGGTAAAGAGAAGAATATTGATAACCTTTATGTCGCCAATCTCAGCTTAAATTGTGAATATAAAGGATTAAACTTTGTTCCTTGTATTGTTGCCGACAGGATTTTGTGATTATAACTCGCTGATTATAACCAGAAAAGGCATAATATAGCAAATTCCATGCCAAGTAACTATTCAGCGATTCTTGTGCGTTTAGGTTGCCACCACCGAGAGCGTCGAAGACGAACTTCCAGTGATAACTTAGTGGAAGATAGATGCAACTCACTGATAGCGTTGAAGTTCGCCTACGGCGCACCACCATGAGTTTCATCAAGGACCAAGCTGCGAGGGGCTTCGACCCTCAATGTTGGGTCGAGTTCAAATGCCCTTCGGGCACCGCCCACCGCACTTCGTGCGACTATGGCTTTTGAATCTCCCCGAGCACTTCGTGGTTGCATGGCCTTACTCATAAATAGCCTCTAACGAGGCATTTAGCGTCTTCGACGCAATCGGTGAATAGTTACCATGCCAAATAGTTTTGTTAACGAAGGTTAAAGTCATTTTTTTTAATTAAACCGATTGCATTATTCGCAGTCAAAGAAGCGAACATACATAATAAAGCTTCAAACGTTTTTTAGTTTGGTATTAACTTTTTCGTAATAAAACAATATAGTCCAGATGCAGTGAATGCACCCCAGGATTAAAATTAGAACTCCGAGGAGCCATTAAGCCCCTCGGAGTTCTTCTTTATCGCCCCACCACTGCCACCCGAGCAGCCACCAAGTGTAGTAAAATGCAAACCATTGCATGTTTTTTAGTTTAAAAAGTGTTGTTTTTAAGCACAATACACATTATTATTAATTACTTTTGCCTGGTTAGTAAATTGACATAGCCTAACAGAGATAAAAAACCATATATTTATTAACTTAAACTTTTACTATTCGTTTTATGAACCAAAAGTTACTTAAATCATTGTTTGCTGCTGTTCTCGCACTTGCGGGAATCTTCGCAACAACTGCCACTGCAAGCGCTGCAGTGAAAGGTGATGTTAACAACGATGGCAGCGTGGGCAGTGCCGACGTTACCTGCCTGTACAACTACTTCCTCAATGGCGACCAGACATTTGTTGCCACCAGCGACGTAGACGGCGACGGCACCATCACCAGTGCCGATATCACTTATATCTACAACATCATGTTGGGCAATGTGCCCGCCGAGAATGAGCACGTCTACATCATGGGCGAGGTGAACGGCAACTCGTGGAGTCCCACAGTGGGTGTCGAGATGACCACTACCGACGGCAAGATCTACACTGCCCAGATCACAACCAAGGAGAGCGGCTTCAGCTACTTTGGCTTCACCAAGAAGCTTGCCGAGGCTGAGAGCGAGACAGCCTGGGACGAGATTGAGCCTTATCGCTTCGGTCCCACCAGCGAGGCCGACAACTTCATCGTAGACGAGAATCTCTTAGGCACCGACATCGCCCTTACCGATGAGAATTACAAGGCCATCCAGATGGCACCCGGTGCTTTCACCCTCACCATCGACCTGGAGAACATGAAGCTCACTATCAATGGCGAGTTCACTCCTCAACCACAGCCCGAGAACAACTGGTACCTGGTTGGCACCAACAACGGTTGGTCGACTACCGACAAGACCTACAAGTTCACTCAGAGCACTGAAAACGAGAACGTCTACAGCATCCACGTTGACAACGTGAGCGGCGACTTCTGGTTCAAGATTGCTAACGAGGACTGCTACACCGCAGCCGACTTCTGGGGCGGAACCATTCTCAGTGCTGCAACCAACGGCGAGAGCGCACTTGAGGGTAATCTCGTTGAGGGCAACCAGGGCGCATTCTGCCTGCCAGCAAGCTACAATGCTACCTATTTCGACCTCACAATCGACGTTGAGAACCTCACCTACACCATCTCAACCGATGGTCAGGCGCCTGTTATTGACCCAACAGCTGAGTATGACTACGTTTACATCGCCGGCACTGCCGATGGTTGGAGTGGCAATGGTGGCAAGCTCGCTTCGGTAAAGGATGCTAAAGACTACTACGGCTTCTTCACAGCTGGTGGCGAGTTCAAAATCCAAAAGGAAAAAGGTTCTTGGGCAACCAACTGGGGTGGCAGCAACGGCACTCTCGTGGCTGGTGGCTCGAACCTGCAGGCCAACGGACTCGTGTATGTGAACGCTAATCTCAACAACATGACCTACAGCATCACCGAGATCACCAGCATGGGCGTGATTGGCGACGCTTATAATGCCGACTGGGCCACCGAGGCTCCTCTCACTTACAATGCTGAGACTGGCGCTTGGGAAGGCACAGTGACACTGACCGCAGGTTCTATCAAGTTCCGCGCCAACGGCGGCTGGGACATCAACTTTGGCGGTGCTCTCGACAACCTCACCATCAACGGCGACAACATCACCGTAGAGGCCGGCACTTACAATGTTGTCCTCACTCTCGTTTGCCCAGGTGAGTACACTGCTACTCTCACACCAGCAAACTAATTAATCGACATCAATTTTATTAGAGTGACGAATGCTTTTAACAAACTATTAGTCACACACAACATAATGGCGAGGCTCCTGCGAGTCTCGCCATTGTTATTGAATAGCATTGTGGATGTTGTCTACAAGAACGGATAAGTCACATCCCACAGATAGAGAGCGTGGGCTGGCATCGAGGTGCCGGCCGCGCAGCGGTCTTTCTGCTCGATGATGCGGCAGAAGTCGTCGACCGTGATTTTGTGGCGACCCACCTCGACCAGAGTACCCACGATTGCTCGCACCATGTTGCGCAGGAAGCGGTCGGCGGTGATGGCAAACACCCATTGCTCCACGTTAGGGTCTTGGCTCTGGCACCGCGTCCACTGGGCATGGGTGATGTGGCAGTTGTTGGTCTTCACGTCGGTGTGCAACTTACTGAACGAGGTGAAGTCCTCATAGTCAAGCAGCCGCTGTGCCGCCTCGTTCATCAGGTCGAAGTCAAGCCCCGCTGAGCACTGCCAGCTGGTGGCGCGCAGCAACGGCGACTTGGCAGTGTGTGCATAGTAGTGATAGGTGCGGCTGGTGGCATCGAAGCGGGCATGGGCATCGTCGGCGACGTGAATCACCGCATGGATGGCAATGTCTTGTGGCAGTATGCCGTTGAGGCTCCGCATCAGCTGCGAGTCGTCGATTGCCGATGTGGTGTCGAAATGGGCATACATCGTAGTGGCGTTCACCCCGGCATCGGTGCGTCCGGCGCCAGTGATGGGCGTGTCATGACGCAGCACCATGGCAAGAGCCTTCTCGATGGTCTCCTGCACGCTCACATCGCTGGGCTGCCGCTGCCATCCGTGATAGGCAGCCCCTTGAAACGATATTTTAAGAAAATAGCGCATTGTCACTTTTTCAAGATGAACATGAATGGAATGTGGAGGCGTTCGGCCCAGAAGGTTTCCATGTGCTTGTGGCCTTCAAACACGCGGCTCATGAAGTGGTCGCTGTCCCAGCCCAAGCCGGTTATCATAGCGTCGAGCTTGTCCTGAGTGGGCTTGTAACTGCCGTCGAGCTCCACATCGCCGCGGTCCATGTAAAGCAGGGCGCTGTTGGGAGCAGGCAGATTGTTCTTGGCATAATCACGCAATCCTTGCGCCCATGCCTCGCTGTCGAACTTGGGGTCGAAGAACTGCATCGAAGAGTGGGTCGACATGCAAATTGCGCCGCCAAACACCTCGGGATATTCGCACATGGCATAGAGCGAAATCAAGCCTCCCATGCTCGAGCCCATCACGAAAGTGTGCTCGCGACTGGTGAGCGGGTGGTAACGCTTGTCGATAAAGGGTTTTAGCTCCTGAACAAGAAACTGCAAGTATTCGTCGCCCTTAAACTGCATCAAGTCTACGTCAAGGCGCTTCTCGCGAGGCACGTAGGCATAGCAGCCGGTGGGGAAGTAGTCGTTGAGGCGGTTGTCGGTGTTGTCGGCGGTCACCACAATGCAGCGCCTAATCTTTCCCTCGTTGATCAGGCTGCCCATAACTTCGTCGACTTGCCATTCCTGATGGTTCCAAGTGGTGGAGGCGTCAAAGAGCATCTTGCCGTCGTGCATATATAGCACGTCGCACGGCTCGCCCAGTGTGTAGCCATCGGGGAGCCACACAGCCACGTTTCGAGCCTCGATGTGCTGCGACTTGAACATGGGGTAAAACTCAAGTTTGCCCGAACTCACCTTCATGGTGGTGGGTGCTTGCTGCTGGGCCACTACTGTAATGGAGCACAACAATGCCACCATTATCGCAAAAATCTTGATTCTCATATTTTTGTATCTTTTTATCTTGCAAAAATAATATTTTTTTCTGTATTTTTGCACTATCTACTAATCAAAAAAAGGATTCTATTATTATTGACGATAATCAATCGCGACGAGATTTCATCAAGCGGCTTGCAGCGCTCATTGCGGCAGGTGTGGTGTCGCCATCGCTATTCTTTGGCGTGAAAGAGGGCTTTGAAGCCAATGCTTCGCCCACTGGCAACGGCGCGTGCTCGTCGTCACTCCTCGCCGTGCCCCACAGCTTAGGCTGAACAGCTGTAGCACTCCTTCATGAATTAAATCAACGAGCCGGCAAAAGCAAATTGAGTTTCCTAATCTGCTTAGTTGGGAACTATTGTGGTGCCTTCTGCCATAAAGCGCCGATTATTAGGTTGCCGATTTACGAATAATAGGCAAATTTATTTCTGCCCACATTTTTTTCTTCTTATCTATCGTCGATTTTCGATTTTTTGCGTCTTATATAGTGAAACGCCTAATAGACGTTCAGGCAATTATGTTTGGCAGCAGACGCAGAAATATAGACCAAGTCATAGAGACTAACCTTGACTCACTTACGAGGTTTGCTTACTTCCGCACGGGCTACCGAACCGAGGCCGAAGATATTGTGCAGGAGGCCGTGTTGCGTCTGCTTGAAAATAGGAACAAGGTCAACGATGCAAAATGTTACTTGTTCCAAATAGTTTACAACTTGTGTCAGGATGAGTTCAGGAAAAAGCGTTTACCGACTGTTCCCATTGACAACATTGAACTGCCCGACAAGATGGATGAGCTGCTTGACCAAGAGGAGATAGGCCGCATTAATCGCTTGCTCGATGATTTGCCGCGAAATGAGGCCGAAATTGTGAGGATGAACGTGGTTGACGAGCTATCGTTTGTGGAGATAAGTCACATACTCAGTCTGCCACAATCCACGGCAAAATCACGTTTTTATTCGGGAATGAAAAAAATGAGAGAAAAGTATTTTACCAACAATCAATGACCGAAATGGACGAATATCAAGACATAAAAGAATTATTGAAGCCGAAACGCTCAATCGGTGCATCACCGGCGTTGCGACAGCGCATCCACGCCGCATCAGCTCAGAAGCGCAGACCCACCAGCACAAAGTGGCTGTGGAGTGCAGCAGCAGCCGCTTGCGTGGCACTGATAGTTAGCACTGCTATGCTCTTCAATGATAAGGAGTCAACAGCATCATCGCACAACGGCGAGTGCATCGTGTATGTCGCTGGACAGAAAACCAGTGGCGATGAAGCCCAAGCAATAGCCGAAGCCGATGTGGCAAGGATGGAGCAATTCATGCGGACAGTAGCTCAGCAAAATGCTGCCGAGCAAGAGAAAGTCAATCAATTCATGCAACATAAATCTTTAGCGAAATGAAACGTTTAATCATCATCATAACGTGCATTATCACCGCTATAGCGGTCTATGCCAACCCGCCTAAGTTAAACGTTGAGAGCCTGTTTGATGGCCGTTATAACAACAACAAGAGTGTCACCATATCAATCTACAAGAACAATGGCAACTACTATCGCGGACTGACAGTAAAGAACAACCCAGGCATCGTCAAGAAAATTGCCGATGCCATATCAAAAGACGCACCGAGGGCAAAAGAATACTCCGATTACAATGGAGCCGACGGACGATACACATCGCTCCAGATTGTCAACAATGGCGAGATCATTTACATTGGTCTGCAACGCGACAAGAATGGTGGAGCTTTCTTCTTCATTCAAGGCAAAGAAAAAGCATTCAAATAACTAATCAACAATTTATTATGGACAAACTAATGAAAGCCGTCTCATTGATGGCTCTACTCCCCGCATCACTTTTCGCACAGGAAAACAACGATTCAACAGTCATCGACTCTATAGCCAACTACTGGGATAAAGAGCTGGAACTGAACGAAGTGGTAGTGGTGGGGCATCGCACGGTGCTTAAGCAAGAACCCGACCGCATCGTTTATCTCACCAAAAATGACGCGTTTGTCAAGGGGTTGAACGGCATCGAGGTGCTTGACCGCATTCCTCGCGTTACCGTCGAGGGCGATGCCGTGACGGTTGCCGGCAAGTCGTCGGTGCGATACATCGTCGATGGCCGCCTATTAGAGATGACTGACGATGCCGTTGCCATGCAACTAAAGAACTTGCAAGCAACAGGCATTGAGAAAATTGAAGTGCTTACCACTCCACCGGCGAAATATGCCGCCGCGACCAATGTGGCGTTCATCAGCATCACCACGCGCAACGAGTCGCTTGGCACGCGAGGCAACGCGTGGGGGCGCGGCATCGCACGTGAGAATTTCAGCTACATGCTGGGCGGCAACCTGTCACACACCACTCGCAAGGTCGAGCTGTCGGTCGACGCAAACTGGAATGACAACCGAGGCATCAATGACCTTAACCGCACTTTCACCTTCAGTGACCATGTGAAGACCTCTAATCGAAGCACGCATTTCACCAACCGCTCATTTGGCTTGAACGGGCTTTTCAAGTACAAATTCACTGGTCGACTTGCGGCGGGTGCCATAGCCAATTTCAGCACAACTCGAATGAACAGCAAATTAAGCGATGTCACTAACGACAACGGCTACATCTTCAGTTCCAACAATTATTCGCCGTCACGCCCCAACAATGCGCTCACATTGACCGCTTTTGCCGATTGGCTACTTGATGACAATGGCAAGACGCTAAGTCTCACCTACAATTGGTTCAACAAATCAACCAAGTCATTCTCTGATGTAACCACAACATGGAACGACGGCTCTTCACGCTTGACCAATGACGGACGCAACAAATATCACATCCATTCTGTGAAACTGGATGCCACTCTGCCATTTGACGCATTCAAGATGGAAACTGGCATGGCTTACACCGCTATCGGCAACAACACAACATTGACCGCCGGAACTTATGACGATTCGCAATGGGTGCATGACCATTCGCAAAGCAACGGTTTTGACTACAACGAAAGCACCGTTGCCACTTACGCCTGTGTAGAGAAGAGCTTCAGCAACTCATTTTTCGGAAAACTGGGACTACGTTACGAACACACCTATGTGAAAGGGCATCAGTCAACAGGCGATGAAAAGCACAACAACAATTATGGCTATCTGTTCCCCTCGTTAAACATTAGCTGGAACAATCAGAATGTGGGACGCTTCTCTCTGTCCTACTCAATGGGCATCACTCGGCCGAACTTCGGCGATCTGAACCCATTTCGCTACCACACCACCACAAGCGACTATGTGTCGGGCAATCCAGGCCTTAAACCAAGTATTGCTCACAACGCCGAGCTGAGCTATAGCTTCAAGGGCATCTACGCAGTGTTGTATGATTCCTATAATCGCAACGCGATTGCTTATGTAACGCGGTTCAATGCCGACGGCTCACAATTCTCTGTTCCCGAGAATTGCATCAACAATAACAAGATTGGGCTTTATGCTTCCTACTATCGCTCATTCTTCGACTGGTGGAACATGAACATCGGTGGCGAAGTGTTCAACACCTATGCCAATTCAAAGATAGCCGATTTCCGTGAGCATGACGACAGTAGCTGGAGCGGCAAGATTGAGCTCAGTTCGTCATGGATGCTCAACCGTTCAAAGACGCTTATATTCAACGCGCGGTTCAGCCATTATTTTCCCTATCATGAGCGCATGGTGCAATATGAGTCCATGTCGTTGATAGGATTTGAGCTCCGTTATATGCTCCTCGACAATCGCTTGACGCTTACTGCCGCCGTGAGCGATCCATTCGGCTGGAACATCACCAAATCAACCGCTCTGTATAGCGACTACAGCGTCTACACACGTAATAACATCCACAGCCACGCCGTCTCGCTTCGGATTTCATACTCATTCGGTGGCAACAAAGTCAACAACGTATATCGCGACACCAAAGAGCGAGAATCCAGTCGTTCCTATTAATCACTACTTCATCAATAACCGTGCCCAACGGCAAAATAACATGCGATGGGCGCAAAAAAGAGAAACGATTGCGACTTGGTCACAACCGTTTCTCTTCCTTGGCGGAGAGGACAAGAATATTTTTTCGATTCCGTCACTCTTCCGTTGGTCTAACCATCAACCATTTGCATTCGGGATTTTGCGCATTACCGTCTATAACCCTTCTATGATTTTGATGTTTCCAACTGCTGCTTCAACAGGGCAATCATGTCCTCGAGGAGCGCAATTCTTTTGTCCTTCTCCTCGATGATCCTGTCCAGAGCCTGGACTTTGCCCTTGAGCTCGCCTATCGTTATGCTGGTCGCATCAATGGAACTTTCAATTACATTGCAGCCATAACTTTTGCCTCGCTTAAACAGCCTGTCAATCGGAACATCAAAAAAATCTGCAATTTTCTCAAGCCTTTCGGCTGTAGGGTTACCTCTGACGAGCGATGTTATTGAGCCATTGGACTGAAGCTGAAGATAATCCAACAAATCTTTGGCTCGCAAACTGCGCTCCTTTAGCAACACATTGATTTCTTGGCCATTGTACATAAATTAAAGTAGTTTAAATGATTATTAATTCATAAAATCAATAATATAATATCGATTCATTGATTTTTTATTGTTACACCGCCCAAAAATAGGATAAATTTTTGGATTGACAAAATTTTCGATAATATTTTATTGACGAAATAATAATTGACTATTATTGTAATGTCTCAGCAAAACAGAAGCTTCAATTCCGCTACAAAGTATTCTCCCGTAAAGTGTAGCTCCGGTTGGCCCTGGTACATCGTGTCAATGACAGGGTGAAAACATAGAAATCAACCTGCCACTTCGGACCGATATAAAGTTTAGGAAATGTGAATTTCGAATCTCACTATCGAGTTGAGTTTTTTCCTGCAGCACACATTTCTTACATTCTTTGGCGTGAAAAATGCAAATGGTGAAACATTTATCGTCTATACTGCGTCTATGATTTTTAAACTAATCAAGGGTAACTCGTTGCGGTGCAACTTGTTACCCTTGTTTTAGCGGAGAGGACAAGATTCGAACTTGCGGTAGAGTTACCCCTACGGCAGTTTAGCAAACTGCTGGTTTCAGCCACTCACCCACCTCTCCAGTGCCATTAGTGCTGAATCGTTTTTCACTAAGCGACTGCAAAGTTAGTGCTTTTTTTGATTTCTGCAAAACTTTTTGTTCAAAAATATCATTTTTTTATTTTTTCGTGCTTTTGATGTGTACTTTTTGCCTGTTTTTATGTTCGTCATTGGCATATCACTTGGTCGTGATGGCACTATGTCTTTTTTTAATATTGCTATCGCATGGTTCGTTGCCGTTACTTTGCACCCTACTAAAAGTAACAACCCACATGGAGAAAAGCGAAATCACAAATAAAAATATCGCCAATGAAAATAATGCCTCAGCAGTCTATGAGATTGACCGCATGACTGTAGATGAAATACTCGCCGCCAACAAGCGGCGCAATTTGGAACTGGAGGCCAACAGCAATTACAACCCTATCACCGGACTTGGCTCCTGCGCGCCACGGGTGGAATACCGCCTGGCACTGGGGAGCAAGATCGACGGCTCCTATCTGATTCCAGAGGCGATGGCCGACGAACTGAAAGAGACATCATGCACCACCGCAATCGCATGGGAGAAACTGCGCATCAGGCACGACTTTGAGTACTGGTGCGCCACGTGTGTGAACATTCTCGACAAGGTGAGCGGACGACTCGTCACCATGGTGCTCAACCGCCCACAGCGGCGAGTGCTGGCGGTGCTTGAGCGCCAGCGTAGGCAAGGAAAACCTTTGCGGCTCATCATGCTCAAAGCCAGGCAATGGGGAGGCAGCACACTGGTGCAGGTCTATATGGCATGGATTCAACTCGTGCTCAAGAGCAACTGGAACAGCCTCATCTGCGGTCACCTGCATCAGACGTCGGCAGGCATCAAGGGCATGTATCAACGGCTCTTGCGAGGCTACCCCAAGCGTCTGAGTCCCGGCGGCAAGCAACCGCAACTGCTCACCTATGAGGACAGCCGCCACGTGCGCAAGCTCAGCACTGGCGAGTCGCTCGTGATTAGCTGCTCGGCTCTGACACAAGATGCCGTGAGGGGCTATGATGTGAAAATGGCCCACCTGAGCGAAGTGGCCTTCTGGCCCGACAGCGAGATGCACCACCCCGACGATGTGATACGCTCCATCAGCGGCACGCTGCCCATGCTGCCCTTGACGCTGCTGGTGATGGAGTCCACGGCCAATGGTGTGGGCAATTATTTCCACAACGAGTGGATCAAGGCCAAGGCGGGACTGAGCGACAAGGCGGCCGTCTTCGTGCCATGGTATGAGATTGAAATCTATCGCATGCCAGTCACCAATCCGCACGAGCTACTGGAGCAAATGGACAATTACGAGAAATGGCTGTGGCAAGACTGCCACTGCACGCTCGAGATGATAAACTGGTATCACAGCAAGCGCAAGGAGTATTCCAGCCCATTGCTGATGGCTGCCGAGTTCCCCACTACCGACATCGAGGCCTTCACCAGCACATCGCGCAACGTTTTCACCACCGAGATGATAGAGAGCCTGCGAGAAAACACTCGCATGGCACCATTGACGGGTGACATCGTTGCCCGAACAATGAAATCGCTCGACGACATCAGCTTCGTTGAGATGAAAAACGGCCCGCTCGAAGTGTGGAGAAAGCCCGAGAACACTAACTTCCGAAATCGCTACATTGTGGTGGTGGACCTGGGTGGCAACTCGCCAAAGGCCGACTGGTCGGTGATTGCGGTCTTCGACAGGCACACCAACAGCGACATGGCCGGCGCCTGCAAGCCCGAGGTGGTGGCTCAGTGGCGAGGCCATCTCCATCACGACGAGCTCGCTTGGAAAGCCGCACAAATCGCAAAGCACTACTCCAATGCCCTGCTCGTTTTCGAGAGCAACTCCATCGAGAGCAAGGGCGAGGTGGGCAACCTCATTTTCAAGCAGATAATGATTGCCTATAAAAACGTGTTTATGCGCAACACCGACTCGGGAGGACGCAAACCCGGCTTCCAGACCAACCGAGAGACCAAACCAAGCGCTATCTACAATCTCTTTGCTTACGTGCGCGACGGCTCCTACATTGAGCACGACAACAAGGCACTCGACGAGATGGCCTGCTACGAACTGCAGCCCAACGGCAAAAGTTATGGAGCAGCAAGCGGCAAGCACGACGACATTGTCATGACAAGAGCCATCGGGCTCTATATCATTGAGGAAATGAGGCTTGCACAAGGGCGGTCAAGGGCTGGCAGCCCCGATTTCTTCATCGACAAGAACAGGCCCGTTGCCCACCCGTAGACCCACCAAACCATGAACACCTCTCCACCACTATTAATTCAGGTTTCGGCTGCATGGGCATGGCACTACCCCACTTGGCAATTCATAACAAAACACCATAAAAACACTATTAAAAACATTGATTTAACATATTTTTTATCAAAAAAGTGATATTTTCTTAGAAAAATGTTTGGTTTTTAAAAAATAATATTTAATTTTGCAGTGATCTTCGATTGATGAAGATATTTATATGTCTAAGATAAACCGCAAAGGTTTTCTTTATCATAAAAGAAAAATAGTTGTTTTATAGATAATTGTGTATTTAAGGAACGGGACAGTCGGGAGACTATCCCACTTTTTTTATCCCCCAAGCAACGCCTACTGCCAAAAAAAAGACAAAACCATCAGCTATTTACCAATTTATTGCTAAATTTGCATTGCAGTTAAAATCGCACGATAATTTTAAATTAACGTGAGTTCGATGAAAATAACTGGTTGGTAATCAGCTCCCCCTCTAAGTTAGAGGGGGCAAGGGGGAGTGTGTAATTCAATACAACAAAGTGTTTCCACTTCTTCGCAGAGGCACACACTCCCATTGTATCCCCAGCTCCTCCCCTGCCATAAGGGATGTGGCCAAAAGCCAGAGGGGAGAGAGCCTTAGAGGGGGAGCTGCTAACGCAATGGCTTTCAGGGAAGAAATTCGTCGAACTCACGTTAAATTAGAATCATGGTGTTCCGTAAACACATTAAAATAATAAATTATGAAGAAATTATCATTGCAAAAAATTATGAAGAAATTATCATTACAAGAACGGTCAAAAATGAAGGATGAAGAGATGGCCAGTATGAAATTTGAAATAAAGAGGTTTGAACTATATCCAGAAGATAAAGAAAAATTGGAAGGTATGTCACATAAAGAAAAGATGCAATTCATGAAAAAAATACGCCAAGAAAAGAGATATATTGAAATCGATTAAAGTAATATCTAAATAGGACTGATGAAGCAAAGGAAATCGTTCTACTTCCTGCAAGAATGGAACAGTCGCAAAAAAAGACAAAACCATCAGCTATTTGCCAATTTATTGCTAAATTTGCAACAATGATAATCTACAACACCACCTATCATGTGGACTGCACGGTTAGTGGCGAGTTCATCGACTGGATGCGCAGCACCTTTGTGCCGCGGGCTGTTGCCAGTGGCATTGTGTGCTGTCCGCGCCTGATGAGGCTCATGGGTCATAACGAGGGCGGCGTGTGCATCGCCATGCAGCTGCAAGCCCCCACCCTGCGCGACCTGCAGCAGTGGAATGTTAAGGTGGGCAAACCGCTTCATGATGAACTGACGCAGCGCTTTGGCAACAAAGTGGCTGGATTCACTACCTTCATGGAGAACATTGAGCTTTAAGCACACTATGGACAACAAGGATTTTGACAAAATAATAATTGGCATCGACCCGGGAACCAACGTGATGGGCTACGGACTGCTGGGAGTGAGCAATGGAAAGCCAGTGCTCATTGCCATGGGGGTGCTGCAACTGAGCAAGCTCGAGGACCACTACCTCAGGCTCAGGCGCATCTACGACCGCGTGACGAGCATCGTCGACGAGTTCCTGCCCGACGAGATGGCCATCGAGGCACCGTTCTATGGCAAGAACGTGCAGTCAATGCTCAAGCTGGGCCGTGCGCAGGGTGTTGCAATGGCGGCAGCCTTAGGTCGTCAGGTGCCCATAGCCGAGTATGAGCCCCGCAAAATCAAGATGGCGATTACCGGCAATGGTGCCGCGAGCAAGGAGCAAGTGGCGATGATGCTGCAACGCCAGCTCAACATCGACAAGAAGGACATGCCGCAGCTGCTCGATGCTACCGATGCTCTGGCCGCTGCGCTGTGCCATTACTACGAGAGCAAAAAGCCCTTGACGTCGGGCGGCTCCAAGTCGTGGAAAGACTTCATCAAGAAGCACCCCGACAGAATAGTCAATTCATAATAAAAGATTATTTTAGCGACATCGTCGCGGAAAATTTTAAAATAAACAATTTTAGAGCCGCAGGCTCTTTAATTTTCACTGCGCAAGCAGTGGCAACAATGAGGAGCTTGCGCCCTGCGGGCGAAAAAAAATAGCATTGCATAATGCGCAATGCGTGACTGGATTAACTAAGGGGGGGGTGACGGTTGAGGTAGGGATACAAAAAAAGGGTAAGAAGACTACATCGCGCCGCTACAACCTGTTACCCTTGCTTCGGTCAAGACCTGGGGGATTGGCAGGGAGCTGGCCGTGTAGGACTTACCCGGCTGCAAAGGTACTACTTTTTTCGTTAACACCAAACTTTTTACATTTTTTTTACACGGCCCATCATTTTTGTAACTGTTCAGCGAAAGACGGGGTGTCATAATTGTGGCACACTCCCCCTGTATCCCCTCTAACTTATGAAGTGACCCCAAAAAGTTGGACGGGTTAAACATTAACGGTCAATAGAAAGA
>CAMHNO010000016.1 GCA_946186575.1 uncultured Prevotellaceae bacterium
CACTCAACTCAGCAAGACGGGGAGCTGCCACAGTAACTTTGTAGTATTCGGGCGATGTGAGACCACCATAAGTATAGTTGTCATTATTTGTCGCGCTCACAGGGATGGAGGGGGTGTTGGAGAGTAAGCCCACGAGCATGCAGGTGTTGCTGCCGCTCACAACATAGCATCCTGAGCCAGAAGAGAAGTCATAGGCACCACGACCATTGGCATTGATACTGCTGAAGGCAGAACTGAACGTGCTGTTGGAACTGAAAGCCGTCTTGGCCTCAAACGTCGACACTACCAGAGACGCCGAGCGCATGCCCGAGAATGTGCCGCTATAGAACGTGGGAACACTCTGAGAGGCATAGTTGAACTGCGTCATGCTGGATGTGTTGGCAAAGGAGTAGTTGTCAAGTAGAGTCACCGAACTGGGAAGATAGACATACTTGAGCGAGGTGCAGCCCGAAAAAGCATGGTAGCCAATGCTGGTGACGCCATGACACACTTTCAACACTGTGATTCTTGTGTTGCCCGAGAAAGCGTAATCTCTCACATCGGTCACTGTATAGGTAGAACCGCCATAATTTATCTTGCCGGGGAGGTCAATCTCGGTGGGATTAGCGCTCTCACCGGCACTCGACAGGCCCACACACTCCACAGTATAGCCATAATCGTCGGTTATATAATACTTGAGATTTCCTATCGACAGATACTGAGCCTTGGCAGTGACCACAGTCAGGGTAATGATGAAAAACAAAAATAATTTCTTCATGATTTATTAGATTTTAATTCACAATCAATCTATCAACAATAAATTGTTTTTATATTCTACAAAATTATTCAAAATAATTAATATAACAAAGAAAATCAGCATTTTTTTGCGAAAAAGTAATTAAACCTCAAGTAAAAACAGCTCGAAAATGTTTTTTTCTTGTCGGGCTACAAATCCTGAACAAAATACTTGCAGACATCAAAAAATATGTCTTAATTTGCCCATTCGTAACCAACAATGGTTGTTCTGACGTTTTAATTGACTATGAAATATTTACAACTGCCTTATGATGAGGTGCGACGGCTCACATTCTATCTTGCTATGGAGGAGCATGCTGCCCACTTGCTCAAGGCTAACAAGAACCTTGATGAACTGTTCTTCACCTGGCGCGTGAGGCCCACCGTGATTTTTGGCCGCAACCAGCTCATCAACAGCGAGGTTAACGTGGCCTACTGCGAGGAGCACGGCATTGAGTACTACCGTCGCAAGAGCGGTGGCGGCTGTGTGTATGCCGACATGGACAATATCATGTTTAGCTACATTACCCGCAGCGACGACGTGACCACCACCTTTGCCCGCTACACCCACTCCATTGTGACGATGCTCAAGAATTTGGGTCTTGACGCCAGCGACAACAGCCGTAACGACGTAATGGTCGACGGTCGCAAGGTGAGCGGCAATGCCTTCTACCACCTGCCTGGAGTGAGCATCGTGCATGGCACCATGCTTTACGACACCAATATGGAAAACATGCTGCGCGCTATCACTCCCTCCACCGCCAAGCTCTCAAGCAAGGGCGTGCAGAGCGTACAGAGTCACATAACCACCCTTAACCGCTATCTTGCGCCAATGACCATCGAGGAGTTTCAGCAACATGCGCAGCACGTCTTGTGCGACGGCGAGATTGAGCTCAGCAGCAACGACATAGCAGCCATCGAGGAAATCGAGAAAACCTATCTCACTCCCGAGTTCATCTTGGGCAATAACCCGCGCTGCAACATCGAGCGCACTGGTCGCATCCCAGGCGTTGGCGAGTTCTGCATCACCCTTGAGCTCAAACATAACATCATCCGCGACATAAACATTACAGGCGATTTCTTTGTCCTTGGCGACCTGTCGCAAGTGACCGGGCGGCTAAGAGGTACGCAATTCACTGCGCAAGCCATTAGCCAGGCACTTGCAGGAATCAATCTATCGCATGTGATTATGAAGCTGACCCATCAGCAGCTTTTGGGCTTGCTCGGCCTCTGACAAACAACCATCGACTCCAAAGTCACAAAAAAATAGTGAGAAGTGTTATTGCCAATTTTGGTAATAACATTTTTTTTTGTACATTTGCAAAACAAAACTTCAATCGCCTTTTTTTCAAAAGGTAGGTTCTTAAAATTAATTCAAGTTTCGCTGGGCCAATTAAAGTGTTGGTTTGTTATGTAACACACCTCCACCACAAAATCTAAGCACTGCCCGACAGCAAGTTAACAACTTACAAAACTTGAATTGTAATACTTAAAAACAATAATTTTTAAACTCATATATAAATGAATAAACACAAACAATGGAGCGCCTTACTGCTAATGGTAATGTGCTTGGCGTCGTGCAAACTCGACATGCCAAAAGAAACAGAGTCTTCATTTGAGACAATGATGGTGATAAAATCCAACATTGAGACTCCAATAAAATTCAGTGCTAAAATGAAAGGTCAGGCCGACGTCACAATTACACCACAAGTGAGCGGCCAGCTGATGAAGATATGTGTCTCCGAAGGTCAGCAAGTGAGGGCGGGACAGACTCTTTTTGTCATCGACTCTCGAAATGCCCAGCATGACCTTGAGTTGGCACAAAGCTCGGTGAGAGCCGCACAAGCCAACGTGCAATCGGCACAAGCGGGCTTACAATCGGCGCAAGCCAATTTAGCGTCGGCACAAGCCAAGGCCAATAGCGCAAAACTCGAATATGAGAGCAACAAGAACCTCTTCAACAAAAAAATTGTGAGCAGCTACACTCTCGAGAACTCTCTAAACACCTACAAGCAGGCACAAGCGGCAGTAGGTCAGGCCAAAGCCACTGTAGAGCAGGCAAGAGCCACGGTTGAACAATCCAGAGCCTCGGTGAGCCAAGCGCAAACTGCTGTTGGCAGCGCCAAGGTTAACCTTGGCCAGTGCACCATCACCTCACCTGTTTCGGGAGTGGTAGGAGAAATAGGTGTGCGTGCCGGAGACCAGGTGTCGCCAATGACCCAACTGACAATCGTGAGCGGAAACCAGCAGATGGAGGCATGGTTCTCTGTTCCCGAATCAATTATCGAGGAAGGAATTCAAGAAGGCACTACATCGGTCGACAAAAACAAGTATATTTCTATGCTTCCCGATGTTTCATTTATTCTGAAAAACGGCACCGAATATCCCCTCAAGGGCCGCATCTACAGCCTCACAGGAGTGGTAGATGCCGCCACTGGTTCACTGGCTTGCAAGGCAGTGTTTCCCAATCCCAACGGCCAACTGTATTCGGGCATTCAGGGCACCGTGGTTCTTCCTTTCAGCTACAAAGATGTGATAGTGATACCACAAGCCGCCGTAGTGCGCCTACAAGACAAATCGTTAGTATATAAAGTAAAACCCGACAGCACCGCTACCGCAGTAACAGTGGTAACCAGCGATGCTGGCAACGGCAAAGATTTCATCATCACCGAGGGCCTTCAAGTGGGCGACCGCATTGTGACTGTGGGTGCCAACAACCTGCAGGAAGGACAGAGAGTGTTGTTCGCTAAAGCTAAAAAAGAAAAATAGTATCTATGAAGAACAACATTTTCATTAACCGTTATGTAATGGCATGCGCGATATCGATTGTCATTACCTTGGTAGGAGCCATTTGTATGGGCACACTGCCTATTGAGCAGTATCCCAGCATCGCGCCGCCCACAGTGCGTGTGTCCACATCATATTCTGGTGCCGACGCCAACACTATCATGAAATCGGTGGTGCAGCCACTCGAAGAGAACATCAACGGAGTTCCGGGCATGACATATATCACCAGCTCGGCATCGACATCGGGTGAGGTATCAATTCAGGTTTATTTTGAGCAGGGTACCGACCCCGACTTGGCGGCCGTGAACGTGCAGAATCGCGTGAGCAGAGCTACCGCCCTGTTGCCATCGGAGGTCACAAAGGTGGGCGTGCAGGTAATGAAGCAAGAAAGCAACATCCTGCACATTGGCGCCCTCAAGAGTGTTGACGGCAAATATGACACCGACTTTATCGCCAACTATATCGACATTAACGTTAGGCCGCGACTGATGCGCATCACAGGTGTGGGCGACGTGATGTCGCTGGGTAACACATATGCACTGCGCATTTGGCTCAAGCCCGATGTGATGGCGCAATATGGGCTTGAACCCAACGATGTGTTTGCCGCCATTGGCGGTCAGAGTTTTGTTGCTGCTACGGGTTCGCTGGGCGAGCAGTCGGAAAATGCCTACCAGTACTCAATGGAATACAAAGGCACTCTCAAGTCCGTTGAGGAATTTAATGACATTGTGCTGCGCTCAAGCGAGGGCGGCCACCTGCTGCATCTGAGCGACGTTGCCGATGTGGAAATAGGCGCCGTAAGCCACAACTTCACTTCTAACATCGACGGAAAACCTGGAACTATCTATATGGTGTTCCAAGCCCCTGGCGCAAACGCTACCGAAGTGAATGCCCGCATCAACAAGCTCTATGAGGACATGAAGCCCACGATGCCTGCAGGTTTGGAATTTGAGATATTGGAGACCAGCGACGACTTTCTGTTTGCTGCCATTCACAATGTGGTGGAGACGCTTGTTATCGCCATTATCCTTGTGATTCTTGTGGTGTACTTCTTCCTTCAGAGTTTCAAGGCAACGGTTATTCCTTCGCTGTCGATAATCGTGTCGATGTTTGGCACGTTTGTAATTGTAACTTTAGCAGGATTCTCTCTTAACATCTTGACGTTATTTGCGCTTGTGCTTGCCATTGGTACTGTGGTCGACGACGCCATCGTGGTGGTTGAGGCTGTGATGGCGAAATTTGAGGGTGGCATCACCGACGCAAGGCAAGCCACCCGTGAAGCCATGAGCGAGGTGTCGGTAGCAGTAATTTCATGTACACTGGTGTTTATGGCAGTGTTTATCCCTGTAGCCTTCATGCCTGGCACGTCAGGGGCGTTTTTCACACAATTTGGCGTAACGCTGGCTTCGGCGGTAGGACTATCGTGTGTGTCGGCCCTCACGCTGTGTCCTGCGCTATGCGCTTTAATGATGCGTTACTCTAAGAACGACAAGCCCAAGAAGGATCTCAACTATTATGTCACTCAAGCCTATACTGTTAGCTACAATGCTATATTGAAAAAATACAAGAAGAGTGTTACTGGCTTCATAAAGCGTCCTGTAATTTCGTGGGCATTGCTTGCTGTGTCGGCCGTGTTGCTGATTATCTTCATGCGAGGTTTGCCATCGGGTCTGGTGCCTCAGGAAGACCAAGGTGTGTTCTTTGTCGAAGTGCGTGCTCCCGAGGGATGTACCTTACATCAGACACAAGAGATTGTCAAGAAGGTGGAGGAGAAGGTGAAAAAGATTCCCGAACTCGAGAACTATGCTGTGGTTAATGGCTACGGCATGATGGCAAATCTCTCAGGCAGCTGTTACGCCACGCTCATCGTTCGCTTGAAAAACTGGGACGACCGTCCTGGAATGAATCATTATATTGAGCTCATTTATGGCCGTTTTGCCATGGACTGCAAGGATATAAAAAATGCGACGGTCATTCCGTTCCAAATGCCTCAGGTGCCAGGTTATGGTTCCAATAGCGGTGTGAGTCTTGTGTTGCAGGATTTACAGGACCGCCCCATGACAGAGTTCAATCTCGATGCCACAAAGTTCCTCACCAAGCTTAATGAGCGTCCTGAGATTATGATGGCAATGTCAACCTATTCTGAGCGGTTCCCTAAATATCGGGTTGAGATAGACGCCACTCAGTGCGATCGTGCCGGCGTGTCGCCAGCCACTGTGCTCAACACGCTCGGAGCTTACTGTGGTGGCGCGTTTGTGGGCAATTTCAACCAGTTTGGCAAGGTTTATCGCATCATTGCCAATGCCTCACCCGAGTATCGTCTTGATCCTACTTCGTTAAACAATATCTTTGTGCGCGTGCAAGGCGGCAAAATGGCTCCCATTTCGGAGTTTGTTACGCTTAAGGATATAGTGGGCTCGGCATCGGTCGAGCATTTCAACCTGTTCCAAAGCATCACTTGTGGTGTGATGGCAGCCAACGGATATAGCGAGGACGATGCTCACAAGGCAATCGCCGAGGTGTTTAAACAAGAGATGTCTAACGGTTACAGCTATGAATATAGTGGCATGTCGCGTGAGGTAGAGGAAGCGTCGGGCTCTAATGCCACGGCCCTCATCTATGTGATATGCGTTATTCTCATCTATCTTATTTTGGCATCGCTCTATAACTCATGGTTCACCCCATGGGCTGTGCTGCTGAGTGTGCCATTTGGACTGATGGGCTCATTTGGTGCAGTGTGGCTCATATCGCTGTTGCACCTGCCGGGCATGGAGAACAACATCTATCTGCAGACGGGTGTTATCATGCTCATTGGTTTGCTCGCAAAGACCGCTATTCTCATCACCGAGTTTGCCTCTGAGCGTCGTGCCCAGGGATTAAGCATCCGCGATGCAGCCTTCGCGGCCTGCGAGGAGCGTTTGCGCCCCATCTTGATGACTGTTGTCACAATGATTGCTGGCATGATACCTCTGATCATCGCTGGTGGTGCCGGAGCCAATGGCAACCGTGTGCTTGCCCTCGGCGTGACTGCGGGCATGGCGGTTGGCACGCTTGCTCTGCTCTTCGTGGTTCCTGCTTTCTTCATCGTGTTCCAGAAGCTGCATGAGAAATTCCAAGGCCAAGCCGCAACTGTGGCAACCGAACCTGCTGCTGAAGCAGCCAAAGACAAGAATGAGGCAGCACAAGTTGCTGAAAAGGCCGAGGTGGCTGCTAATGCCGAGACAGTAGATGCCGATGCGTCGGCTAAAAAAGATGTCGAAAAAAACGTCATAGAACCTACCGAAAAACCCGTCGAAGAAGAGACGAAAACTGAAAAATAAAATGAAAAAATCAACATTTCTTCTAAGTATAGCACTCTTGTGCCTCGTGGCATCGAGCTGTGGCTCAGTAAAAAGTCTGTACGACAAATATGAACCTAACACACACATTCCTGGCGATGTGATGGGATTGAACACCATCGATACGCTCTCTGCCAACGTGCCAACTCCTGTGTCGTGGCGCGAATTCTTTACCGATCCACTGCTGCAACAACTCATTGACACGGCACTGGTGCGCAACACCGACCTCAACTCGGCCCGCATCGCCATCAAGCAAAGCGAGAAATCGCTGGAGATGTCGAAAAAATTGATTCTGCCATCGCTCTTTTTCTCGCCATCAGGAGGAATTGCCAATTTCGCAAGCAACACCTCCAAGACCTACAATGTGCCGTTGCAAGCCAACTGGGACATGGGATCGATAGGCTCTTACACTAATAAGAAACGCGCTGCTCAGGCTGTGATGCTGCAGAATCAAGCACGCGAAGAGGAAATTCGAGCCAATCTCATATCAACAGTGGCACAGCAGTATTGCTTGCTGCAACTGCTTGACCGTCAGCTCGACATCTTAATTCAGACCGATAGTCTGTGGGGTGTTTCGCTCGAGACACAAAAGGTGCTTTGGGAAAATGGTTTGGTTTATTCCACTGCAGTGAACCAGCTTGAGGCGTCGTGCCTGAGCGTGAAAACGCAAATTGTGGATGCCAAGCGCAATCTCAAGGCCGTGGAAAACGCCATTTGCAGCCTGTTGGCAATTCCGCCTCAGCACATTGAGCGAGCACCATGGGGCAGTTATGTGATGCCGCAAATCGCACTTAACGAAATCTCAGCGCAGATGCTGCTCCACAGACCCGACGTCAGGCTTGCCGACCATGTCATGGAGGAGGCTTTTTACAACATGCAGACGGCACGCTCAGCGTTCTACCCTGGCCTGTCGCTATCGGGCACACTGGGATGGACCAACAATGCAGGCGGAGCCATCGTCAATCCAGGTAAGATATTGACAAGCATCATGGCATCGATTGCACAGCCCATATTTGCACGTGGGCAGCTAAAGGGCAACCTCGAAATAGCAAAGCTCACACAGGAGAACGTGCGCAACCACTATGTGCAAACCGTGATTGACGCTGGCAATCAAGTGAATGAGGCTCTTGCCGATTGCCAAGCGGCGAGAGACAAATATGGCTACTACCACCGTCAGGTCGAAGTGCTGCATGATGCCTACAACGGCACCCACGAACTCATGGACAATGGCAAGGCCACCTATCTCGAAGTGCTAACTGCGCAGGAAAGCCTGCTCAGTGCTCAGCTCAACGAAGCGACCAACATGCACGACGCTGCGATGGCTGTAATAGCTCTCTACATTGCCTTAGGTGGTGCCACGCAATAATCCTCAACGTTTTGAGTCGCACGACAAAATCCCTCGTAAGTTCCAAACCACCGGACTTGCGAGGGATGATTTTTTTGCATTTACACTCACCAGGTTATATAGAGGCTGACTGTCTTCAGCTATTGCACCGCTCTTGTGCAAAATATGAGATATAGTTAAATTAGGTAGCACCTCGTAGATAAAAACTATGTGGCTTATTCTGCATTCCACTCGGTTTACACTAATTTTAATATATTTTTTCAACTTAAATTGTTTTATGTCAATTTTATTATGTACTTTTGTGCTGAAAATAAGGTCTGCATCATCTGATGTTTTTAAGACTATTTTTTATGCGAACTAATTTACTGATTAACAATTTAATAAAACTTTATATCTCTTAAAACAACTATTATGAGTGAGAACAAAGTAACTTGTCTGCACGACAAGCACGTGGCCTTGGGAGCCCTGATGAGCCCCTTTGGCGGTTTTGACATGCCCATCCAGTATGCGGGCATTGTAGAGGAACACAACGCAGTGCGCAACGCAGTGGGAGTCTTTGACGTCTCTCACATGGGCGAGGTGCACGTCACTGGCCCCGAGGCGCAGAAGTTTGTCAACTACATTTTCACCAACGACATCACCAAGATGCAGGTGGGTGGCATCCAGTATGGCATGATGCTTTATCCCGACGGTGGCACAGTGGACGACCTGCTGGTCTACACCATGGGCGAGAACGATTACTTCCTTGTAATCAACGCTGCCAACATCGACAAGGACGTGGCTTGGATCAACGAGCAGGCCGCTAAATTTGACGTTAAGGTCGAAAATCAGAGCGAGAGCTACGGCCAAATTGCCGTTCAAGGCCCTGAGGCCGAGAAAACCATGCTCGAAGTACTCAGCCTGGACTGCAGCGACCTCACTTTCTACACCTTCAAGTGCGTGAACTACAATGGCGACAACATGATTGTTAGTCGCACTGGCTACACTGGCGAGGACGGATTTGAGATTTACGCAAGCCACAAGACCATCCAAGACATGTGGGACATGCTCATTGAGGCTGGCGTTCAACCTTGTGGACTGGGCTGCCGCGACACCCTGCGCTTTGAAGTGGGATTGCCCCTCTACGGCGACGAGCTCACTGCCGAGATTTCGCCCATCATGGCAGGATTCGGCTTCTTCGTTAAGCTCGACAAGGACGACTTCATTGGCAAGGAAGCCTGCGCTAAGCAGAAAGCCGAGGGCGCTCCCAAGAAGCTCGTGGGCTTAGAGCTGCACGACAAGGCAATTCCTCGTCATGGCTATGAGGTGTGCAACGAGAACAACGAGCCTGTGGGCTACGTTACCACTGGCTACCGTGGCATTTCGGTCGACAAGAGCATTGCTGTGGCCCTGGTCGACGCTGCCTATGGCAAACTTGGCACTGCTCTGAAGGTGCACATCCGCAAGAAATACTTCGACGCAACTGTTGTTAAGAAGAAATTCCACGACAAGAGCTACAAGAAGTAAGTGTTAAGTCATAAGTGTTAAGTGTTAAGTAATCTAGGTAACTAGGAAAGCATAAACATATTCCATAACATATTTTTTATACAACTATGAGTAAAATTATTGAAGGACTCTATTACAGCGAGTCACACGAGTTTGTAAAAGTTGAGGGCGACTTTGGCTATGTAGGCATCACCGACTATGCTCAGCACGAGCTTGGCAACGTGGTTTACGTGGACATGCCCGAGGTTGACGACGAGGTTGAAGCTGGCGAGGACTTTGGCGCAGTTGAGAGCGTTAAGGCCGCAAGCGATCTGGTTTGCCCAGTTAGTGGCACCGTAGTTGAAGTTAACGAGGCTCTTGAGGACGAGCCCGGCCTTATCAACAAGGATGCCTTTGAGAACTGGATCATCAAGGTGCAGCTCAGCGACAAGAGCGAGCTCGATGGCCTGATGGATGCAGCTGCCTACAAAGCTTTCATTAAAGAGTAACACTCATTTTTTATCAAAGCCAAGCGACTGGAGCCATCGGTTATTGAGACTGCCAGCCCTTGGCTTTCCTTTTTTTCAAACCCATTAAAAAAGATTCAATCAATGACTTATAAATTTTTTCCGCACACCCAAGACGATGTGAAGCAAATGCTGGACAAGTGCGGACTTAAGTCGCTCGATGACCTCTATAGCGACATTCCCGCTGAGCTGCAGTTCAAGCGCGACTACAACTTGCCTCGCGCCATGAGCGAGATCGAGGTGCGCAACTATTTTGAAGAGCTCGCCATGGACAACACTCCGCTCAAGTGCTTCATGGGTGCTGGCGTCTATGACCACTACACTCCAGCTGTGGTGCAAGACATTGTGGCACGCAGCGAGTTCTTAACAAGCTACACCCCCTATCAGGCCGAAATTTCGCAAGGCACTCTGCAGTACATCTTTGAGTATCAGAGTATGATGGCAGAGCTCACTGGCATGGAGGTGAGCAATGCATCGATGTATGATGGATGCACCGCAACTGCCGAGGCCATGATGATGGCTGTTGCCAACGCAAAAAAGCGCAACAAAGTGCTCGTGAGCGAGACCGTGAGCCCATTCGTGCTTCGCGTGGTTAACACCTATGCCAAATTCCATGGCATCGACGTGGAGATGATCGAGGCCGAGAATGGTGTTACCAGTCGTGCCGACTTTGAGGCTAAGGTTGGTGCCGACGACGTGGCTGGCGTTATCGTGGCTTCGCCCAACTTCTTCGGCATCCTTGAGGACTACACCGGATGGGCCGACTATTGCCACCAGCACAAGACACTGCTTATCATGAACTGCCCAGCAAGCGCCCTTAGCGTTATCAAGACTCCAGCCGAATGGGGAGCCGACATTGCTGTGGGCGACGGCCAGAGCTTAGGCATTCCCATGAACTTTGGTGGACCATACGTGGGCTACCTGTGCACAAGCAAGAAGCTCATACGCAAAATGCCTGGTCGCATTGTTGGTGCTACCACCGATGCCGATGGCAAGCGAGCCTTCGTGCTCACCCTGCAGGCTCGCGAGCAGCACATCCGCCGCGAGAAAGCCACCAGCAACATCTGCTCTAACCAGAGCCTGATGGCACTGTTTGTAACGGTATACATGTCGCTCATGGGCAAACAAGGCTTGCGCGAGGTTAACGAGATTAGCTACAGCAACGCTCACTACCTCGCCGACCAGCTCGTGAAGACTGGCAAGTTTGAACTTGAGTACCCCGACAAACCTTTCCTCAACGAGTTCGTTGTCAAGACTTCGCTCAACATCGATGACCTGCTCAGCTGGCTCAACCAAGCCTATGCTGCTGGTGTTCCCATCGACGACGACAAACTGCTCATGTGCGCTACCGAGACCGTGAGCAAGGAAGATATCGACGACCTGATTGACGCTATTAACCAATTTATCGAAGAAGGCGAGGAGGACAAGAACAATGAATAATACTTTTTATGGCAAACTGATTTTTGAGCTCTCTAAAGAGGGTCGCAAAGGCTACAGCCTTCCCGAGAACAAGCTCGCTGAATACAAACTCACCGACCTGCCTGCAGCTCTGCAGCGCCAGCAGGCTCCTTGTCTGCCCGAGGTTGACGAGATGACTGTGGTGCGCCACTACACCAACATGAGTAACAACAACTTTGGTGTTGACACCGGCTTCTATCCATTGGGCTCATGCACAATGAAGTATAACCCAAAAATCAACGAGCAGATGTGCGCTAAGCCCGAATTCACCAGTCTGCATCCATTGCAGGACGAGGAAAACGTACAAGGCGCGCTGGCCGTTTATTACAACCTGCAGCGCTCGCTTGCTGAGCTCTCGGGCTTGAGTGAGTTCACACTCAACCCCTATGCCGGCGCTCATGGCGAGCTCACAGGCCTGATGGTGATGCGCAGCTATCATCTTGCCAATGGCAATGCCAACCGCGTTAAGGTCATTATCCCCGACAGCGCCCACGGCACCAATCCTGCCAGTGCAGCTGTTTGCGGCCTTGAGGTAGTTGTTGTTAAGAGCCGTCCCGATGGCACTGTCGATGTTGAAGATCTCAAGCCATTGCTCGACGATAACGTGGCTGGCATGATGATGACCAACCCCAACACGCTGGGCATCTTTGAGCACAACATAGCCGAGATTGCCAAGCTCGTGCACGAGGCTGGAGGCTTGATGTACTACGACGGAGCCAACCTCAATCCCATGCTGGGCAAGTGCCGCCCTGGCGACCTGGGCTTCGATATCATGCACATCAATCTGCACAAGACATTCTCCACTCCTCATGGTGGCGGCGGTCCTGGCAGTGGCCCCGTGGGAGTGCGTGAGGGCTTGGAGAAGTTCCTCCCCAACTCACGCGTGACACGCGAGGAGATAGCCGATGACATCTACTGGTATCACATGGAGGACAGCGACGACTCGCTTGGCTCTATCAGTGGATTCTTAGGCAACTTTGGCGTGATGATGCGAGCTTATGCCTATATCCTCACCCTTGGCCGTGACCAAATCAAGAACGTGGGTCCACTGGCAGTGCTCAACGCCAACTATGTCAAGGAGTCGCTCAAGGACTACTATGAGCTGCCTCTCGACGGTGTGTGCAAGCACGAGTTTGTGTTTGATGGCCTTAAGGACAAGAGTACCGGCGTGACCACTCTCGACGTGGCCAAGCGCCTGCTCGACTATGGTTTCCATGCTCCCACCATCTATTTCCCACTCCTGTTCCACGAGGCCATGATGATTGAGCCACCCGAGAACGAGAGCAAGGAGACCCTCGACGAGTTTATCGAGGTGATGAAGAAGATTGCTATCGAGGCCAAGGAGAATCCTGAGCTGGTGAAGACCGCTCCTCACAACACCCCAGTGCGCCGTCTCGACGACACTAAGGCTGCCCTGAAGCAGATTGTTACTTATCGCGAACTCCTGAGCGTTGACGACTTATGATTTCAACCGACATTATTATAATAGGTGCAGGTCCCGGCGGCTATGAGATGGCCGCCGAGGCCGCTCACCATGGCAAGCAAGTGGTGATTGTTGAACGCGACCTGCTGGGAGGCACTTGCCTCAATCGTGGTTGCATCCCCACCAAGGCCCTGTGCCGCAATGCCGAGGTCATCAACACCGTGTGCGAGGCTGCGCAGTTTGGAGTGACCACAGGCGAAGTGAGCGTTGACTATGGTGTGGCATTTGCCCGCAAAGAAGAGGTCGTTAAGCAGTTGCGCGATGGCGTGACCATGCTCATGGGTGGCGATGGCATCACCGTGGTGAGTGGTGAGGCTCGCTTTGTCGATGCCAAGACCATAGAGGTGGCTGGCGAGCAGTACACAGCCCCCGCCATTGTGATAGCCACAGGTTCGATACCCCGCGGCCTGCCAATCGAGGGTGCCGACATGGCCATGACCAGCGACGATATCCTGGCCATGCAAGAACTGCCCAAGAGCCTGTGCATCGTGGGTGGTGGTGTGATTGGCATGGAGTTTGCCGGTGTGTTCAGCAGCTTTGGCGTTGAGGTGACAGTGGTAGAGTTCATGAAGGAAATTCTGCCTCCGTTCGACAAGGACATTGCCAAGCGCCTCAAGACAGTGATGAGCAAGCGAGGTGTTAACATCCTCACTCAGGCCGCTGTCAATGGTATTCACAAGACCGACGGTGGGCTTGAGATTACCTTCGACCACAAGGGCAAAGCCAAGAGCATTGTTGCCGAGAAGGTGCTGATGTCGGTAGGACGCCAAGCCGTATTGCCCGAGGGACTCGAGGCCACAGGTGTTGAGACAAGCCGTCGCGGCATTGAGGTCGACAATAACATGATGACCAACGTTGATGGCATCTACGCTATTGGCGACGTTAACGGTCGTTGCATGCTGGCCCATGCCGCAAGTGCACAGGGCAGCGTGGCTCTGGCTCACATCCTGGGCGAGAAGAGCAACGTGAAGCTCGATATTGTGCCCAGTGCTGTGTTCACCACTCCAGAACTCGCAATGGTGGGTCTCACCGAGCAGCAGTGCGAGGATCAGGGCATCGAGATTGTGACTGCAAAGTCGTTCTTCCGCAGCAACGGCAAGGCTGTGGCTATGGGCGAGACCGACGGTCTTGTTAAGCTCATTGTTAGTAGCGAGGATCTCACAATCGTGGGATGCCACATCTGCGGGCCACACGCTGCCGACCTCATCCAGGAAGCCGTCACTGCCATGAATGCTGGCATGACAGTCAAGCAACTGGCAAGTGCCATTCACGGCCACCCCACACTCAGCGAGGTAGTAAAGGCTGCAGCCCGCCAGTTCTAAACAACACATAAAACGAAATCAAAAAAATCCCGCCCTTAAGCGGGATTTTTTTTGTTATTTGAGATTACCATCGCACCCAAAAGATGATATAGAAGAAAGACATAACAAAAAAACAAGACAGCGATATGAAAAATACAATTTTAATTCTTTCGGTATTCGTGCTGATAACATGCTATTTCGCAAAACAGTACAACACAACAGATGCAATGAGTTTAACTAACCAAGAGACATATAACCCCGACTCAATAACTTTCAGTGGCAAAAGTAATGAACAACTGAAAGCTGAGGCCGAAGCTGGTGTAGTTGAATCACAGCACGAATTAGGAGTTAATTATTATAATTCTGGCGAGCCTGTGACAGCAAGAATATGGTTTCAAAAGGCGGCTGAGCAGGGGTTTGCTCGCTCACAAAACGAGCTTGGACTGCTTTATTTAGATGGTGAAGGAGTGACTTGCGACCGAAATCAAGCCGCCATGTGGTTTGAGAAAGCAGCTGAGCAAGGTCATGCTGGAGCAATGAACAATCTTGGCTCCATCTATGCCGAGGATGAAGACTATGAGAAGGCCGTCGCATGGTTTGAGCGCTCGGCAGGCAAAGGATATATCGAAGGATTATACAACCTTGCCATGTGCTACCTGGAGGGTAAAGGCGTCGAACAAAATAAAGAGAAGGCAAAACAACTTCTTAAATCTGCCGCCGACAAGGGCGACTACATCAGTGCTTACGCTCTCAAGAAACTTGACGAGGAAAAATAAAAAAAAACAGGTTTTTTATGTTATTCATCAACTATTTCAAGACAAAAAATCCTGCCCAGAGCAAAACACTCTGGGCAGGATTTTTTATTCGTGGCAATCAGCCATCAGTAACCGAAGATTTCCTCGAGACTCACGCGCTTGACGGGAGCTATCTTCTGCAAGCGCTCCATGTCGAGCTCCTTCTCGTCACCCAGGATGAGGTAACGATAGGGCTTGCCTGCCATGTTCTCTTTCTCAAAGTCGATAATGTCGAAGAGGTACATCTTGGGTAGAGCCTCATACACCTTTGAATAGATGTCGAAGTCGATGCCACGCTCCTGAGCCATGAGGTAGCTCTGAATAACACCAAAGCGTGTGGTGCGGCGGCTGGCGAGTTTCTTCATCAACGACTCGCGGGCAAGGTTAAATGCGCCCTCGCTTTCGGGGATGTTGGCAATCAGCTTGTTGAACTCGTCAACGCAATCCATCATCTTGTCGTTTTGAGTAATAATATAGGTGTAAGCATCCTCTTTGTGACCCACACGGGCAGGCTGGTTGTAGCGAGCGGCAGCCGAGTAGGCCAGACCGCGTGCCTCACGCAGCTCCTGGAATACAATACCATTCATACCTGTGCCAAAGTACTCGTTAAACAAGCTGATTACTGGAGCATGCGATGGGTCCCAATCACGACCGCTGTTGTTGTACTGCACCATATAGATGTTCTTGGCTTCGTATGGTGCAAGCAGTATCTCAGTCTGGGTGGTGGGTTGCTCCATGTAGTCCATGCCGAAGGGCACATCCACAAGATTCTTGGGGGTCTTGTGGAGCTTAGAGATGCTTGCCGAGAGATCTTTCTCACTCATGGGACCAAAATAGGCTACGGTGTGCTGCATATTGAAGAGACCATTCACTAGCTGAAGGAGCTCAGCAGGATTTGTGTTGCGCAGCTGCTCCTCGCTGAGGATGTTGGTGTAGGTGTTGTTAGGTCCAAACTGACCATACTCCATGAGTCTTGCGAAGCACTGCTCTTGGTTAGTCTTTGCATCGGCTCGTGCCTTGAGAATCTGGTCAACCAATCGGTTGTAAGCCTCAGTATCAACTGCTGCATTTTTAAAGAGGTCCTCAACCAGTGCCACTGCTTGAGGCATATTCTCGTTAAGACCACTAATAGTTACATAAGTGAAATTGTCGCTTGTAGTGGCATCAAAATGGCAAGCGAGCTTATACATGCGCTGCTTGAACTGTTGTGGGGTCAACGTCTTTGTGCCTAGATAGTTGAGATAGTTAAAGGCCAATTCATAACGCAGGTCGGCGGTGTTGCCGAAGTCAAATTTATAGACCAGATGGAAGAGGTCGTCGTCGGTGTTCTGCTTGTAAAGCAGTGGAAGTCCAGCTTTGGTATTCGACACGTTCATGTCGGTCTTAAAATCTACAAATCGGGGCTGAATGGGCTCGACAGTCTCGGCCATGAGGTTGCGCACAAACGCACTCTGCTTGTCGCGGTTGGTGGGGATTGGGGTTATCTCGGGCTTGTCGATCTTTTTCACCGAGGTGTCTTCGCCTTTGCGCTTGTAGACGCACACGTAATTATCGAGCAGGTTGCGACGTGCAAACTCAACAATCTGTTCCTTGGTCATGCGGCTCATGCGGTCGAGCTGCTCCACTACCTGTTTCCACTCTATGCCATTGATAAAGGCATTAACAAGGTAGCGTGCTCTTGCACCGTTGTTGTTCAATCCTCTCAAATACTGTAGTTTGAAATTATTGACAACACTTGTGAGCAGGTTGTCGTCAAAGTCGCCTTTTCGCAGCTTCTCAATCTCGCCGAGCATCAGTTCACGCACATCTTCAAGAGTTTGGCCCTCATTGGGATAACCCATGAGCATAAGCAGCGAATAGTCGGCCATTTCATCGGGATAAGCACCAGCTTCCATGAGTTTTTGGGGCTGGTTAAGATTGAGGTCCATAAGGCCTGCTGTGCCGTTGCTGAGCATCTGCGATATCACCTCAATTGTGTCGTTTTGCAGCGATGGCCCGCCCTCAAAGCGCCAGGCAAGCGTCACAAACTCAGCCTCCTTGCCAAGCACAGTGGTGTCGACAGGAGCGGTAATGGGCTTGAGTGGAGCAAACTCTGGTCGGCTCAAGTTGGGATTGGGCTTCCAGTCACCAAAATACTTGTCGAGAGTTGAAATCACCTTGTCGGGCTCAAAATCGCCAGCCATGCAGATGGCGATATTATTTGGGCAATAGTAGTTGTTGTAGTAGTTCTTGATGTTGGTGATCGATGGGTTCTTGAGGTGCTCTTGGGTGCCAATTGTGGTCTGAGTGCCATAAGGATGGGTGGGGAACGCCTTGGCATAGAGAGCCTCTTCGAGTTTCCACATGTCGTTGGCAAGACCTATGTTTTTCTCCTCATACACAGCCTCGAGCTCGGTGTGAAAACCGCGAATGACCATGTTCTGGAAACGGTCGCTTTGGATGCGTGCCCAGCGGTCAACCTCGTTGCTGGGTATGTCCTCGGTGTAACAGGTAACGTCGGTGCTGGTATAGGCGTTGGTGCCTATGCCACCAATGCCGGCCATCAACTTGTCGTACTCATTGGGGATATTGTACTGTGCAGCAATTTGCGACACACTGTCAATCTCGTGATAGAGCTGCTTGCGACGGGCGGGATCAGTGACCTTGCGATACTGCTCATATCGAGCCTCAATCTCATCGAGATAGGGAGCCTCTTTCTCGGCATCGCTGGTGCCAAACTGCTTGGTGCCTTTGAACATGAGATGTTCAAGGTAGTGGGCCAGACCAGTGGTTTCGGCAGGGTCGTTGCGCGAGCCTGTGCGCACAGCAATGTGAGCTGCAATGCGTGGACTCTGGTTGTTAACGCTCAGGAACACCTTCATACCATTGCGCAGCGTGTAGCACTGCGTGTGCATGGGGTCTCCCTCATAGGTTACTGCCTCGGGCAGCTGAGCTTGCACCATCAAGCCTGTGCAGGCAAGTGCCGCAAGCGCAATTAGTTTTTTGAGTTTTGTCATAAATTAATGGATTTATTGAAATTAATTATTGCTTTGTCTCTTGCTCATGAAGCCACTGCAACAGCGCACCAAGGCACTGGTTGCTTGGCTGGGCGATGCAGGTGCGCAACTTAATCTCGGCTCCCATTCCTCCCAGAGTCTCAAACTGGTAGCGAAGATTAGTATCATAGTTGCCTGGACTGGGATGCCTGCCCTCGAGCAAGGCCACTGCTTCGGCTGTCATGTCGTCGAGCTTGTACAGCCATGGACGCACGTCGTCAAAGAACAGACGGTCGCTCTCAACCTGCGATTGCTCCATCGCCTCTATCTCCTTGCATGCCGCATTCACCTGGCGCAGCTCACTGATAAGGGGGTTAGGATTAGGGCGCTGGCGCTTTACCGATTCCTGATATCGATCAACGAGGTACCCCAGGGCATCGTTGTCATAGTAGCGCAGATAGGGTGCCAGTTTCTTGAATGCTTGTGCCCTACCCTGTCCCACGACAGCCACTACCGCAGCATCCCAATTCCATCGGCTCTGGAAAGCAGAGTTGTTCCACGAGTAGTCGGCCACGCCGTGAAGGGCAATCTTCGACAACTCACCCTGCTGCATGGGATTTATGATAAGCGACTGAAGCCCCAGCAGCGATTGTTCAAGGCTGGCAAGGCTGTTGATGTGGGTCTCGTCGCGGAAGTTGCTATAGGTATCCATAACAAATAGCTTGGTTGGATCTTGGTCGTTGCAGGGATAGTTCCACCACCAGCTCACCTGGCGACCAAGCCAAGTGCCCACAAGAGACAGGTCGTCGTTGTTTGGCACCGACCACACGTCGCGGCCTGTGATATAAATGTTAACCATCTCGGGGACAGCGCTCAGCGACTCATAGAACTGACGTGCGCGATCTTGGCTCACCCACCCGTGAGCATAGAGTTGTGGCACATAATGCAGGGGCTTGACGGTGTCGGCAGCAATAGCACCAGCCCGATTCCAACGGGCATTGATGCGCTGCTGAAGGGAGGTCAGATTGTCGGCACATAGTTTCATGATAGCTGGGTCGCTGGGGACGCCCACATCATCGACAAACACGCCAAACTGGCGCACTCCAAGCTGGTGCATGCTCTCAAATTTCGACATGATGCGGTCCAGTACATCGGTAG
Organism: uncultured Prevotellaceae bacterium; assembly: GCA_946186575.1. Classification (GTDB taxonomy): domain Bacteria; phylum Bacteroidota; class Bacteroidia; order Bacteroidales; family Muribaculaceae; genus Sodaliphilus. The sequence goes on from CAMHNO010000016.1 coordinate 19,405, forward strand.
CTTGTGGGTCGGCAAAGGTCTTACCTGGATGAATGGCCCAGATGAAGTTGACCTTAGTCTCATGAGCCACTCGGGTGATGTCGCGCAGCATATCCTGAGTAAGGTAGCCAATGCGTAGCTCTTGGTCGTCGATGCTTGTGGGATAAGGGTCGCTCCAGTATCGGGAGTGATAAGGATCGCTCTTTGCACCATACATGTAGGTGTTCATCTTGTAGCGCGCCATAAAGCGAAACAAGTCCTTAGTCACCTGGGCTGAGTAAGGTAAGCCATAGTATCCCTCGATGATACCGCGGTTCTTAACGTCGGCCCAGTCATGAATTGTCACGCACGGCATTTGCTGGGTGCCACTGTCAAGCATCTGCTCAAGCGAGGCAAGAGCGCAGAACACGGCATCGGTGTTCTCGCCCAAGATTGTAGCCTGGGCCACACCACCGAGCGATTGAAGGGTGAGTATGTGCCGGTCATACTTGGGCAAGTTAAACACGCCACAATCAATCTTCAATGCCGTGATGCTCTTTTGGGCAGCGCCATGCGTGCCATTCACTCCTAAAACCAGAGTGGAGCTCCCCTTGATGGGAACCCTGCCTATCACTGGCTTGAGACCATGCTCAGACAGCACCTGCCTGGCGCGGTCGATTGTTACTTGGTCAATCTCGGGCTCAGCGATAATCACAACCTGTTCCCTGGTGAACGATGCCACTGCACCATCCTGCACAATCTTGTGAGGGACAGGGTAAATGCTGTAAGTGCCTTGTGCGCTTGTCATCGACCACAAGAGCGCGCCCAGTAGAGTCAAAAGTAATTGTTTCATGGAACACTATATGATTATAGTCCCACAAAATTAGTAATTACCACTGAATGTGACAAAAAAAGATTCAAAAAAACAGAGCGGGAACACTTTTTTTCTTTTATCTTTACAGATTAATCACTACCTTTGTGAAGTAAAATCGTTAAATCACAATATTATGGCACGCAAGAATTTGAACCGAAGAGAGTTCCTCAAGAGGGCTGGCATAGTGACCGGTGGAGCAATGGCAATGCTGGCACTTGATCCAATCACAAGCTTTGCTCGCAGCAAAGACGACAAGCCTGGCGAAAACCTCATGACCTATCGCACTCAGCATGGCACCGGCGAGAAGGTGTCGCTGTTAGGCTTTGGCATGATGCGTCTGCCACGCGACAACCAGGAATTGGTAAACCAAATGGTGGACTATGCAATAGCTCATGGAGTCAACTACTTCGACACAGCACCAATGTATGGCCGTGGCCTTAACGAGGGAATCGTGGGAGCCGCTCTGAGCCGTCATCCCCGCGACAAGTACTACGTGGCAACCAAGATGTCGAACTATGACGAGAAGTACTGGACTCTCGATAGTGCCAAGGAAATGTATGAAAACTCGTTCAAGCAACTGCGCGTCGACTACATCGATTACTACCTCATGCACGGTGTGGGGCAAGGAGGCATGGAACAGCTCGAGAAGAGATTCCTGAATAACGGCTTGCTCGACTTCCTCGTCAAAGAGCGCGAAGCAGGACGCATACGACACCTGGGATTCTCATATCATGGCGACGTGCGCGTCTTTGACTGGCTCATCAACCACAACAACGACTATCACTGGGACTTCGTCCAGATTCAGATGAACTTCCTCGACTGGCGACACGCCTCGTTGCAGAAGGGTGGATGGAAAGAGGATGCCGATGCCGAGTACCTCTACAACAAACTCGCCAAGGCTGGAATTCAAGTAGTGGTGATGGAACCATTCCGTGGGGGAGCCTTGTCGAAGATGCCTGACGAGTGCGTGGCTCTGCTCAAAGCTATGCGCCCGACCGACACAGTGGCACAATGGGCCTTTCGATGGGTTAGCTCACACCCCAACATACTCACCACCCTAAGTGGAATGAACGTGATGGAGCACTTGATTGAGAATGTAGAAACCCACTCACCGCTTGAGCCATGCACAGCCGCCGAAAATGAACTGCTCGAGAAGATTGCCGACACGATGATTGGCATCCCCACTGTGCCTTGCACCGCTTGTGCCTACTGCATGCCATGCCCCTATGGCGTTGACATCCCGGGCAACTTCAGTTTCTATAACAATGCGATGAACAACAAGCTGCTACCACTGCCCGAGAAGTCGAGCCCAAACTATGCCAAGCAGCAAGCAGAGTTTAGCAAACAATATCTTGCTCATTTCAAGGCCGAAGCGCGTGCCAACCAATGCATGGACTGCGAAGCGTGCCTCAAAAAGTGTCCGCAAGGCATACGCATTCCCAACCAGCTTAGCCGCATCAACGATATCCTACGAGGGCGTTAGCGGTTGTATGTATTTTTATTAATAAAAATTTCATTATTTCCACTATTGTCTGTAACTTTGCATCACCAAAAATAGTGGGAATATTCTTTTTTGCCACCAATAATTAACAACTATTATTATCTCCTGACTTCGGTTATGCTTCACCCAAAATCAATTTTGGGTCAAATTGTTGTCGAAAAGTGGCATGATTGACCTGTGGCGGTCGGTCAGGAACATGGTTTTGGTGAAAAAGCCTTCATAGGTATCTATCCATTGCTTGGCCTTGACATATAAGTCCTCTACCTCCAACTTTACTGTGCCGAAATTCTTTATCTCAATATATTTTCCGTTACGTTTACTGACCACTACAACGCTTATCGAGCCAGTTTTATTCTTTCTTTTGCGCACAAACATGGACAAAGTTAAGCATTTTTTTCATTCAAATCGCCCTTGATTCACCCAGATTCACTCACAAAAAGAAGTTAAATGCTGATTATCAATACCTGCTATGCGATGGCAGAAAAAAGTGCCGAAGTCAGGTGATGAATTACTCATGCATCATGAGAATTTCATTTCTTGATATATCTGCTATTGATGTCTTAAAAATGATGATTATGGATAAAATTGTTCAGTTAATAAGCGTGTTGGTATGTCAAAAAATCTAAAATCTTTCATTTTTTGGTTAAATTATTTTGTTTATTGCTATTAAATGTAGTAATTTTGTAACATACTTATGTGACGAACTAATCCTACACAGTAGAATTTTTGTATCAGATTATTTGAAATAGTGAATTGTCAAGAGTGTAAGTTTGGTACTTTAAGGTGATGAAGTTGATTTGTTGATATAATCTCTTTATTACAAATGACAAATAGTTGTGGCATCTCTTAAGAGAAGCCCAAAATGCATCGTGCCATTTCATGGTGTGCAATGTTTTTACTTTAAAGTGTAAGACTTGAGTCCACACACATCTTGTGAAAAAACTTATAAACCTGCTTGGTGGGCTGGCTCTTAGTGTTATTATTATGAATTTGATTATGAAAAAACTTGGCAAACCCTTTTGCCTGATGGCGATAGCGATGCTCACGCTATCGAGCTGGACTTCTCCAGCAAACGCTCAAGGGGAACTTCCTGCCCCCGTCTACCCAGTTGTTCACGACAAAGCCTGGTATGACAATCCCGAGAATGTTGCTCCATTTCAGTGGAAAGATCAAGAAGGTAATGTACATTGGAACAAAGTCTCCGACCCAGCCACCAATCCCCTGCACATCATTGCTCTTCTGAGTTATGTGTACACTAATCCCAAAATCCCGGGAATGAAATACGCCATTCCCGATTCGGCAGGAATGGGCAATATCTATCGTTATATTCCAGACCCATCAGAATTCGGATATAATGGTTTTGGGGATCATGGATACACTTTAGATGGTTTTCCGGTGCGCACCAACAATCTCTCGACGATAGTGGATTACACTCGACATGTGAGAGACGATAGATACACTGGTGACATCACACCAGAAACCCCTGGTCGTGATTATGCCTATGAGCTCAGTCTTGATGCCAACAGGAATGGAATGCAGTTGTGGGCGATAAATAATCCTTTTTTCAGAACAGAGAATGCTTATAATAACGCTACAGGCCAATATGAAAATCTTCCAGTAGTGGATCAACCCTATGAGCATGGACTCACAGTCTTTCTCGTCAAGATGAAAGACACTTATGAATATAAAAATGAAAATGGCGCCGTCTCTAGTGTGCTGGGGAATCAAAACCATCAGGATAGAGAAATTAATCAGTATGGTGTAGTTAACTCTCTTTACAATTCTATTGACAATGAGATTGAAAGTATTAGACTTATTACCAATTCAGTGAGAGTTGAAGACGATGATAGCAAGCAATACCACAACACTGGCACACTCTACAGTGTCACCGAGCCCAATGTTAATCGATTTTATTTCATTGCCAAAGGCACACCACGTCAGTCGGTCAAGATGCCAACCAAGCCCCTTTTTGAGGAGTTCAGCCCCATTAGTTCACTGCTAAACGGATGGGAAATGAATTTCTACAACGAACTTATGCAAGGAAAAGTGTTCACAATGCAGCACGACTGCTCTAGTGTTCCCGAACAGGCGCATGCTTTCTCTATGCATGGCCTAAATCCCGCCATGACAACTCACCGCGACTTGACTGGAGTAACATTGTGGATTCCCGACTATCGAATGGAATACTGGGAGTATGGTACATACAAACAACAATATGGTTACGACCCCGAAAGCAAGGAAGGCTTTGGGCGAGACTTGTTTAAAAGATATGCTATTGGTTCAACCAATCCAAATAAAAAAGAGGTGTGGCGTGTTATCCGATACTTTAACTACAATCCCATGCACATGCCCACGCTTGCATTATACACATGCAAGCTACAAGCCGATGCTCAACCTAACACTACTCAGGAACACACCTATGATGTAACGCTCGACTGGTCGACCACCGTGAGCAAGATTGCTGGAAGCAACGAGGCAATACCCGAGGATTTCGTGGTTTATCGTGTGGTCAATGGTGTTAGAGAGGAGAGTCCACTATTCACTTTTGTCTACGACGAAGATGGATATTGTCAAATTAAATATAATAACTCCGACCTTAGCCAAGGCGAAACACCATCATCAAGGTCCCGAACTTATGAGCACATCTATCAAGTACCTCAAAACAAAGATGAGGGCTATTGGATTACTTATCAGGTTTTTGCAAGAGTTCACAAGGCTAATGGTGAGATGGAGACGTTTGCAAGCGTGCTGTCTAACACCGACCGCGTGTGGATTCCACCTTACGATGCTCCCACTCCAGTGCAGTTGAATATTGAACTGAACACCTCGAGTGAGTATATCAAGGAAAGAGAGGTTAACCGCTATGTTAACACCATTAAGATTTCTAATGACGAAATCAACCCGCTCAAGCTTAACCAAGTGCAAGCACGCTATGACAACATGGGATGGAATCCTAATGCCAATGGCGGAGAAGGAGGCTTTGAAGTGGCAAATGGGGCTGACTGGAAATGGGAAGATAACGAACTCTGCTCCGAGATTATTGTCTATCGTTTCAACCGCGATAATCCCGATGATAAGGTGAAAGTGGCTCAAGTGAAATTCCACACAACCAATGCCAATGAATGGCAATTAGGTGCAATAAACTTCCGTCAATGGTTCCGATTCGATGTGCGTCGCTTCAATCAAGCCGAGAGTGCCACTCACGAGGAATATGTCTACAAGGATGGTTACACTCACCCATGGACGCAATCATGCGACACATATTATAATATTCCATCTAATCAACAAGGACTTGACAATCTCCTTTCTAGCACTTCATTCTCATTTGCCAACCATGGTTACCCCTTGGGACTTAGTGATGATCAAAAGAACGTGGGGGCAGCTGGGCAAAATGGCGGTGATTACCAAAAAGGCATAATGATCACTGACATCTTTGAGGCTAGCACAATGGCCAATGACCATCCCGAACACTATGGCTATATTGCCGAGTTCCACAAATATATCAATGACACCGACCCAAGATTCCCTAGCGAGACTTCCTATAGTAACAAGGCCTTCATTGATGTTTACAAGAGTATAGGCGAGTCAAGTGAGTTCAATTTCACTAAGGATGAAATCGATAACAACGATGCGATGCATGAGCTTGAACTTGGCTATAAGGCGGGATTGACTGTCAATAACATGCTTTATTTGCCAGAGATCTATCGTTACGACATCTTCAGCCGCACATTGGGTGAGTATAATGCTTTAAGCAACACAGTGTCGGTTGCCCAAGTCAATAGCTATGCCGAGCGCGACACTCACAACACTTACCTAGTGTATTCGCTTGGTAACAAGGTGGGTGAGCCTGAGCAGTATCAGTCGGCTGTGACAATTCCCGATAAAGGTCGCCAGAAAGCTAACATGGACGCTATGTATTATGTGCCAGTGATTACAGCCAAACTGCCCGACCGCGCAGTGTGGATGGCCAACGGTGACAATGTGGCTTGGAAGTCAAGCACCTATGGTAGCGACTATCACGGCACAGCCAACACGCTAGTGTGGCTCGAAAACGACACCAAGCATAAGCTTTATGAAACATATCTGAAAGCTTACCTGGGTCTGGGTGAGAATGAGGAGCCTACCGAAGAACAACTTTGCAATGGTAGTGATATAGAGCATGCCGAGACCGCTAGTGGACAACATTATTACGGACACTTCATGCAAGTTAAGAGTGAGATGTCGCCTAATCTTGAGGTCTATGGTGTGAGAATTTGGCGTGTGCGCCCCAAGGATGACAAAGGCACCCCCGAGGATGTGCTCGTTAAGGAGTGGTTCAAGGGACAAGACATGGATTTGTCAAGCTCTATGCCCCAGCCAGGCTACTTTGTGGTGAGCAATGCAAGCGATGGCACTATTAATGTGGCGTTGAAGGACATTTACAAAGGCCCTGCCCCTGCCACATTGTCGAGTGACGTCAGCTATCAGCCTACCTACATTGTTCACTTCTATGGGCGAATGAAGCCAACCACTGCTTCGATGCTCAAGACCGGCACCGACGACCAGGCCAAGGTTTATTACGCTAGCGAGCAAAAATATCTACCCACAATACCTAACGAAATTCCCACAGGCATTGGTTCAACCATGCTTGCTAAGCATGTTGTGAACGTGAAGTATTTTGACACAATGGGCCGCATGAGTGATTCACCATTCAAGGGAATAAATATTGTGGAAACGCATTATGATGATGGTTCTACCACAACTACTAAGCTTGTGAAATGATAAGTTAGTATTTTCTCAGAATACATTTTTTACTTTAGCCGGTTGAAAACTGTGAAGATTTCAACCGGTTTTTCTTTATAGGAAATCATTAGTGTCCGATAAAAATCAATAATGGACGAAAAACAGCCTCCCTTTTGAGCTATTTCCTGGATTTTTTGTCTCGAAATTAATTTTATAAGCTGATTAAACAGCGGCTGTCCGATAAAATTACTACTTTTGCCCATTGATTGAAATGTTTGTTTGGTCGCAACAAAGTAAATCAAAAGGGCTGAAACCACAAAATCTGGTTCAGCCCTATTTCTTTTGCCGCTCAAAATTTTTTATCGGACACTAATGAAATAGAATGTAGCAATTTAAACAAGTTTAAGGGCTGCGCATCATCCCAGGCGGGAACTGCGCAGCCCTTTTTATGTAATTATAAACTTTAACAATAAATCCTCTATAGGCTTGAGAGGTACCAGCTGTAGAGGGCGGGGACACCATCTTCAATCTCCATGCGATGGCGCCAACCCAGCGAATGGAGTTTCGACACATCGGTGAGCTTGCGCAGTGTGCCATCGGGCTTAGTGCTGTCCCACTCAATAGTACCATTATATCCCACTGTGCTCTTCACCAGCTCGGCAAGCTGCCTGATGGTGATTTCCTTGCCACTGCCAATGTTGATGTGGCAATTGCGCACCTCGGGGTCATTACCTCGCACGTCGCCAAAGTCGATGTTCTCAAGGCAGTAAACACTGGCATCGGCCATATCCTCGCTCCACAAAAATTCGCGGATGGGCACTCCTGTGCCCCATAACTGCAGACGCTCGCTGTTGATGCCGTAATTTTCAAGTAGGGCTATGATTTCGGCTTGCGAGGCTTTGCCGTCAACTCCCTCCACCGGGCGACGGTCAAGGTCGGCTCGCAGACCATCCCAATTATTTTCATTTAGCATCTTGGCCAAATGCATCTTGCGAATCATGGCTGGCATCACATGGCTGGTCTCAAGATTGAAGTTGTCGTTGGGACCATAAAGATTGGTGGGCATCACAGCAATGTAGTTGGTGCCATACTGCAAGTTGAAGCTCTCGCACATCTTCATGCCGGCAATCTTGGCTATGGCATAGGGTTCGTTGGTGTACTCCAGTGGTGAGGTGAGCAGTGCCGACTCTGGAATGGGCTGCTCAGCCTCACGAGGATAGATGCACGTGCTGCCCAAGAAGAGCAACTTTTTCACGCCATGTAGCCAGCTCTCCCCTATCACATTTTGCTGGATAGCCAAGTTCTGATAGATGAAATCGGCACGATACTTGAGGTTGGCCATGATGCCACCCACGTGAGCCGCAGCCAGCACCACATATTCGGGCTGCTCCTCGTCGAAGAAACGGCGCACCGCCACGGCATCCATCAAGTCGAGCTCACTGTGAGTGCGCCCAACAAGATTTGTATAGCCCTTGCTTTCAAGATTTTTCCAAATAGCCGAACCCACCAGTCCGCGATGACCGGCAACATATATCTTAGAGTTTTTTTCCATTTTCCAGAAATCAGTAAAAGAGACAAAAAAGAGTAAAAAGCCGCATCAGCGGCTTTACTTAACACTTGGGACTTAACACTTACAAATGGTATACCTTGCGGATGTGCTTCAAGTCGTGGTCGACCATTAGCTTGACGAGCTGGTCAAAGGTGGTCTTGCGAGGATTCCAGCCCAGTTGGGTGCGAGCCTTGGTGGGGTCGCCCAGCAACTGGTCGACCTCGGCAGGACGAAAGTACTTTTTATCGACCTCGACAATCACCTTGCCAGTAGCCTTGTCGATACCCTTCTCGTCAAGACCCTCGCCATGCCACTCCAGCTCGATGCCAGCATAGTGGAAGGCCAGGGTGCAGAACTCACGCACAGAGTGGAATTCACCAGTTGCAATCACAAAATCGCTGGGCTCGGGCTGCTGCAAGATTAGCCACATGCACTCAACGTAGTCGCGCGCATAACCCCAGTCGCGACGGGCATTGAGATTGCCCAGATAGAGCTTCTCCTGTAGTCCGTTGACAATGCGTGCTGCGGCAAAGGTGATCTTGCGCGTCACAAAATTCTCACCACGTCGCTCACTCTCATGGTTGAAGAGGATGCCATTGGCAGTGTACATGCCATAACTCTCGCGATAGTTCTTCATAATCCAGTAGCTGTAGAGCTTGGCCACTGCATAGGGGCTTCGGGGGTAGAATGGAGTTGTCTCGCTCTGTGGCACTTCCTGCACCTTGCCATAGAGCTCGCTCGTGCTCGCCTGATAAATCTTGGTGAGCTTCTCGCGATGGGTGATGCGCACAGCCTCAAGCAGCCGCAGGGTGCCCACGGCATCGGCCTCGGCAGTGTATTCAGGCACGTCAAACGACACCTTCACATGGCTTTGAGCTGCCAGGTTGTAAATCTCGTCGGGCTTGATGGTCTCAATCAGGCGAATGAGCGAGCTGGAGTCGGTCATGTCGCCGTAGTGCAGGTTGATGAGTCGCTGCTGACGCATGTCGCGCACCCACTCGTCGAGATACAGATGCTCGATGCGAGCAGTGTTGAACGAGCTGCTGCGCCTGATGATGCCATGCACCTCATAGCCCTTCTCGAGCAGGAATTCAGCCAAGTAACTACCGTCCTGCCCTGTGATACCAGTTATTAACGCTACCTTTTGATTATTTTCGTTCATTTGCCCTTAGTTTTTATTTCAATCTACAAAGGTACACACATTTTTTGGAAAGTCAACAAGGATTGGTTGTATTATTTCGTCTTGGGCAATTTCTCAAGCAACGATGGATGGATTGATGTGGTTGCGACAGCAACCAGTCCCTGCACGCTCACTACCACACGGCTGTCGCCCTTCACACGCTTGAGAATGCCCTCGGCACCCTCAAAGGGGCCACCCAAGATGCGCACGCGGTCGCCTCGTGTGAACTGGCCTGGTTTTGGAGTGATGTACACTAATTGCTCATCGTAGGTTCCAGCCACAGCAATGAAATTCTGCATCTCCTTGTCGGGCACCACCACAGGTTTTTTAGTCGCGGGATTCATGATGTAGCGAATGGGAAGTTTGGTTGTCGCCTTATATTCCCTCATCAACGATGGCTCAATGCGGAAAAAGATGAGGTTGTGGATAGTAGGCACCAATTTCTTCACACGACGTCCACGCCGAGTGCCCATCACATATTTCATGGGTATGAAACTCTCAATGCCACGCAGGTCCAGGTCTTCCTTTACCTTCAACTCACGGTTAAACGTGACGCGAATAGCATACCACACCTTTTCCTCTGGCACCTGAGTGGCGTTCTCTTGAAGAATTTTATTGATTATAGGTTGCTCCATGCTAAAAAACTTAATTTCGCACAAAAATAAAATCGAATTTCCGATTTGCAAAATTTTCTTGCAAAAATAACTTGCAAAGCTAAAGTAATTTGACGAAATTTGCAGAAAAAAGTAAGATTATGAATTACAAGAAAGCGTTTGACACAATGGTGAGCGAGACGGCAAAGTATCTCAGTGACAATGGTCTGAAGACTATGATACTGGGGGTCTCGGGCGGACTCGACTCCACTGTGACGGCTGCCATCTGCCATGAGGTAGTGAATCAGTATCCTGATCACCAGTTTAAGTTTATAGGTGTGAGCATGCCTTGCACTTCCAATTCGGTCGAAGAGAACGACTCGGCCAGCATGGCCATGAAGGCTTTTTGCAATGAGTACTGGGTCGAGAACTTGCAAGCACAGTATCTGCTACTGAAAGCAACCTGCGAGCAACGCTATCCCTCCACTCCCATCTCGCAAGGTAACATCAAGGCACGCCTGCGCATGATATACCTTTACAATCTCGCCTCGGTGACTAGCGGACTGGTGATGGACACCGACAACCTCACCGAGCACAACCTGGGTTTCTGGACTATTCATGGTGACGTAGCCGACTACAACCCCATTGGCGGGCTGTGGAAACATGAGGTGTATGAGCTGTGCAAGTACATCTTCACCGAGTGCTATCCTCAAGAAAGCGACCCGCGTCACCAAGCACTGCAAGCAGCTTACGACATCATGCCCACCGACGGCAACGGCGTGGCTGCAGGTGGCGACATGGCTCAGATAGCACCAGGGCACACCTATGAGGACGTTGATGACATTCTCAACACCTACTTGCAGCATGGCGACGACGAGCAGCACATGAAGCGCCTCGTTGATGCCTACAGTGCCGAGACAGTTGAGCGCGTGCTCAATCGTCACCGCCGCTCGGCCTTCAAGCGCAAGCGCATGCCTCTGGTTATCGAGCGCAAGCTCTATGATAGATAATCAGAAGTCAGACTGAGTCGGACTGAGTCGGACTGAGTTGGACCAGAGGTCAGATTTTTTATTTTAGAGCTAATTGGATATAACAAGTAGATGGGTAAGATAAAGACAAATCGCCAGCATTTCAGGCAATGGCAACGCGACTCACTGCGCCACGTCACGTCAACACCCAGCAACGACACTCATCACTGCCACTGCTGTGAGAACGACTACACTGGCAACTACTGCCCCACCTGCGGGCAACGTGCCGGAGCAAAGCACCTCACATGGAATAGTGTGCGCAGCGGCATCATGGATGTGTGGGGAGTGGGGTCTCGTTCTCTCCCTTACACATTGTTGCAGTTATTACTGCGCCCTGGATACCTCATTGCCGACTATATAAACGGGCGCCGTCAGGTGAGTTTCCCTCCAGTGAAGATGCTGGTGATTGTGGCACTGTTTGTATTTCTCCTTAATAGCCTAATTAATCCAGACGACTTCACAACAACTAATGACAACACCGAGCTCAGATTATACTTTCGCTTTCTCAATTGGCTTTCTCATCACTACGACTGGGCAGCGATGTTTTTCTGCTCATTTCTTATCATTCCCACCCACCTAATTTTTCGTCATTCACCTTGCTGCTCACATCACACCCTGCCCGAAGGGTTCTTCATTCAAGTGTTTAATGCCACGCAGATAATAATTATCACAATTTTGCCAGTTGTAATTGGAGCTTTCATGAAGGGGGATCCTGATTGGTATTATATCGTATGGGGCATTATCATACTCTTATTTATATATCGCTCCTATCTGCAACTATTCGGCTACGGCTACTGGGGCACACTGTGGCGACTGGCAATGGTGCTTGTGGCTGGCTTCATGACTTTTGATATAATTCTCATTTTGGCCTTCAGTGCTAATGTAGCCTTTAATCATGACTGGATGCGCCTGAAGCACTTATTACTCGTTATCTTGCCCAAGTATTTATTACTTCTGGCAGTGCCCATGCTACTCAGCGCGTGGATTAATAATCGTCACGCAAAGGACAAGAACACTCATGACCAGCAATGATGCATTTAGTGCTACTCATCGTAGACATAGTCGAGAAAATCGTGCAGGGGTTTTAGCACTTTAAAATCATCATTGACTCGCTGCACCCAATCGTCACAATCGTAGTAATCTTCATCCACGTGCTTCATGAGGATATACTCCTTGCGTTTTAAGTACTGGCCCAGCGGGTGGTCTTTGGGGTATTCCTTTGGCACATTCTTCAGCGTCTCTCCCTCAAAGTGGAAGCCCGAAGCCTTGAGTCGCTTGTCGGTAATGAGGCGTGAGAACTCCTCGGGCTCAGCATCAATGAGGTGCCGCAAAGCGTCGAGTTTATCCTTAGCCGGCCACCACACTCCCCCACACAGCATCAAGTTGCCGGGCTCGAAGTGCAGGTAATATCCGCTCGACACGCAATGCCGCCCACCGCGACCAATGACTGCGCTGAAGTATTGCTTGTAGGGGCGCTTATCGTGCGAAAAGCGGATGTCGCGATAGATGCGATAGACCGACTGCCTAACATCAAGCCCACGGGCTTTCTCGTCCCACTCGGCCATGAGCGATATCAGTCGCTCAACATCTTGCTCCCAGGCCATGCGCAAGGGGTCAAACAACTCTTCTTTGTGGGCCTTGAACCATGTCCTGTCGTTGTTGGCAGCCAGTAGTCGCAAGAAAGCCAACACATCTTTTATATTAGATTGTGATTTCATTACTATTACCATAATTAATTATTTGTGCAAAATTAATTAATTATTTTTAAGCTCACAACAGATCAACTCCCATTGGTCGGCAAAAAAAGAGGATTTCTCTATTCAAGTGCAAGGATTGGTATATGTGTGCGATTGTTCTTTTTTCTTAATTATTCGCATTATTTTAAATTGTTGAAAAATGTACCAAGAAAACTTTTGGAGTTTTAAAAGTTTTTTACGTACTTTGCACCAAATTTAGTGGATGTGTAAAACAACTATTACTATCATGGATTTAAGAGAGAAAATTTTAACAAAATCTATGGACTTGATGATGCGCATTGGTCCACAATCGGTCACCATGGACATGGTGGCTCGCGACTGCGGCATCTCGAAGCGCACACTCTACGAAACTTTTCCTAACAAGCTCACGCTCATCAGCGGCGTTGTGAAGTATAGCCACGACATCAATGCTATGCGCTCAAAGGAAATCTTCGACAAAGCCGAGAACAGCTTCCATGCCCTCATGGGAGTGTACCTTATGGCTCGCAAGTTTATCCAGAAGACCTCGACCGTGTTCATGACCGACATCAAGCGCCTCTACCCCGAGGTGTTCAATGAGTTCAAGATGCGCGAGAACGAGCACATCAAGTCGCTGGCTGCAATCATCAAGCGAGCTCAAGACGAGGGACTGGTGCTCAGCCGCATTAACTGTGACATCGCCGCATTTCTGTTCACTAACAACATCAGGAGCATCCACAACATGGACGAGCTACCCTTTCCTCAGTACAGCACAACCGAGATATTCGACGGAGCGTTCCTCAACTTCATGCGTGGCATGGCCACCACCAAGGGCCAAGAGATTGTGGAAAACTACGTGCGTATAAATCTGATTAAAGACAATTAACCCACAAAATAACACTATAACACAATGTACTACTATCACTATTTCAAGAAATTGCTCGCAATCGTCGCAGTGGCAGCTTGCGCTCTAACGGCGCACGCCGAGACGCTGAATGTCACCCTCGACGAGTGCATTCGCATTGCGCTGAGCGACAACCCGTCAATCATTGTTGCCGACATGGAGATTCAACGAGTTGACTACTCAAAGAAAGAAACTCTGGGGCAACTCTTCCCACAAGTGAATTTTGTTGGCAACTACAACCGCACCCTGGCCAAGCAGACCATGGTGATGATGGACCAGGAGTTCAAGGTGGGAACCGACAATCAGCACAGCGTGGGCTTTCAAGGATCGCTCCCAATCATCGTGCCATCGCTATGGAAGTCGATAAAGCTTAGCGACAACCAGATATTGCAAAACATCGAGAATGCTCGTGCTTCGAGACTATCGCTGGTGAACCAGGTCAAGAACGCCTACTACTCCCTGTTGCTGGCACGCGACAGCAAGCGCGTGATTGAGGCCAACCACGAGACTGCACTGCTCACCGCCGATGTGTTTAAGAAGCAATATGAAATAGGTGTAGCAACCGAGTATGACATGACCCGTGCTCGCGTTGCCGCCACTACCCTCGAGCCTTCGATTCTCGATGCCGCCAACTCCATCGAGGCCTTGAAGCTCCAGCTCAAGGTGCTCATGGGCATTGATGCAAACATCGACATTGAGCCAGTCGAGACTCTCGACAGCTACAAGTCGATGATGTATGAATACACAATGAATGTCGACACCTCGTTGGTCAACAACACCAACATCAAGCAGCTTGACCTGCAGACCGACTACCTCCGCAAAGCACTTGATGTGCAGAAAATGTCGTGGATACCCACCCTGACAGGTAGCATCAACTACATGTGGAACTCCATGAGCAATGGCAGTCCTTTCAAGAACTTCAACTGGAATCCCTATTCACAGGCGAGCTTGTCGCTGGCATGGCCACTCTTCACTGGCGGACAGCGCTATTACAAGCAGAAGCAAACCGAGATTTCACTACGTGAGATGAAATGGCAACGCGAGAACCTCACCCGCAGCCTGAACGCTCAGGTTCAGACTCAGCTCAACACCATGAAAAGCAACCTCAAGCAAATCGAGAGCAACGCTGCCAGCGTGGCGCTTGCCGAGAAAAGCGACCACATCATGCAAGAGAGTTTCAAGCTGGGAGTGGGAACATTCCTCCAGATTCAAGACACCCAGAATGCCCTGCTCGGGGCAAGACTGTCTTATTACCAGGCCATCTACAACCTGCTCGTGTCGCAGAGCGACCTTGAGTTCATGCTTGGCAATGCACCTCTGAGCAAATATGGAGTAAGTACCGAAACAAATCAAACTAAAAAATAACGATGACAAATTTCAAATCAATCGCTACCTTATTATTAGTAGCTGCTCTTATTTCATCATGCTCAGGCAAAGATGACAAGAAAGGAGCAAAAACCGACGAGACACCACTGGTGCAAGTGCAGAGCGTCTATGCCGAGAATGTTGCCGAGACAAGTGAGTACACGGCAACTGTCGAGGCTTTCAAGACCAATCACATCACCTCCTCAACAGGCAACCGCATCAAGCAGATTCTCGTTGATGTGGGAAGCCGAGTTAGCGCCGGTCAGCGACTGGTTGTCCTTGACAATGTGACTACCGTCAACCAAGAGAGTGCCATTGCAGGGCAAAGAGCCTCTGTTGCCAACCAGGGCGCCAACCTCGCAAGCCAGGAGGCAGCTCTCAAGAGTGAAGAAATCAACCTTGCCAGGCAGAAGAAAGACCTCGACCGCGCCAAGGAACTGGTGAGAATAGGTGGAGGCACACAGCAAACTGTCGACCAGCTGCAAGCTGCCTATGATGCCGCTCTCGAGTCGCTCAAGGCACGCAAGAGAGCTCTCGAGGCAAGCCGCTCATCGCTGCAGGCAAGCCAGAGCTCACTGGGAGCCAGCCAGCGCTCGATGCAGAATGTGCAAGAGAACACCGTCCTCACCAGCCCCATCAGCGGTGTGGTTAGTGCCCGCAACTACGATCCAGGCGACCTGCCCGGTGGCCCCATCCTCACCATCCAGCAGCTCAATCCTCTCAAGGTGGTAGTGAGCGTCAATGAGGAGGAATTTCCACAAATCAAGGTTGGCATGCCCGTAGGCATCACCTTCGACGTTTATCCCGGCGAGAGTTTCAGCGGAACAGTCAACATCATTCACCCCCAGATTGACCAGGCCACTCGTACCTTCAAGGTAGAAGTAACACTAAACAATGGCGGAGGCAAGATAAGCACTGGCATGTTTGCTCGCGTGAAGTTCAACTATGGCAACGCCAACCACATCGTTGTCCCCGACCGAGCAGTTGTTAAGATGCAGGGCGCCGGTGTGAGATATGTCTATGTCTACAACGAGAACGGCACAGTGCGATACACCGAGGTCAAACTTGGTCTGCGCCTGGGCGACCGTTATGAGATATTGAGCGGACTGAGCAACGGCGACCGCGTGGTTGTGGCAGGACAATCGAAGCTCACCGATGGCGCTAAAGTGAAACTCCAAGAGCCCAAAGCCACCAAGGAGGAGTAAGAAATAATCGTTCACTCATTAATTAATACACATTATAATAAAATAAGAAATGAGTCTTTATTCAAGTTCGGTAAAACGTCCGGTGACCACCATCCTCATCTTTGTGGCGGTGACCATCATTGGATTGTTTTCACTACAGAAGTTGCCCATCGACTTGTATCCCGACATTGACACTAACACCATCATGGTGATGACCAGCTACTCGGGAGCAAGTGCCGAAGATATTGAGCAGAACGTCACTCGTCCGCTTGAGAATACCCTCAACTCGGTTGAGCACCTAAAGCACATCACGTCAAACTCTAAGGAGAACATCTCGATTGTAACCCTCGAGTTTGAGTATGGCTACGACATTGACGTGCTCACCAACGACGTTCGCGACAAGCTGAACATGGTGTCGAGCCTCCTTCCTGATGATGCCAACACTCCCATCCTGTTCAAGTTCTCGAGCGACATGATTCCCATTGTGCTACTCTCGGCTCAAGCCAAGGAGAGCGTGCCAGGACTTTACAAGATTCTTGACGAAAACGTAGCCAACCCACTGGCACGTGTCGATGGTGTGGGCTCGGTGTCGATTGCCGGTGCCCCCAAGCGTGAGGTGCACGTCTATGTCGACCCCCTCAAACTCGAAGCCTACCACCTGAGCATTGAGACCATTGCCCAGCTTGTGGGTGCCGAGAACCGCAATATCCCTGGTGGCACATTCGACATCGGTAGCGAGACCTATGCCCTGCGTGTAGAAGGCGAGTTTGAAGACCCAAGAGAGCTCGAAAACATTGTTGTGGGAGCCTCTAACGGAGCTGCCGTTCACCTGAGCGATGTGGCGCGAGTCGACGACTCACTCGAGGAACGCGCACAGGAGACGTTCACCAATGGCGTGCGCGGCGCTATGGTCATTGTGCAGAAGCAGAGCGGCGCCAACTCGGTTGAGATCTCCAACCTCATCCAGAAGCAGCTGCCCCACATCCAGAAGAACCTGCCCGCCGACATCCACATGGACTACATCGTGGACACCAGCGACAACATTCGCAACACCATCAGCTCGCTGGTCGAGACAGTGCTCTATGCCCTGCTCTTCGTTGTGATTGTGGTGTTCTTCTTCCTGGGTCGCTGGCGTGCAACTGTGATTATCACACTCACCATCCCCATCTCGCTCATTGCCTCGTTCATCTACCTCTTTGCCACCGGCAACACACTGAACATTGTGTCGCTCTCGGCATTGTCAATCTCGATTGGTATGGTGGTGGACGATGCTATTGTGGTGCTTGAGAACGTGACCACCCACATTGAGCGCGGTGCCGAGCCCAAGCAGGCCGCCGTGCATGGCACCAACGAGGTGGCGATATCGGTTATTGCCTCCACACTGACCCTGATAGCGGTGTTCTTCCCGTTGACGCTGGTAACAGGCATGACAGGTGTGCTCTTCCGCCAGTTGGGATGGATGGTAACCATAATGATGATTATCTCGACCACTGCGGCACTCTCGCTCACCCCCATGCTGTGTAGCCGCATGCTCCGCCTGCAACGCACCCAGAGCAAGTTCTTCACCAAGTTCTATGGTCCCATCGAGAAATTACTCGACAAGCTCGACGACGGCTTTGCATGGCTTTTGACCCACTGCGTGCGTCACCGCTGGATTACTTCGGCCGTGGTGCTGGGTGTGTTTGTTGTGTCGATGTTCTTGATGCGATTCATAGGCAGCGAGTTCTTCCCCACCAGCGACAACAGCCGCCTGGGAGTGAGCTTGGAGCTGCCCATTGGCACCCGCGTTGAGGTTGCCAAAGACGTGTGCGAGCGCTTGTACAAGGAGTGGACCAAGAAATATCCCGAAATCAAGGTGTTCAACTACACCGTGGGCCAGGCCAGCAGCGACAACACCTTTGGCTCGATGCAGAACAACGGCTCGCACATTATGTCGATGAACATCAGGCTCGTCGACCCGAGCGACCGCGACCGCAGCATCACCGAGATTGCAGGTCTCATGCGTGAGGATCTCAAGCAGTATCCCGAGTTGAAGAAGGCTCTCGTCAACGTGGGCGGTATGCGAGGCGGCGGCATGAGCGGCCAGTCGACCATCAACTATGAGGTGTATGGCTACGACTTTGCTCAGACCGACAGTGTGTCGCAGCAGCTCAAGCGCATCCTGGAGAAGGTGCCTGGCGCCGCCGACATCAACATCAGCCGCAGCGACTACCAGCCAGAATATCAGGTCGACTTCGACCGCGAGAAGCTTGCCCTCTATGGCTTGAACCTGACCACTGCCGCCACCTACATCCGCAACCGCATCAACGGTAGCACTGCCAGCTACTTCCGCGAGGATGGCGACGAGTATGACATCAAGGTGATGTACGACCCCGAGCACCGTCAGTCGCTCGAGGACATCGAGAACATCACACTCTATAATGCCATGGGCAACGGCATCAAGCTCAAGGAAGTGGGCAAGGTGGTTGAGCGCTTCACTCCCCCAACCATCGAGCGCAAAGACCGTGAGCGCATCATCACCGTGTCGACCGTGGTTCAAGACCGACCCATGAGTGAAATTATTGCCGATGCAAAACCACAAATCGACAAACTCGACCTGCCCCCTGGCGTGACCATCGAGCTCAGTGGTTCCTATGAGCAGCAGCAAGATTCGTTTGGCGACCTGGGAATGCTTGCATTGCTCATCATCATTCTGGTCTACATTGTGATGGCAGCCCAGTTCGAATCGTTCACCTATCCAGGCATCATCATGTCGTCGATCATGTTTGCATTCTCGGGCATCGTGCTCATCCTGCTCTTGACAGGCACCAACCTCAACATCATGTCGATGATTGGAGCCATCATGCTGATTGGTATTGTGGTGAAGAACGGTATCGTGCTCATCGACTACATCACCCTCAACCGCGAGCGAGGCATGAGCGTGCGCCGCTCGGTAATCGACGGTGGCAAGTCGCGTCTGCGTCCAGTGCTCATGACCTCGCTGACCACCATCCTGGGTATGGTGCCAATGGCCATTGGCAGTGGCGAGGGTGCCGAGATGTGGCGCCCAATGGGTATTGCCGTGATTGGCGGTTTGACATTCTCGACCGTGCTCACACTGCTCTTTGTGCCCACGATGTACACCATCTTTGCCTACAATGGCATGAAGCGCACTCGCAAGAAGCTGCGCAAGTCACTTGCCAAGCAAGGAGCCAAGGCTCGTCAAGAAGAATCACAGCAGTTATAACCACCTTTATCACCTAAACAAAAAAAATGAAAGCAATATTTATAGCCTTTGACCAGGCCTACTACGAGAGAATAGTAGAGATGCTTCACAAGAGCGGCTGCCGTGGCTTCACGGCATTCAACGACGTGGTGGGCCGTGGCAGTCACACTGGCGACCCTCATTACGGCACCCACGCCTGGCCATCGCTGGTGCAGGGCATTCTCACCGTTGTCGAGGCACAGCGTGTCGACACAGTGCTCGAGAAACTTCACGAGATGGACCTTGCCACGCCCAAGCTGGGCCTGAGAGCCTTTGTGTGGAACATCGAGAAGTCGATATAAACGCCCACACATAGCTCACACGCCACACACATAGCCTAAACCGCATTTTGCTTTATCAAAATGCGGTTTTGCTGTAACTTGCAGCCTATTTGTGATAAAAATCTTAATTAATGCGCCACGGCATTGCTTCTTCTTAAAAAAAATATTATATTTGCCAATTGAAAAAGTAACAATTTACAACTATAAAACTTATCACTCCACTTATTTTTAATTAACTATTTTTTATAAACCAATTTTTAATTACAAAAGTTATGAAGAAAGCATTAACTCTCATGCTTGCTGCTGTCTTCGCACTGTCGATGACTGCAGCCTCTCTCTTCACTCCCGGCGAGGCTCAAATGGGCACTCCAGTGAAGATGGAAAACGTTAAAAAGGCTCCTGCCGGCATGCAGGCCAAGATGATGGCACGCCTTGCATCGAAGCTCAAAGCCACCCCCAACTTCCCAGCTTCTACCCCCGACGACCTCGTGGGCGGCTACGCTTGGACTTATCGTCAGTACACTGGTGGCATGACAACTCAGCCCGACACCATCTCTAACAACTACACCTTCCAGCGCGACACCGAGGACAACGTTGACCTCGTTGGCATCAACAAGATCAGCGACACCCAAATTCGTCTCACTGGTTTCATGCCCCTTCCAGTTACTGCAACTATGGGAACAACCAGCGGCTACACCACCTTCACCGTTGATGAGAATCAAGTTGTCTATACTCACAGCACCTACGGCGATTGCACCCTTGCGGCTGCTTGGTACTATGAGGGCGACGACCAATACGAAGCTGGCTGGTACGTTGGCGACGTGATGGGCATCCTCGTTGATGAGGGCATTGTCATGGATACCGGTGTTCATTTCTACATGAAGATAATGAGTGGCACCTATGCCAACTATCGCTTAGGATGGATCTATGAGCCTGGTAGCACAATGGTTCCAGTAACCGATTTCAACGCCATGATGAGTTTCACCTTCAACAACACCATCTACGACTGGCCCGTTATCGCTACTGAGAACAATGAGACCTATGTTGTTTCGGTCGACAACTTCGCCGGCATCGGCACCACTCCTGTCAACTTCACTCTTGCCGAAGACAAGACTTGGACTGCCGACCAAGCAGTGTTCTACACCTCGGGCGACAACAACTTTGCATTCGCCAACACTACCGACTATGGTGCAGTAACCGGAACCGGAACAGAGAAGGTGCTCACCTTTGGTCAAAACTGGACTGGATTCGACGCTAACACCAACTACTGGTTGGGCGAGCGCAGCGCCACCACTATCACCCTCATCAGCGACGAGGAGTTTGTATACCCAACTCCCGCTCCCGAGAAGGCCTACTACCTGATTGGCGGTTTCAACGAGTGGAACCAAGAGGCTATGATCCCATTTGAGGAGAATGATGGCGTCTTCACTCTGACCTACACCTTCGGTGGCGAGTTCAAAGTAAAGGACGAGGCTGGCAACTGGTGGGGCGGCGGCGTTACCCTCACCCAGGAGAACCCAAGCGTTACCCTGGTTGACGGTGGCAACCTCAATCTTGACCAGCAGGCCGAGTACACCCTCACTATCGAGGATGGCGTTCTCACCGTAACAGGCTTCCCCGCACCTCAAGTTGTTGAGTACAACGACTTCTTCGTTTGCGGTTCATTCAACAACTGGAGCCAGACCGATGGTCTTGTTGAGCTCACTCTCAACGAGGAAGGCACTGAGTTCGCTGGTTCTGTAGAGCTCGAGGCTGGTGCCGAGTTCAAGCTCATCAGCCACAACCTGGCTGGCGGCTGGAAGTGGTTTGGCGGCCAAGCCGATGGCAACTTCTTCCTCATCACTCCTGAGCTCCTGGGTGGCAACATCGCTCTCGTTGACGGCTCTAACTTCCAGGTTCAGGAAGGTGGCAGCTACGACATCAAGGTCAAGACCGCTACTCCTGCCAAGGGCTTGCAAGAGCCTCTCGTGATGGTCATCACCAAGAACTCAACTGCCATCAGCACCGTGGGCACCGACGCTAAGGCCGACAACGCTTACTACAACCTGATGGGTGTTAAGTTCAATGGCCAGCCCACCACTCCTGGCATCTACATCCACAATGGCCACAAAGTTGTGATTAAGTGAGAGAAGAACTGAGCTTGCTCAAGTTATTCCGAACGTGAACAACTTCAAGCGATAGCTTAACGTTGTGATTAAGTGATACAACAACTGAGCTTGCTCAAGCCCATATAAATAAGATGCACCCCTCGCCCACATGAGGAGTGCATCTTTTTTTTCGCACCGCTACCAAAATAAATAAAAAAAACGCATTTAATTTAAAAAAAATACCATTTTATTTGGTAATTTAAACTATTTGTAATAAATTTGCAATGTTCTATTTTATAATTAACCATTTTTATTAACTATCAAACTAAAGTGTCTTATGAAGAGAACGATTACTTTAATGTTATTGGTTGCATTGTTATTACCAATAACCATGAATGCACAAGTTAAGAGCTATGTGCAAACCAACAAGGTGGCTAAGAACTTCGTTAAGAAGGATGCAACCCCCACCCAGTTAGTAGTTAAGAAAGCCACCCTCAAGGCTAACCCCAAGGCCGACATCCCCGAGGGCTATGCCAGCGTGACCCTTACTGCTGGCGACGTTTGGGAAGATGGCTCTGGCTATCAGATGCTTCTTGATGCCGATGCTACCGCTTATGGCACCCTTATCCCAGAAACTGGTCCTCTCAGCACCAGTGGCGATGTTCCCGAGGCTACTTACGCCGAGTTTGAGTACAAGATTCCTGAGAACGCTGATGGCGCTCTTACTACTGCTAACATCGTTATCAACAACAGTGTTACCATCTTGATTCCTGCTGGAACTTACGACTGGTGCATCACCAACCCCACTGCAGGCGACCGCATGTGGATTGCTTCGGAGAATGGTACCGTTGGTGGCCGTGCCAACGACTTTGAGTTCGTCTCGGGCGCAGGCTACGAGTTCGTAGTTTCTCTCGGTGGCCAGAACGACCAGGTTGACCTCGTTGTTGACGACCCAACCGCTCCTCAAATTCCTACCGACCTCACCGTTGACGGTGTTTCGGTTGATGGCACTACTGCCACCATCGAGTGGGTTCCCGGCGAGAACAACGCAAGCTGGAACCTCCGCTGGCGTCCTTACGTAGATCCCGCCTTGGCAAGCATGCTGTGGGATCTGCCTAATCCTGGCTATGAGGATCAGATTGCCGGCTTCTTGATTTACGATGCCGATGGCGACGGTAACAACTGGGGCCTTGCTTACACCAACGATGCTCAGGACGACCTTTGCTTCGTTTCGTCAAGCTATTCAGGCGGTGCTCTCACTCCCGACAACTGGCTGATTACTCCCGAGGTGGGCTTGGGCGGCACTCTCAAGTTCAAGGCTTGGCAGCGCAGTGCAAGCTTCCCCGACAAGATCAAGGTTTACGTTTGCACTAACCCCGACTGGGAGAGCGTTGACGAGTTCGTTGAGATCAGCGACGACATCCAGCCTGCTGGCACCACTGCCGAGGAGTATGAAATTGACCTAAGCGACTATGAGGGTACTGGCGTTATCGCATTCCGTCACTACGACTGCGAGGATCAGTGGTCAATCTACGTTGACGACATCGAGGTTATTCCAGAGAACCCAGTTGAGATTCCCGACTGGACAGTTGTTGAGAACGTAACCAGTCCTTACACTCTCGAGGGCCTGATGGAAGGCGTTGAGTACGAGGTACAAGTTCAGGGTGTTGGTGCCGATGCACGCGTTACCGATTGGACCGAGAGCGTTCGCTTCTTCACCGAGGCTGGTGGCCAGCAAATTGAGGAAGGCTACTTCCTGGTAGGCAGCTTCAACGACTGGAACCAGACTGCCGAGGGTGGCCGTCTTCAGTTCGAGGCCAACAAGATCGAGAACGTTGAGTTCGAGGCTGGCGCTGAGTTCAAGGTTATCGCATTCGACGAGGCTGGTACCGTTTGGTTCGGCGGCGTTGACGACAACAACGTTGGCTACTTCCTGCTCAACAACGACCTCATGGGCGTAGCAATCCAGACCATCAATCCTGGTGCAAACTTCCGCATCGAGGAGGCTGGTGCTTACAACCTGGAGCTCACCCTTAATCGTGACGGCGAGCCCGTGCTGACCGTTACTAAGGCTAATCCCGATGCTATCAGCACCGTTGGTGTTGACGCTAAGGCCGACAACGCTTACTACAACCTGATGGGTGTTAAGTTCAACGGCATGCCAAGCGCTCCTGGCATCTACATCCACAATGGCAAGAAGGTTATCATTAAATAATAATCTTCACCATTAAACCTTTAAAAAGGTTGAGCTCGCGCAATGGGGCTCAACCTTTTTTATTAACCAACCACTTTGTTTCGCAAGAATCACTACTGCGGTCTGCTGCAACCGTAACGCTCAGTTCCACAACTTTATTAACCATTCAAAGTAGCCACCGCAGCCAATTAAGAGCCTTCGGGTGAACTATTCGCATTTTTATTGCCTTAATCTTGTGTAAGTGAATATTTTGACTTATATTTGCAGGCAAGAGATAACTGAGTTATTTATTAATCTTCAAAACCATTAATTTCATGAAAAAAATTACACAATTATTACTATTGTCACTATTGTTGCCCTTAACGCTTAGCGCCGCAACAATGTCAAACAATGTGAGCACTCCTGGGGCCGCAAGAGATGCAGCAACACGAGCCAAGGGCTCGGTGCCTAAAGCCATCAAGGTGGACGGCAACATTCACACCCTGGGAATGCCCAAAGCCGAGGGCGACGTACTGGTTTGGGACTTTGAGGATGCCGAACAATTTGCACAGTTTGGCAATGAGGACCGCGATGGCGACGGCTTCCTGTGGGAGTACTACAACAACAATGATACAGAAACCGACCGCATGACAGCTCACAGTGGCGACGGACTCGTGGCATCGGCAAGCTACGACAACGGTCACGACGTTGTGCTCACTCCCGACAACTGGCTCATCTCGCCACAGCTCACGTTGGGTGGCACACTAAGCTTCTGGGCTTGCGGACAAGACCCAAGCTACTACTCCGAGAAGTTTGGCGTGTTTGTGAGCGTCGACGGCGAAAACTGGACTCAGATTGGCACCGACAAGATCACTACCGTTAACTATTTGTTCTATGAATATGACCTCACCGCCTATGCCGGTCAGACAGGTTATTTTGCCATCGTGCACCACAACTCTACCAACATGTTCTACCTGAACATCGACGACATCACCTTCAACGTGAATGGCAAGATCACCGACGAGCCACTCATCCCCATCAACCTCACCGCTGATCCCACAGCCACTACCGCACAGATTGCTTGGGTTCCAGGCGAATTCAACAACTCATGGAATCTGCGCTGGCGCCCCTACATTGACCCTGCACTCATTGGCTCTTATTGGGACCCAAATGAAGACAACTACAATCAAATCTCATCGCAATTCATGACGCTCGATGCCGACGGTGATGGCCACAACTGGGGCCTCTCGTATACCGACACTTATTATTACGACATCTGCTTCTACAGCGAGAGCTGGGACAGTAACACAATGGGAGCTTTGAGACCCGACAACTGGCTCATTACTCCTCCCATTGAGCTGGGTGGCTCACTCAAGTTCAAGGCATGGATTGCAAGTATCTTCTATCCCGATCAGTTTGCAGTATACATTGCGCCAGCCGACTGGACAAGCATTGATGAGTTTATCAAGATTTCTGACGACATTGTCCCCGACTCTTCGCCCGTTGACTATGAGTTTGACCTGAGCGACTATGATGGCACTGGCGTGATAGCATTCCGCCACTACGGCGTGACGAACCTCTATCGCGTGATGATCGACAACATCGAGGTGCTCTACCCCGATGCTCCTGAGGTGTCTGAGTGGACCGAGGCCGAGAACGTGACTTCACCTTACACTATCGAGGGCTTGACTCCAAGCACCGAATATGAGGTACAGGTAATTGCGTTTAACGAGGAAGGCGACAAAGACAGTGGCTGGACCGAGAGCACAATCTTCACCACACTTGACGATGGCAGCACAGCTGGCTACAATGAGTTCTACCTTGTGGGTACGTTCAACGACTGGAACCAAGAGGACGGCGGAGGCCGCATCAAGCTGACTGAGGCCGAGCCTGGCGTTTACAGTGCAAGCGAGGTTGTACTTGCTGCAGGTGCTGAGTTCAAGATCATCACTCCCGCCGAGGATGGTGGCTGGATTTGGTTTGGTGGCGTTGACGAGACTCAGGCAGGTTACTTCCTGGTAACTCCCGAGTTGCTCGACAACAGCATCAGCCTCATTGATGGCGCTAACTTCCGCATTCAGGATGAGGGCACCTACACCATCAGCGTGATGGAGGCTCCACGTGGCATTACCGCTCCACTGATTATGGTTGTTCACAAGGATGCTACAGCTATCAGCACCGTTGGTGCAGACGCTAAGGCCGACAACGCTTACTACAACCTGATGGGTGTTAAGTTCAACGGCATGCCAAGTGCTCCTGGCATCTACATCCACAATGGCAAGAAAGTTGTGATTAAGTGAGAGGAGAACTGAGCTTGCTCATGTTATCCCGAACGTGAACAACTTCAAGCGATAGCTTAACGATATCACCAAGTAATCAACTTTAACTGCTAAATTCTAAAAAATGCACCCCGCGCTCGGGGTGCATTTTTTTATCGCCACTATTTTGACCCAAGTCCCAATATCAATGCCTGCTGATTTCTAATAGCCTCTGCGGCAGATGTCACTTGACCATGTTTTTTTTATAAAACTTCAACAACATGCCAAACAAAAGCCCGTCAACATTTGCTAAAGGCGCAAAAAATCACTACCTTTGCGCCAACTTTTTCTAAAAAAACTCCACTCATGGCTGAAATCAACATTAAAGGTCTGACCTTTGAACCATTCATCTCCCGCGAAGAGATAGCAAAGCAGGTTGAGCGTGTTGCCGCCGAAATCAAGCGCGACTGCCTCACCAAGTGTCCAATCTTCATCTGCGTCTTGAATGGCGCTTTTATGTTTGCCGCCGACCTGTATCGTGCCATTGACATGCCTGAGAGCGAAATCACCTTCATCCGCTACAAGTCCTATGAGGGCACACATTCAACAGGCAAAGTGAAACAAATCATGGGACTGGTCGAGGACATTACCGACCGCGAGGTGATTATCATCGAGGACATAGTTGACACCGGCCACACAGCACTGCAAATGCGTGCCGACATCATGGCTTACAACCCCAAAAGCCTGAAAATAGCGGCACTGCTCTTCAAACCCGATTCGCTGCAAGTGGGACAACCACCTGAGTATGCAGCATTCAACATCCCCTCAAAGTTCATCTTGGGCTATGGACTCGACTTTGACGAGCTTGCACGAGGCACGCACGACATCTATGTGCTAAAAAGCAAAGAATAATAACAACTAAAAACTATAAAATACTAAAACACTATGCTGAATATTGTAATATTTGGTGCACCTGGCTCGGGCAAGGGCACTCAGAGCGAGAACTTAATTGAACACTACAAGTTGTTTCATATATCAACGGGCGACGTGCTGCGCGACCACATGCGCCGTGGCACCGAGCTTGGCAAAACTGCCAAGCAATACATCGATCAAGGCCAGCTCATCCCCGACGAGCTAATGATAGGCATCCTGGCTCAAGTTATTGACGACAATAAAGAACAGGCACAAAATGGTGTTATCTTCGACGGTTTTCCACGCACCATTCCACAAGCCGAGGCTCTTGAGACACTGCTCAATGAGCGTGGCACAAGCGTGAGCGCCGTGGTGGGCCTCGAGGTTCCCGAAGCAGAACTCATCGACCGCCTCGTGAAACGCGGACAAATGAGCGGACGCAGCGACGACAACGAGGAGACAATCAAGAAGCGCCTGACTGTTTATCACAACCAGACTTCTCCACTGCAAGCATTCTACCAAGAGAAGGGCCTGTACAAGGCAATCAAGGGCACAGGCACCATCGACGGCATCTTCGAGGACATCAAGAAAGCCATCGACGCTATCAATGCTTAATGCACAATGCCTAACTCAAATCTCTGCATTGTGTATTAATAAAGATGGCAGGCCTCTACATCCACATCCCTTATTGCAAGAGCAAGTGCATCTATTGCGACTTCTACTCAACACCACAGGTCGAGACAATGGAGCAATACATGCACTCGCTGCTTTGTGAAGCCCAATTAAGACAAGCTGAAATAAGCTCCCACCTTAAAACCCTGTACTTGGGCGGTGGCACACCATCGGTGGTACCCACTCATCTCATAGCAGAACTTGTGCAAGGATTGCATGGAATCTTCGGCCTGAGCCAAATAGAGGAATTCACCATCGAGGTGAACCCCGACGACGTGACACAAGACCTCATCAAAGCATTGCGCAAGCTGGGCGTGAACCGCGTGAGCATGGGGGTTCAGAGCTTTAATGACACCGAGCTGCAAACCATCAACCGACGGCACAACTCACAACAAGCCATCGATGCCGTGCAGACCATCAGAAATGGCGGAATTGCCAATGTGAGCATCGACCTCATCTATGGGCTGCCAGGACAGTCGCTCGACTCGTGGCAACGCAGCGTGAAGCAAGCAATTGAGCTCGAAGTGCAGCACATCTCGGGCTACTGCCTGAGCTACGAACCAGGCACCCGCCTGTGGGCGATGCGTGACAGAGGCAAGGTGCAACAGGCGAGTGACGAGACATGCGTGGCAATGCACGACACACTCAATGGCATGCTCAAGCAAGCAGGATTTGAACACTACGAGATATCCAACTTTGCACTGCCTGGCTTCCGCTCCCGCCACAATTCCAACTACTGGAACCGCACCCCCTATTTGGGCTTGGGAGCCGCCGCCCACAGCTTCGACGGCACTACTCGCCGCTATAACCCCTCAAGCATCAAGCAATATGTCGAGGCATTGAGCAATGGTCACACAGCATTTGCCGAGGAGCATCTCGAACCTTGGGAGCGTCACGACGAGGAGGTGATGTTGAGGCTGCGCACCAGCGACGGGCTCGACTTGGCACTGTTCAAGGAGCACTATGGTGCTGTGGCTCTGAGCAAGCTGCTCTCTAAGTCTCGACCCCACATAGAGCGAGGCCTACTGCTACACGACCACACCACACTCCGCCTCACCCCTGGTGGAGTGATGCTGAGCGACAACATCATCAGCGACCTCATGTGGGATTAACCATAAATAAATTTATTTTTTGAAATATGAGAAACTCCATTCTAACCACACTATTACTTGCGGTTTCGACGATGGCGACGCTCACTGTCGACGCTCAATCGCTTGCTGAGCCCGTCATCACCTGGGGACAGCCCAGCCTGCAGGAACTTGAAATGACCACCTATTCAGCGCAGCCCGATGCCGAAGCCGTGGTACTGTATAAGACCACCGACATGAAATATGTGATTGAAGGTCAAGACATCAAAGTTCAGTACGACGTTAAAGGCCGCCTCAAGGTTCTCAAGCCCGAAGGCGCACAGCATGCCATGCTGGCTATTAACTACACCGTCAACGACGACAAACCTGGCAATCATGAGACTGTGACCGAAATCAAAGGCGCGACTTTCAATCTTGTGAACGGACAAATCGAGAAGAGCCCGCTCACCAGCAGCATGACCAGCACGCGCATGGCACCTGACCCGCAACAGCGCGTGATGGCAGCCCTCTTCCCCGACGTGATGGCTGGCTCGGTCGTTGAATATGAATACACCATTGTGAGCGACTTATATCTTGACATCAAGGACTGGGAAGCACAGTGCGAAATTCCCGTAGCCTACACAAGATATGAGCTGTCGGTGCCTGAATGGTTCAGCTTCTACATGCAGATCTTAGGCACCGAGTACAATAGCAGCCGCATTGTCTCGAAGCAGCTCACCACTCGCCCTACCTACTCCATCATGACTGCAGCGCAATCGTTCTCGTGCCAGGGAATCAACTTTGAGTTTGAGGGTCGCAACCTCACTCCAATAACAAAAGAGAGCTTGGTTTTCAACCCGCACAACACAGGCCAGCGAGTGGTCGTGAACATCACCGACATGTCGCTGCCCGGCAAGATGAAGAAGAACTTTGCAATGACATGGCCCGAGGTCGACAAATCGCTGCTCGACAGCAAGGACTTTGGCAAGCTGCTCAAGAACAATCCTCTGAAGAAAGAGATGAAAAAAGCCGGCATCTACCAGATGAGCAGTAACGACGAGAAGATAAAGGCCATCACAGAATTGCTGCACCAGCATGTGAAGTGGAATGGAGAGTACACCCTCGGAGGCAACCCTGCCAAGCAAGTGCTCAAGAATGGCAAGGGCAGCAACAGCGACATCAACTTCATGCTCATAGCCATGCTTGCCGACGCCGGCATCAAGGCTTACCCTGTGATACTGGCCACTCGCGACCGCGACTACATCGACACCGAATTTCCATCGCTCGAGCAGTTTTCTACAACGGCTGTTGCGATTGTCAACGGTGGCAAGTATCAGATGACCGATGGCTCGGTCGAGAACGCCTATCTCGACGTGCTACCCGCCAGCTTCCTCGTAAGCAAAGCTCGCATCATCGGTAAAGACATCCCCGACCAATGGATCAGTCTTGAAGACAAAGGCGTGATGAAGTCGGGCTATAACGTCAATGGCTCCATCGGCAGCGACGGGATGCTCACTGCAACATGCGTTGTGACCCACACGGGCAAAGCTGCCGAGCAGTTGCGTGCCGCCCTCAAGGAGAATGGTGCTCAGAATGTATGTCTCAACCCCAAGTTCCAAGCGCCCTTGTTCAACATCACAGGCTATAGCATGGATGGTGTGGACAACGTGATGGCACCGGTCACCGAGACCATCAAATTCACCTATAACACTGAGTGCAAGAATGGTATCATCAACGTACCACTGCTGCTGTGGCACCTCATCGACCCAACACCCTATGCTAACGACAAGCGCTACAATCCCATTGAGTTCCCCGCTAAGGTGGACGAGACCGCTCAAATTGCCATCAACATTCCAGCCGGTTGGGTTGTTGACGATGTGCCAGCTCCCATCTCACTCAATACCAGCGACAACAACCTGCTGCTGAGAATCACCCCGGGCTCAACCCAGAACAGCATCACCGCCACAACTCAAGTGCTCATCAACAGGCTCAACTTCAGCAAGAACGACTATAACGCCATTAAGCGACTCGTAGACAGCATCGACAAGTACGGTCGCACATCGTTTGTAGTCAAGAAGCAGTAAAAGTCAGCAAAGAGTTAGGGGACACTTTCTCAGACATGAAGGAAGATGAGTCCTACGGCCCAAACCTTAATGCAAAAGCGAACCCAAGAGGTCATAAACTTCTTGGGTTCGCTTCAGTTTTAACTGGTCTATTAGTTCTCAGCCCCCCCTCTTGCGCATGGCCTACGGGTGGCGATGGCGGTTAGTTGTGCCTACTGCATATTAAGCGTGCCATGCGGTCATTAAGAGCAATCACTTCACGGTCGGTTGAAGTTGCCAGCTTGTTCATTATAGAGTAGCCTATGTAATAAGACACATTGGCCCGCTTATACACCCCCTCTTCTTCAAAGACATCGAGTAAATTTTTGAATCTTGCCATCAAGCACGGATTATAGTCGTACTGTTTATATCCCAACGACTTCATCTCATTAGGCCTTTTAGTGCAATCTTTCACTCTCATGATCTCAAATGGCCTCTCCACGTCATTTTTCTTTTTAGGCTTGCCGTAACAAGGCACAAACAAGTCGGTCGAAAGCTCAAACTCCAATCCCATTCCATCTCTCATTGAATTATTACAAATTTTTCTGGCATCCGACATGGTTTTGAGCGCACGGTCTTTTCTAATGATATCGGGAGTTCCCCAGAAATAGCCTGTCTGCACATCGCATCGGTCAAACCCCATAGCCCTCCATCGGTCCTTGCCCCATGCGCTGTTAAAAGGAATCCAAATGAATTTAGTTCCTTTTGAATGAACATAGCGGCCCACATCGGCTATTATGTCGTTCTGCTTTCTGATTCCTGACTCATAGATGTAATCATATTTCTTGCCTGTCATGTTGGTCCATGACCCAGTTGATTTGTCTTTATGCCAACTTGTTACCGAAGTGGTTTCCTCAATCCAGTATAAGCCCTCGAGTGTTATATTCTTATAGTGCTGGGCATTAAACCTACTTATCAATTCATCGACAAACCACTTGACGGCCTCGAGCCGATGCTCTCGATTTCTGAAATCTAATTTTACATTTCGCCCATTCTTTTTAATGCTGCCCCACTCGGTGAAGTCGGTGCATGGTGAGGGCACGCTCAAGACCACCCTGTGCTTGAATCCTGGCCTGCCAAGTTTCCGTTTCCAATCCTCGATGCACTCATCCAGGGCTTTAAGTCCTTCGAAATCTCCTTTATTGTAAGCTGTCGAGAAAAATCGGTTCAGCAACCATTCCCAGTGTTTCTTATTGGTAGCGCCATTGTCGCCGGGCTGGTTGTCGCCAAATCTGTAACCTTCGTCATCTTTGAACTCCAAATAAAGAAAAGATGGGAAATACCACTCGTGGTGTCCGTCGGCAAACTTGTGCACCACAATCCTCTCCAATTGAGATTTGCCCCACTTTTTCCTGTCTTTATTGCCATAATAGACGAGGAACATGTCGTCTAAGTTGGAATTGTCGCTCTGGTCGGTGTCCTCAGCATAGGTCACTGCATCTGAGCCGTATATTTCATCACTATAAGAATCTTGTGTCGTTTCGGTTAAAGATGAGCTGGTCTTGCAATTGACACACATTAGTATCAATGAAAATAAAAGTACCTTTTTCATAATGTTTCAATTGTAATTTGTTATTGATTGCTAATTCGCCAAATGGTACCACCTATTAGAGAGCAGTAAACGTCGCCTGTGAAGGGGTCAACATCAAAGCCGTTGACCTCGCTGCTGCCCATACTGCAGGTGAACACCAGTTTGCCTGTAGCTGCCTCTATCACTGCTAGTGTGCCGTGGCGCGAGCCGGCATAGACCATTCCGTCTTTCTCGAGCACGATGCATGGCGCATGCTCGTAGCCAAAGCCACAATCGGTCTCCCACAGCATGTTGAAGTCGTCGTTCTGTGTGTCCATCGCCACCACTGTGCCGTCCATGGTCTTGGCATAGGCGCGGCGGCCGTCCTCACTCAGTCCCAGGCTCTCGCGCACCTTCACGGCGTTGTCGTGATGACGCCACAGCTGCTTGCCTGTGGTGCGCTCAAGGGCGGTGGAATTGCGGTCGGGAGCCACTATCACCACTCGCTCTTGGGTCACTGCAGGCACCACATTGCCTGGACTGTAGAGGTTGACGGTTTTTCCGTTGTTCCACACCCAGTTGAGCTTGCCGCTCTTGCGGTCGAGCGAGCGCAGGTTGGTGTCCCAAGCGCCAAAAATAATGTCATTTTCACCCACAAATGGCTCTGCCTGGCAGTAGTTGTTGATGCTGTCATATTGCCACAGCAGTTTCTTCTTGTTCACATCCCATGCCTGGAAGGTCTTGTAGCCACCCTGATAGAGCACGCCATTGGCAATCACGCCGTCGGCAACATATGGGCCTTGTGCCTGATATTCCTGCAGCACTTTGCCGCTCTTCTTGTCGAGCCAAACGAGTCGCTTGTCGCCAGTGGGAAGTATCACCACCTTTTGCGCAACTGCAGGACGCGAGAAGAGCATGCTGGTGGTCTTGTATTCCCACTTGAGAGCAGCAGTCTTCTTGTCAATCACCCGCAGGTAGCCCAGCGAGTTGCCAAAGTAGATGTTGTCCTTATCAATCGTCAGGCGGGTGAAGATTGACGCATTGTCGGCATAAACCTTCTCAACCTTGAAGCCTTCGGGCACTTTGAAAAGCTCGGCCTTGCTGTCGCTGTCATAATAGTTGAGGTTTGTCTTGTAGGCATAACGCAGGTCGCGCTCCTTTCCCAGGGTCTTGTTGTAGACGTGAATCCACTCGCCGCCCAGGTCCACATCCATCAGGGTGTAGCCATAGTCGCCACCACCCATGTCGAGGCAGCGCACCATCAGGCCCATGATGCCGTTGGTCTCATACTGTCGCCAGCGGTGCCAGTGGCCGTTTTGATGGGTGATTACAGGATATTTCTTCAAGATATTCACATAGTCCTGATAGTTGTCGAGGTCGTCGAGCAGCGGGTAGTGATTGATGCTCAGCACCTTCATGCCGGGCTTCACCATCTTGCTGAGCGTCTCGTCGAGCCATGAGAGGTCTTCCTGCTTGATGTGGCCGTCGCCCATCTTCATGAAAGGACCGCAGTTCATGCCTATCACCACCAGGTCGCCCACGGTGAAGACAAAGCGGTCGTTTCCCCACAGGTCGTTGAACGTCTTACATGCGCTCTGGCTCCAGTTATTCTCGTGATTTCCTGGTATTACATAGAGTGGCTTGGTGATGCCGTCGAGAATGGCCTTCACGTTGCGCAGCTGCTCGTCGCTACCCTCGTTGGTAAGGTCACCGCTCACAATCACTGCATCAACGTCGCTCGCATTAATTTCAACTACCGCCTCCTTGAGCTTGCCCTCATTGGCATTACCTGGTGTGACGTGAATATCGCTAAGTATTGCAAACTTTTGCGCCATGCTGGTGCTCGCCACCATCAACAAGGCTCCAACTAACAGAATTTTAAAGAATGAAATGTGTTTTATCATAATAACAAAGTTTTATCAATAAGTTTTTAGTTTTGGCACAAACATGTCGGGGTAATATTCCAGCTTAAATCCCTTCTCGGGAGTGCCAATGACGATTATTACATCATACTGTATTTCACAATGCAAATTGAAGTAGTGGATGTAGCCGTTGGCCGATGCCACCATGTGCCGCTTCTTGGCACTGTTTATAGCCTTCATAGGGTCGAAATGGTCATCGCTGCTGCGAGTCTTCACCTCCACGATGTGCAGCACCCTACTCGAATCCTGGGCTATGATGTCGATCTCGAGCTTGAACATGCGCCAGTTGGTCTCCCTGATGATGAATCCCTGCTTAACAAGAAATTCCACCGCGAGCTGCTCCCCCATCTTACCAAGTTCATTGTGCCGTGCCATTTTTTAACTCCTGTCAATTTTTTCAACGCAAAAATAGTAATTTTCAACTAAGAAACAAAGTGAATCACCTTTTCTTGGCAAAATCTTCATTATAAATTAAATTAATCAGCACTTTATTGAAAAAAAATTTATTTTTTAGAAATTAAATCACTAACTTTGTGGGCTCAAAAGGCTTTACCATGTTTTTGGACAGCATTGGCGAGCCTTTTGAGTCGTATATTATTGGAATAAAGAGAAGAAAATCAAATCATTTAATTTCACTAATAATTTTCATGAAAGTTTATAAAAGTAACGAGATTCGCAACATCTCATTATTAGGAAACAAAGGCTCGGGTAAAACTACCCTTGCCGAGTCTATCAT
>CAMHNO010000017.1 GCA_946186575.1 uncultured Prevotellaceae bacterium
CATAGAGTTTCCAAGCTCCATACACCAGATAGATGCCGCTGGCATAGCAGTAGAACTCGAGTTGGCTGCCATCGCGAATGTCAATGGCTGGCGATGTGGCCACCTCGTTCTGACCGCTGTTATAGCTCAGAATCATCGACGAAGTGCTACTTGGATCGATTGTAGAAAATGCCTTGCTTGGATTACCAAGTTTCCATGTCGAGGTGCTTGTGGCAGTGTAGGTCCAGGAGTCAAAATCGCTCTGGCTGTCCCATCCTTGCTGGTAGTATGGCACCATAGCCTCGCTTGCTCCGAATGCGGCACTCAGCTCTTGAGCATTAGCATTCAAACCAATCATGGCTGCTGTTAAAAGAAGAGATGTAATTTTTTTCATAATTTATTAATCTATTAGTTGAGTTATAAATATCGGATCATCAAATAATATTACCAGTGCAAATATAAAAAAAATTGATTGTAAATAATAATATTTTTGGCAAAAATGATTATCTTCGCACAATAAACTTTGTAATAGTGGAGATTAGATACTATAAATGCCACGTGCTTATGGTGGTGCTGCTCATTTGTCTAACCGCAGAAGTAGCAGGCGCGCAGGCGGTGCGAGTGGGACTGGCTTGGCAGCCTAATCCTGTGGCTAACGACCGTGTGATCAGGTCGATTGAGCTTGCTGGCGGCAAAGCTGTGCTGCTGCCACAGGTGCGTGCTGCGGGTCTTGACTATGACAGTGTGTGGCTCAAGAGCAAGTATCTTGATGAGAATGGGGTTCTGCTTCCTGAATGTGCCCTGGTGGTGAAGCGCAACACTTATTGTGGTGCGGGCCTCGACACGCTGCTGCGCGATATTGACGCGGTGGTGTTTCTGGGCGGAGGCGACATTGGCTCTACATTGTTTCGCGAGCCACAGCCTTGGGGTGGCGAGACGTGCGATGCCACGCGCGACGTTTCGGAATATCTGACGATGGCCTACTGCCTCGACCACGACATCCCCGTGCTGGGTTTGTGTCGCGGGATGCAGATGCTTGCCGTGGTTAGCGGTGCAAGTCTTATTCAGGACCTGGACACTTACTTCGAAAGCTGTGGTATCGACTATGAGCACATGCATCGCTCGCTGCGTGATGCCGATGGCAACCGCCACTACATGCCTCATGATGTGTTGGTCACCGACCACGAGTCGTTGCTCTACAGCATAGCACTTGCCGACACCATTCACGATGTGCCCTCGTGGCACCATCAGGCGGTGGGCGATGTGGCTGGAACTCCATTAAAGGTGAGCGCAGTGACCCTGACACATGATGTTGAGGTGATAGAGGCTGTCGAGCGCACCGACAAGAAGTTTGCGCTTGGAGTTCAGTATCACCCAGAGGAGGCAGTGCGTCAGTACATCTACGAAGTGCCTGGTGCTAACCGATTCATGCCATTGTGTGAAGGTGTGAACTATTTTAGAAAATTAATTAAAATTATAGAACAAACTAAATAAACTTAAGAAAATTATGGAACTTGATTGGGCCGAAGGGCTGCATTGTGCAGTGACGGTGTGCGACACCGAGGGTAAAGTGATTTACATGAATGAGAAATCGCGTGAGACATTCAACAAAGGGGGCAAGTCGATGGTAGGCCAGAACCTCTTCCCTTGCCACAACGAGCGCTCGCAGGCGATGATTCGCCACATGATGGAGAGCGACACAATTAATGCCTACACTATCACCAAGAATGGTCAGCGCAAGATGATCTACCAAACGCCGTGGCGAGTAGATGGCAAGGTGGCCGGCATGGTCGAGATCTCGATGGTGATACCAAACGAGATGCCCCACTACGACCGCGACAAGAAATAATTTGCATATTAAGATGAGAGTTAATTAACGTGAGTTCGACGTGTTTTACCCCTCAAAGCCATTGCGTTAGCACCTCATCCAACTTAGAGGGGAGAAGATTACCAATTAATTGTTTTCGTCGGGCTCATGTTAACTAAGAAAAACAGCAGCCTCCATTTTGTGTGTGGGGCTGCTGTAATTATTGTATTGTTATAGAACTATTGTTAGTCGTTCATGGTGAGCAATAGTTCTTCGTTGCTGCGAGTGCGCTCCATGCGTTCCTTGATAAACTCCATTGCCTCGATAGAGTTGCGGTCGCTCAAGAAGCGACGCAATATCCACATGCGGTTGAGAGTGTCTTGCTTGAGGAGCAGGTCGTCGCGGCGAGTGCTCGATGCCATGATGTCGACAGCTGGGAACACGCGCTTGTTGCTGAGTTTGCGGTCG
Source organism: uncultured Prevotellaceae bacterium (assembly GCA_946186575.1). Lineage (GTDB taxonomy): Bacteria > Bacteroidota > Bacteroidia > Bacteroidales > Muribaculaceae > Sodaliphilus. The sequence continues at coordinate 2,255 of CAMHNO010000017.1, forward strand.
AGTTGCAGCTCCATGTTGCCGGTGCCCTTGAACTCCTCGAAGATTACCTCGTCCATCTTGCTTCCTGTCTCGATGAGCGCTGTGGCAATTATGGTGAGGCTGCCACCGTTCTCGATGTTGCGTGCGGCGCCAAAGAATCGCTTGGGGCGCTGCAGGGCGTTGGCGTCGACACCACCACTCAAAATTTTGCCGCTTGCAGGAGCAATGGTGTTGTAGGCACGAGCCAAACGTGTGATTGAGTCGAGCAGAATCACCACATCGTGTCCGCATTCCACCATGCGTTTAGCCTTCTGGAGCACCAGGTCGGCAATTTTCACATGACGGTCGGCGGGTTCGTCAAAGGTAGAAGCAATAACCTCAGCGTTCACGCTCCGAGCCATGTCGGTGACTTCCTCGGGACGTTCGTCGATGAGCAGTATTATCATGTAGGTGTCGGGGTGGTTCTCCGAGATGGAGTTTGCAATGTCCTTGAGCAGCACTGTCTTACCTGTCTTGGGTGGAGCCACAATGAGACCACGCTGCCCCTTGCCTATGGGCGAGAACATGTCCACGATGCGGGTGGAGATGTTGGGGTGGCTGTGATTGACCAGGTCGAACTTCTCGTTGGGGAACAGTGGCACCAGGTGCTCAAATGGGATGCGGTCGCGCACAAACTCTGGTGTGCGGCCATTAATGAGCCTCACGTTGACCAATGGGAAGTATTTCTCACCCTCCTTAGGAGGACGAATGGTGCACTCCACTACGTCGCCAGTCTTGAGACCCAGGTTCTTGATTTGAGCTTGAGGCACGTAGATGTCGTCGGGCGATGTGAGATAGTTGTAGTCGCTCGAGCGCAGAAATCCATAACCATCGGGCATGACCTCGAGCACTCCCATGCCGTTGAGAATGCCGTCGAAGTTGTAGCTAACGTCGGCATAGGGCAGTGAAGACTGTGGCTGCTGTGGCTGCTGGTTCTTGCCTTTCTTCTTCTTCTGTTGCTTTGTGGGCTGTGGCTCATTCTCGGCTTTAGGCTCCTCGATGATGATGGGCGCCTTGGCAGCCTCTTCGGCAGCGATGCGTCGTTGTTCCTCGGCTCGTCGTGCTGCCTCTTCGCGTTCGGCTTGAGTGCGAGGCTTGAACGTCATTGGCCCGTTGCTGTAGAACTTGCCAGTGTCCTGCTGATTGTTTTCGTTAGAGTTTCCTTTCTTCGACTTCTTTCCTATCGAAGCATTAGGGTTGGTATTAAACAGGCTCATGAAGTCGTCCTGTTTAGGGTCGAATCGTGAAGGTGCAGGTTGCTCGATAAACTCTGGGGCGAGCATCGGTTGCTCGTAGTAATCCTGTGGTTCAAAGCGGTCGTTAACAGGTGCCTGCTCAGAGAAGCCAACTTGCTCAGTCTCTTGTGGCATTTGCTGAGTTGTGTCGAAATTATCAACTATGGGAGCATTACCGCTCATTGCTGGAGCTGGAACTTGTGCCTGCTCGGTAGTTTGCCCTTCGTCGGAGATTATGTTGCGCTCAATTCTTTCTCGCTTTGTGCGCTTTACAGGTGCTTCGGCCATGACAATCTGTTCGTCGGTTGTTGCCGTAGCTTCTTGCTGTGCTGCAATGTCTTTATCTTTGTCGTTGGTGATGTCGCTGCCACTAAAGTCAAGACCAGGCAACTGCTCTTGCTGTGGAATGACTTTTTGCTCACTCTTGCGGGGTCTTCCCCTTTTGCGCTTGGTCTCTTGCACCTCGGGAGCTGCTGATGCGGTGTCGGCATCGTCCTCAGCTTCAGCTTCTTTTGGGGCTTTAGCTGTTGCTTTTTTTGTTTTCTTGGTGCTTTTTTCTTCTTGAGATTCGTTGTCGTCCTTAACGTCAACGTTGTCGCTATTAGCTGTGTTCTTCTCCTTGGTCTTCTTTGTCTTTTGAGTTGAGGCCTCGGTGGCATCGGCAGCAGTTTTAGGCTCTTTCTTAGTCTTTGAGCGCTTGCGCTTAGCTGGCTCGGTGGCATTGGTAGCAGCTTCGATGGCTTGCTGGTCGATGATTTGATAGACAAGGTCGTCCTTGGCGGCATTGCTCACCTTTTTCAGACCCATTGATTTTGCCAAATCTTTCAATTCGGCCTCGCTCATAGAAGTGAGTTCGTCAATGTTATACATAATATAATGAAATAATAATCATGGATATCTCGTGTCGGGGGGAGCAGCGTTTGCATCATTTACTCTAAGTGTGAGGGCATGTGTCGGAGTCATGCCTCACGCGCTGCAGCACTCGGTGGAAAGGTTGGTCGAGATAAAAAGAATAAAAATATTAAAATGTGGAAAAAATAGCACACACTGTGTAAAAAAATAGGCTTGAATCCTTATTGGATGCCGATTGTGTGCTTGAAATGTGCTGCAAAGGTAGTAATTTTATTTTAAATAGCAAATTTTTTTGCCAGCATTACATTTTTGTATTACCTTTGGACCAATAAATTAAGCGAAATCATGAAAAAACAGGTATTAACGCTACTATTGTTGTGCTTTGCATGCGCCGCAGCATGGTCGTGCACCTCGGCAATCATAGCAGGGCATAAAACCTTGAACGGAAGACCCATGATGTGGAAGCATCGCGACACAGGCTGTCCCGACAACCGCGTTGAGCTCATCAAGGCTCATGACGGGTGCTATGAGTTTGTTGCACTTTTTGACGCTACCGATCCTTGCGACACTGCAGCATGGACTGGCTTCAACGAGAAGGGCTTTGCGATAATGAACACCGCATCCTATAATCTTAACGATGATGATGTGCCCGAGAGCGAGATGGACCGCGAGGGAGTGGTAATGAAGCTTGCACTGGAGCATTGTGTGACTGTTGATGACTTTGAGCGGCTGCTGCAGTCGCTGCCCAAACCGATGGGCGTGGAGGCCAACTTTGGTGTGATAGACGCTAAAGGCAATGGTGCCTATTTCGAGACTGGCAACTACACCTATAAGAAATATGACCTGGCCGATGTGCCCGGTGGAGTGCTTGTGCGCACTAATTTCTCGCATAGCGGTCGCCCCGATGACGGAATGGGCTATGTGCGCTACGGCAATGCGAAGCATCTTCTTAATCCTCACACTCGGGCAGGGGATTTTGAACCCTGGATGTTTACCGAGGAGTTCTCGCGTTCGTTCTATCACAGCCTGTTAGAAATGGATTTTACTCATAGCGGTAACGAGTGGCTTGTAGATCAAGACTTCATCCCACGCCGCATTTCTACGGCATCGATAGTGATTGAGGGCATTAATCCCAAAGATCAGGGAGAGACACCGGCATTGACCACAATGTGGATTGCCCTTGGTTATCCACCATGTGCCGAGACTTTTGCCGCTCGACTTGGCGTGGCAGGTGGAGTGCCTGAAGTGCTTAAAGGCACTGGCGAGGACAATCACAGCCCACAATGCGACATTGTCAAGGCGCGTAAGGCCGAGGTGTTCAGCATTGAGCGTGGAAATGGGCAGCATTACCTGAACCTGAGCAAGCTGTATAATAAGGACGGCACTGGCTATTGCCAGCAGCTGGTGAAGAAAAACATGGAAATGTATGAGCGCGAGACACAACAGCGCGAGAAGATTAAAATGGGATTGATGCTTAAAAACATTGATGCTTAAAAACAGGGTGTGGTAATAAAAGAATGCTCAATAACCTCGGGCACCTACATGTCGATACTCTATCGGCTGTTTCTGGCTCGCCGGTGGTGGCTGATGCTGCTGCCAGTGGTGGTGTGCCTGATGTTGATAGCGGTTGACACTCGCTTTGCCTATGTTGCGCTGATAGTTGCCATGGGTGTGATTATTGTGAGTTTGCCGCTGATGTGGTACTACGCTCTCACCCAGGAATCGCGGTGGTCGATACTTGAGAAGACGTTAACCTTGACCAGCAAGGGAGTGCAGCTCGACTTCACGAGCGAGAAGATGAATCGCCATGTCATTGCTTGGGAGGAAATGACGTCGACCACGGCTCACAGCGAGTGCCTTGTAATCAGACTGAAGAAGAATCGTTACACCTTTCTTGCCATCCCACTGGGTGCCTTCAAGAGCAAAGAAGAGCTCAGGAGGTTTGTGTTAGACCTTAACGCTGGCATGGCCGAAAGTGTTGGTAGATGAAAACCGCCCGTTTATCTATTATGGTTGGGAGAGGTTAAACTAATGTGAGTAAAACTTGTCAAATCATCAAAAGAAAACAACTTTGATAACTATAAATCCAAGAAAAGAGATGAAGAAGAGAAAGACATTATTGCTGGCTGTACTGCTGTCGATAGTAGCATCGGTGGCAGTGTCGTCGTGCAGCCCTTACTGGTATGACGATGGTTACTACTATGATTATCCGCACCGCCGTCCAGGTCCGCCACCCCCACCGCCTCCACGGCATCACCCTGGTGGACATCATCACCATCGCTACTGATTGGACGGCAGAGCATTGTCATAGCTTAAAATAAAGAGTGGCACGAGAAAAAAGCTTCACGTGCCACTTTGTTATTGTGTGGAATAGATCACTTGCTCACCCACGCACGGCGGTATCGCTCGGGAAGCAACTGACGTGCATCGATGAGCTCCTGCTCGCTGTCGCTCTGCGCTACCACAATGTGGTGCCAAGTCCCTCTTGTGACTTCGATGGCTTTTATGCCGTGGCGTGCATAGTGCTCGATGCTGCGCTGTGCGCTGCCCGATGTCTCGCAAGTGTTGATCACGAGGCAGTATTTGCCTTTGCTGGGCATGCCGTCGTTGAATGGCGACCCTGCTGTTGTTGCCTGCTCGTCACTGTCATCATCCATGACCTTTATCTTGAGGTCTTGGGCACTGGACTGCGACACAGGTTTCACGTCGACTTGCTGGGCTGGCTGGCTCTTGATCTCAACAACATTGAGGCTGGCCGTTTGTGGCGAGGTGTTGCTCACAATGGCTGGTGTGGAAAAGAGGAAACCGAGCCCAACAATAGCTGCAGCGGCTGCTGCCACCTTCATGCGCTCCTTCAATGTTATCACTTGAGGTGTGATAACTGGTTCGGCTGCCTCCTGTTGTTGCAATTGCTTGAACTCTATGGCCGTGAGGCCATAGAACTCGTCGTGCGAGTCTAAACCCGTTGTGGGCATGAATTCCAGCTTCTTGCTTGGTGTGAGCCTGAAATATCCTAAATGCCCGAAGCTGACCTCGCCGCCTTGAGCAAGCTCATCGTGGAAAGCCGCCACGCAGCTGTCGACCAACTGGCATGCCTGCTCATAGCTCATGGAATGACGCCGAGCGATGGAAGTGGCAAGCAGCCCGTCGTTGTGGTTGATGCTGGCATTAAAGCCAATGAGCCGACGCGGATTCTCAATCATGCTTGACCGGAGCACCGCTGGCTTGTACTGCGCGATGAGCGCTCCCCAGCCGGGAACCACCACGCAGTCGTGATACATCATCAAGTATTCTATGTGTTGAATTATCGAAATCATAATGCAAAAGTACTACTTTGCCTTGACTTGGGCAATAGTTGTTGAAAACTTTTTTGTTAAGTAAGTTTCGCTTTGTCCTCCTATCTATTCGCCCAGGAGTGCGTGGGCTTCTTCGGAGCTGAGTCCGTGGGCAATGGCGAGCTTGATGTCGCGCTCCACATCGGTGGGGTTGTAGCGCAACTTGTTGAGCTTTGCTCTGAGTATGTAGATATAGGGGTCGTCGGGGTCGAGCTCAAGGGCATTGGCGATGTCGAGCGATGCCTCGTTGAGTTGCTTTGTGGCAAGGTAGCAGTCGGCTCGGTTGGCAAGTAGGGTAGAGGTGGGTCTGGCCTTGATTACCTCGCTGAAGCACTCGATGGCCTTGTCGTAGCGGGCGGCATGCTTGTTGAGGTAGCCTAATCCTTCCTTGGCGAGTCCCGAATTGGGGTTGATGTTCAAGATATCGTTGAAGTCTTTCTCGGCCGTCTTGGGGTCACCCATGTTAAGGGCGAGCATGCCATGTGTGTAGCGCGACTCCACATCGGTGGGATCGATGGTCATGATGCGCTCATAGTCGGCTTGGGCGCAGCTAATGCTGTCGAGCAGAATGTAGGTTGCGGCGCGGTTGTGCAGCAGAGTCACTGCGTTAGGAGTTATGTCGATGGCCATCGAGTAGTTTCTGATAGCCTCGTTGAGACGTCCCTGCCGTCGCTGCACAGTGGCGATGTTAGAGAGCAGTAGTGAGTTGTTGGGATTGGATGGCTCAGTTCTGATTGCCTCGATAAGGAACTGCTCGGCCTTGCTCCACTGCTGTGCTTCGATGTAGTGCTGAGCCGAGTCGACGAGTGCGAAATAGGCGGTAGTGGTGTCGATTTTTATCGACATGTCGACAGGTGGCTTCTCCTTGACAGGTTGAGGCTTGTCGTTTTTTTCAAATTTCATGTTTCGCTCGTTAATCGACTGAATGGCCTGTGAGTGTGCCAATGTTGCCATTGCGAGCATGATTATGATGTGTAAAAAGCGTTTCATGCGATTAAAAAAAGATGATGTGTGGCACAAAGTTAATCACCTTGCCCAACAAGTAGTGCACAGTTTTACTATTTTTAGATAAATTTTGCCTTCTTTGTTCGTTAGTTATAGTGGAAAATGCTAATTTTGTGCTCTTAAATTCACATGATTTATGAAATTAACGACAATACTTTTGCAAAATAATGTTGCGGTTGCCGACTCGCTCAAGAAAGTGACGAAAAAATTCTCGGCACTGCCCGACTCACTTGCCAATGTCACCCCCGAGAAGATTCACCGCGACATCCAGAACTTTGACTGGAACGAGGTGATAACGCAGCTCACCGACACTGGTGTGTCGCTGGCTCTGCGCATTGTGGCCGCAGTTGTGATTTTTATTGTGGGCAGGTTCATCATTGTCAAGACTCATAACTTGCTACAGTCGGTGATGCTAAGCCGCGACGTTGACCGCTCGCTCACGACATTCCTGCTTAGTCTGTTCAAGATTACGTTCTTCTTTGTCCTGGCAATTATTGTCATCAGCGTAATGGGCATCGAGACGAGCTCGTTTATCGCTATCTTCGCTTCGGCCGGAATTGCGATAGGCATGGCCTTCAGTGGCACGTTGCAGAACTTTGCCGGTGGAGTGCTCATTTTGCTGCTCAAGCCCTACAAGGTGGGAGATTACATCGAGTTTCAGACTCACAAGGGCACGGTCAAGGAAATACAAATTTTTCACACCATCATCACCACCTACAACAATGAGTCGATAATTATACCCAATGGTGGTCTCTCTACAGGAACAATAAACAACTACTCTCGTGAGCATGCGCGAAGGCTCGAGTGGCGGGTGGGCATCAGCTACGGCGACGATGTGGATAAAGCCCGTGAAGTGATAATGAGCATCATCGATGGAAGCGAACTGCTGCTCAAGCCCGGAACCGAGGACGACCACAAGCAGCACAAGGACACCACCGAGAGTGAGTCGGCCACCACTCAAGACGATGAGCAGCGCCATGGCTCTTGGTTGCAGCGATGGATCAAGCGCCACAAGCAGCTCAAGCTCAAGGCAGCCGAGTGGCGTGAAGAGAAACGGCGGGAGCTCGAGGAGAAGATGCCCCAGGTGAGTTACACGCCGTCGGTCTCGGTTGAGAGCCTCGACGACAGCGCAGTGACACTGGTGGTGAGGGCATGGTGCACTCATGCCAACTACTGGCCTGCCTTCTATGCCGTGAACGAGGCTATCTATAAGCAGCTTCCACAGCATGGACTTCACTTCCCCTTCCCGCAGGTGGATGTACACATGGCAAAATAGTGTAAACAAAACAATTACGCAACAATGAAATATCTTTTTAGATTGGTCTTAGCTTGCTTGGCGATGGCAGTGACAACAGGGTGTGTCGAGAGCCTGAACGGTTCTGACTTCAAGCTAACTTGCTCGATTGACAAGTCGCTCAATACCAGCGAAGTTTCGCTCTTCTTGCTTGAGCAAGAATATAACAGAGTATACAATGTGGCTACGGCGAAACTCGATTCTGCTACCGGCAACTTTATATTTGAGGGGCAAATCGAGAGCCCTTGCGTTGCTTTTCTCAAGTTTGACAACGACTCCACAGCGTTCTTTTTTGTCTTGGAGCAAGGAGAGTCGAGCATAAGCATTGCCCCTGGCAGGGTGATGGTGCAAGCCGGCGAAGGCAACCATGAGTATTTCAACTATCTGAAGCATCGCAATGCCCTCTTGGCGTCGCGTCGCGAAGTGCGCAACCGTTACCTTAAGGCTGCCGCGCCCGACTCACTGATAAAACTTGATGTCGAGAAAAAGTTCCTCGCTCAGGACAGTGTGCTCGCCGACTCGCTTGAGCGTGTGACGCTGGCGGCCATCAATCGCAATACTCTGGCATCGCGCATCATCCTCGACAAGTATGTCAACGAGTTGCGCCCACAGTATCTCAAGAAGGTTGTGCATGGACGATAACAAATCGGGTGGTCATGGCGCTCTGGCTCAGTTCTAATGAAATGTCAGTATAGGTTCATTTTGGGAAAAACTAACCAAGAAAATATTGCAATCTAATCCTCTTTTTGGGTTTTTTATCGTTGTTTCACACTTATCTACATTAATGGTTGCTCTTATAATAAAAATAATTCCTAACTTTGCAAGGTTAAATCTTTTAATTTACTCCAACTTATGAAGATAAAGAACTATTTGTTTATGGTACTCCTTCTCACGGTGGCTCTCACCGGATGCAAGAAGGGACCAATGTATATCTATATCGACACTCAAGGCGACGATCCTAAGGTGAGCTTCATTGATAGTGAGGACGATGTGAATGCCTATAATAAGGCATTTGAAAACTACTCTAACGCAAGGTTCTATCCCATTTTCTCAGAGTTTGAGAAAACCCATCGCTACATTGTTGAGAACGAAGGCAACAACGAGGCTTGCGAGGCCGACGAGAGTGCTCCAGTGCCTGCCGATGCCAATAGTGACCGAGGATCGGTGATTACTACTGGCGATGAGGTCACTACAATCGATGGCATGGGTTCGGAGCCAAGCTATGAGGAGCTGTCGGAGTTTAATGAGCCCAACTTTATTCTCTATAAGATAGAGAGCAGTTCTGCCAGAAAGGCGGCACAAGACTATATCGACAAGAAAATCAGTTACGAGGAATTCGAGAAGAGAATGAAGGGTTCAACCACTCCCATCAATCTCTACAAGAAGAATTTCCAGGCCTGTGCTACTATCGACCGCAACGTGTTTGACAAGCTTATCGACAAGCTCCGGACTACGATTGCAAAAATCGACCGTGAGGCTGCCGAGAGAAAAGCCGAGGTTGAGGCCGAGAAAGCAGCCGATGCCGCTCAAGGCAATACTCAGCAGTGAGGTCCGATAAATGTCTTTTTCGCTCATTAGAGGCGACAATCATGAACTTCGGTGTGACAGCCGAGATTTGAGATAAAAAATGAATTGAGTCACCCCCATGAGTGCTCTGATGTGAGCAGTCATGGGGGGACTCTTTTCTCAGCCTCGCCTGATGTCACTCAACCTTGACGAGCCTGAGTTGCGAGAGGTAGATGATGTCTTCGCCTATTGCTGCACTCGGCCTGATGCGGCGCATTTTTATCGTGTTGCTGCCCTTGAGGAGCTTTACTTGCAGATGGCTGCTATAGTTGAGGCTGCACCACTGGTTCATGCCTTGAGGAGGCACCACCACTACTCCTTGATTGTGGCCGTTGGCCCATATCTGTATCATGTCGCATGGCGACCAGAACGACGGGTTCTCATTGCCGTTGCTGTAGAGCAGGTCGAGCACATAGTCGCCTCCATTGGCAGTTGTCACTGTGGTAGAGAGCCATGTAGAGTCGTCGCGCAATTCCACAAGCGAGTGTTTGAACGATTTTGGAAACTCAATCATCATGCCCGATGCAGGCAGGGTGTTGCCTATGTTGTAGCGCTTGGCGCTTAGCATGATGTAATGTGGCGAAGCCATGAACCCCTGGCCATACTTGTTGATGGCAACAATGCTGTAGTTTCTGTAGGTGAGTGAGTCGCGTGTTCCCAGCACAGAGTCGCGCATGGAATAGGTGGGCTCGCCGTTGATGAGGATTTTGTAGCCAAGTGCGTTGGAATAGGTGTAGTTGGTGCCATAAAGGCCGTTCCACTTCCATTGTGGCTCGGCAGGCAAAGTGGCTGGACTGTGGGCCTGCGTGATTTTTCCCGAGCCAGCATTCTCACCGTTCATGGTGATCACTATCTTGTGCTCGCCTTTGAGTGAGCCATCTATGAAATTGTAGTCAAGTTCCTTGCCGTCGAGTGTTATCTTGCTCCAGTCGTTGCCATAGCCTTTTATTGTGATGGTGAAGATAGCATTGCGATAGTGGTAGTTCGATATGGTCTTGACGCCGGCAAAGCACGATGGCACGCGCGGATTCAATTCTATGCCTCCTGGCAGAAAGTTCATTCCGGCAATCACTCGCAGCACCATGGCGATATTGCCGGCAGCGTTTCCGCGAGGGTTGTTGCCGGGTAGCACCGCGCCGGTGGTGGCATCGCAGGTGGTAGCGCACGATGCAGCCATCGCCTGCTGGTAGACGAGTGCTCCCATGCCGTGTCGCAGCATGCTCATGTTACTGGTCTTGGCAGCGGCGAGGTTCCAAATTGATTGCACCATGGGTATTACCGAGTTGTTCAGGCCGGTACCTGTTCCCTCGCGATTGGGATAGATAAGTGGCACACCATAGTTGGTCACGGGAGTCTCCTTGATGAGTTGCTCGGCTCTGTCGTCGTCGGCTATGTCCCATAGCACGCTCATGGCTTGTCCCAGATTGTCGACCAGTGGCGACATCACTGGAGTGACTCCGCCATACAGATACTGGGTGTAGCGCTCGTTCTGCTCATTCCACAACCTGTGGTTGATGGCGTTTTTAATGCGGTCGGCCTGTGTGTCGTGTAATGGCTGCTTTTCAAACTCATCGGCTATCTGTCCGAGCAATCGGTAGGTATGTTCCATGATAATGTTTCCCACGAGTGGGATGGTCTCATAGGCATCGCTTGGCGACATCCACTTGGGGTAGTATTGCGATGTGTAGCTCGAGATGTAAGGGCACATGGCATGCCACAGACTTGACATCGAACTGGTGTTCAAGTCATTGATCTTGTCGAGGCTTGCCAGGATAACTTGTTCGCAGTATTTGAGCCATTCCTTGTCGCCGGTGCTGCAATACACGCTCCATGCTGCTTGTGCCCACATCAGGTCGTTGGTGAGCGATGCATAGCTCCGGTTGCCGCGCTCGGTGTTGATTATTCCGTCATCCACCATCTGCTTGAGTCGCTCCATCGACTGGCGAGGCTGAATGTATGCCAGCGACAGTGCGATGGCATAGCAATCGCCCGCAATCAGCGACGAAAACTGATTGTCGCCGTCCGACAGCACTTGCTGCAACGACATGTTGTATACAGCATTCACGATGTGCTGATTAGAGTTGTAGCGTGGCAGACCTTCAAGTTCATTGGGGTTGGTTAATTGCCATGAATTGTAGTTCAATGACTGGTGTTCGAGCACCGACCGCAAGTCAACGCTCACCACGCAACTGTTGTCGTCGAGCCAGGGGTCGTCGATGCGGGCTTTGAACTCTAAGGCAGGTTTTTCCACTTCAATAAGCAGCTCGGTTGTGGCTTGCTCAATGTCGGTGCGGTAGAGTGTGTCGAGCGACGGGGTCACATAGTATCCTCTCTCTCTGAGTTCACTCGCGGCCTTGCTCATGTCAATCTTCAAGTGCAACGATTGCGGAATAGCGACTTCTTGGGTCGATGAGAGTTTCGCGCTATCGGCTTCAAAGGCTTTGACTTTGAGTGTGTCGGAAGCATTTTTCAGGTCAATGTAGTGATATTGTGCCGGAAGCAGCTCCACGTCGCGAGCACCCAAGCTCAGCCTAAACTTCAGCACGTTGGGGATGGATGTGATTGCCTGTGTGTGATAGTTGGTCTTAATCGTAAAGTCGTTAGGCGCATATGCAACGAAATGTGGCGTCACAACGCTGTCGGCCGTGACGGTGTAATTCTCGTTCTGCGCTATCACTTCGTCGCTCATCATCAAGTCGCACGAGCTTAATGCGAGCAAAGCAAGAGCAGCGAGAGTCAATAGCTTGAAATCTAATATTTGTGGCATTTTGGGCATTGACATTGCAAAGGTAGCCACATTTTTTTATTTTAAGGAAAATATTATGCACTATTTTAGATAAATTAGGCGGCACCTTGGAAAAACTCAATAAATTTGTTTTTACACTCGGTTTGCACTAATTTTGTGTAAAATTTTGCTGATTCAAGAAAAGTTTGTACCTTTGCGCGCCATTACAATTTTTCGGTGTCTTACCATCACCGGCATTGTATAACTATTTAAATATATATTTAAAAATGAAACAAGGTATCCATCCTGACAACTATCGCGAAGTTGCTTTCAAGGACATGTCAAACGAAGAGGTATTCATCACTCGCTCAACAGTCAACACTAAGGAGACTATCGAGATTGATGGTAAGACCTATCCACTGGTGAAGCTTGAGATCACAAGCTCTTCACACCCATTCTTCACTGGTAAGCAGAAACTCGTCGACACCGCTGGTCGTGTTGATAAGTTCCTCAGCCGCTACGGCAACCGCAAGAAGAAATAAACCTCTTCTTCGCTTTAGAGAATTAGCCACAGACGCTCTGTGTTGAGTGGCCGTGGTTGTCACACAGTGCGCCCCAGCTCATCGAGCTGGAGCGCACAATGTTTTTGGATAAAATGCTCACGCTTGCAAGGTTTTGAACAAGTTCAAACTTTGACTCGCTTAATCGCATTTTTTGCACAACGCCAAGTCTTTGACTTGTCTTTCGGCCTGTCCCACCTTTTTATTGGGTGAGCACAAAAGGGGCGAGATGTTTGTGCATTTTGGTTGTTTTGTTTGTCTGTTTTGAGTTAAAGTTGTATCTTTGCAATATGGAAAATCGCAAGAAATTGATGGCAATTATCAATCCCTTCTCGGGCAACAGCAAGAAGGATCGTGTGCCACAACTCATAGATGAGGTTATTGACCATACCAAGTTTGATGTGGAGGTTGCTCTTGTCTCGCGCGAGTTGAGTGTGTGCGACCTTGCATCTGATGCCGTCAGAAATGGCTATTATGGAGTGATTGCCGTGGGTGGCGACGGCACTGTCAACGGTGCTGCCACTGCCTTGCGCGAGAGCGATGTGGCGCTTGCCATCATCCCCTGCGGCTCGGGCAATGGCCTTGCCCGCCATCTTGAGATTCCAATGAACATGCGCCGTGCAATCGAGGTGATTAACCGCGACCACATCGAGGTGTGCGACTATTGCACACTCAACGACGACACCTTTGTGTGCACTGCAGGCATGGGCTTTGATGCCGATATTGCCGACCGTTATGCCCAGCGCACCAAGCGAGGCGCGTTAAACTATGTGAGGACGGCTTTTGAGGTCTATGCTCGCTACAAGCCAGTGCACTGCTCTATCGACATTGATGGCAAGCAGATAGAGGAAGACGTGTTTGTCATCACCTGCGCCAATGCCTCGCAGTATGGCAACAATGCCTTCATCGCTCCTCATGCCAGCCTGCAGGACGGTTTGCTCGACGTGACTATAATAAAACCTTTCAGCCCGCTCGTGAGCCCCATTGTGGGTGGGAGCTTGTTTACTAAGACTGTCGACAAGAACCGCAATGTCGAGACCTACAAGGCCCACCAGGTAAAGATTCACTCCTCGATGCCTCGTGTCTATCACATCGACGGCGAGCCCATGTCGATGATCACCGACATGACTGTTACATGCCATCCCGGTGGCATCAAGTTCTTTGTGTGATAGAAAAGTTATCAAGCGATTAAAGAAGACTTATATATAGGTTGGAATTTTGTTATTGCGGTTTTTAATCGTTTGAGTTTTTTGTTATATCTTTAATTGTCTGAAAACATGAAAATCGTGCTTGCAGTAGTAGGTAAGATGGCAGGTGGCTATCTGAGTAAGGGCATCGACGAGTACACGTCGAGGCTCAAGCACTATGTGCCTTTCGAGATTCAGTATATCCCCGATGCCAAGAACACCAAGAGTCTCACCGAGGCGCAGCAGAAGGCTGCTGAGGGTCGTAACATCCTCGCCGCTCTCGACAAGAGCGACCATGTGGTCCTGCTCGACGAGCATGGCAAGCAGTTCACCTCATTAGAGTTCTCACGCTACATCGAGCGCAAGACAACGTCGGTGCAGCGCCGCCTCGTCTTCGTGGTTGGTGGTCCTTATGGCTTCTCGCCAGAAGTATACGCCCGCGCCAGCGAAAAAATCTCTCTCTCCTCGATGACCTTCTCCCACGAGATGATTCGTCTCATCTTCACTGAGCAACTCTACCGCGCCATGACCATCCTCCGTGGCGAACCCTACCACCACGAATAACTCACTGCCGATTAAGCAGGGAACGACTTTTCATTTCCCATGCCAACCTTTTTCCAGGCTTTGGTCATAGACTGCAAATGGCAAATAGGAGCTGTTTTTGAGTTTACGTTTCTTAACACATAATGGGGGTATTAAAAAATGTTAAGTATTCGTTCCGCCGTGCAGTATTTTATGTTATAATGTGTTTAATTTGCAAAAATACCATTAGCAACATGAATTCTAAATTTAATCATATTATGCAACATATTATCTCCTTGATTGCCATTAGCATGTGCTTTGCATTCTGTCATGCCCAGGACTTTGCTCAGCTCAAGCAGAATCTCGACTGGCAGGTTTATAACTACCCTCAGGAGAAAATCCATGTGACAACCGACAAACCCTACTACATCACGGGCGACACCATCTGGCTGCGTGCCTTCGTGGTCGACGCAGTGACTCACCGGCCTGTGGACGCCAGCAAGTTTGTCTATGTGGAGCTTATCAGCCCGATGAACACCGTGGACATGCGCATCAAGATTAAGGAGTGCGATGGAGTGATGAAAGGCTATCTGCCCCTTGACCCCACCCAGATTGCCGAGGGCGAATACACACTCACCGCCTACACCATGTTCATGCAAAACCAGGGAGAGCAGTACTTTTTCAAGAAGAAGCTGAAGATAACAAGCTCGTTTGCCATCAATCGCAGGATAGAGCCGGACTTTGAGTGGAAGAACCAGGGCAGGGACAACGAGAGCCTGAAAATCAACCTGCGTTTCCTCGATGCCACGACCGGGCAGCCGTGCCCTTACAACTCATTCAGCTGCACAATGCCCGATGGCAAGACAATTGACTGGAAAGGCGGTGACCGCAACTTGAGCATTGAGGTAGACCACAAGCATTTGCGCGACGGAGCAGTGTTAGTGCAATATGGCAACTACGGCAAGTACATCACCTTCCCTCCGAGCAGCACTGCCACCTGCGACGTGAGCTTCTACCCCGAGGGCGGCTACCTGGTGCCAGGCTTTGAGAACCGTATGACCTTCAAGGCGATGGACAGCAACGGCAAGTGGGTCGACATCACAGGCGACATAGTGGACAGCAGCGACAACAAGGTGGCAAGCATCGCCACCACGCACGACGGCATGGGTCTTGCCACATTCACCCCACAGGCAGGAATGGCTTATAAAGCAATCTGCCGAAATGAGGCTCTTGGAGAAAAGACATTCGACCTGCCACAAGTTAGAAACGATGCGACAGTGCTGCAAGTGAGCAACGAAGGCAAGACAGTGAAGATTGAGGCAAAGGGCAGTCAGCAAAGCTCGGCCTTAATAGCCGTGCAGCAGCGAGGCAATCTGCTCGCCACAGGCTTTGGGAGTATAACTATAGATACCGACACCCTGCCGGCAGGTGTGGTGCAAGCACTGCTGATGAACGAAAATGGCAGGATGCTCAGCGAGCGGCTTTTCTTTGTCACCGGCAGGCAAGCACCAAAGGCAAAGTTGAGCAGCAATAAAGCTGATTATGACAGCCGCGAGCTGGTGCAAGCGAGTGTTGACCTGAGCGAGTATGCCGATTCTGCTGGCAACTTCGCCGTGAGCGTTACCGATGACCGCAGCATCGCCCCCGACAGCGCCACCTCTATCCTTACCGACCTGCTGCTGCAGAGCGACCTGCAAGGCCGCGTCAACAACCCTGCCTGGTACTTCGAGGGCAGCGACCGCGGCAAAGCGCTCGACATGCTCATGATGACACAAGGCTGGCGCCGCTACGACGTGCCACGCGCCCTGGCCGGAAAAGCTGTGGCGCCTCAGTTCCCCATTGAGCAGGGGCAAACGTTGAGCGGCACCATCCGCACCGAGTGGCGCAACAAGCTGATGCCAAATGCCATGGTCAAGGTCATGGCTCCCCGCATTCGTTATGCCGACATTGTCACAAGCGACGAGAACGGCCGTTGGGAAATCAACAACGTCGTCTTCCCCGACAGCACTAAATTTATAATTCAAGCAGTTAATAAAAAAGGCTCATCGCTGAGCAACCTATCTATCGATCAAGACGCATTTCCTTCACTTTCAATCTTAGGTTTTGACCGTGAGCTTAATAAACATGATTCTAATGACAATGAGCAAAGCGTGAGCTACATCAGTAATGAGAAAAACCGATTGCAGTATGTCGACGGCGTTGCAAGTGTGCTGCTCGATGAGATAGTGGTGCAAGGCTATAAGCGCAACAAGCCTCTCACAATGTATGAGGTTGTGGCAACCAGTTCGCATGATTATAAGTTTTTTGACAAGCGTGGCATAAACGACTTTGAGAGTGCTATAAGGTATTTTGCCGGTGTTGCAATAACTTCTAACGGGCTGGTTAGCACTCGCAATAGAAGGGAACAGGTTGGCATCTTGATTGACGGAACACCATTAGAGGGGGCGGGAAATGAGAACCCGTTTCTGACATTGAAAAACACTTATCCTTTTGATGTAGTCAAGCAAATCGACTACATTCGTGGCGCTGAGGCGTTGGCATTCGGGGGCGGTCACTTTAGAGGAGGCATTATTGCTATTACCACTAAGGAAGGAACCGAGTTGAAACGCGGTCGCCCCGATCCCACAATCAAGACTATTAAGCCCCTCGGCTATCAGCGCCCTGCCGAGTTCTACGCGCCACGCTACGACACTGGTGGCGGCGGCATTGGCGAGGGCACCGACCTGCGCGAGACACTTTACTGGAACCCCAGCATCGCCATCGACGACAACAAGCAAGCCCGCTTCAACTTCTACACCAATGATGTACCCAACACTAACTATACTATTACCGTCGAGGGTGTTACCCAATCGGGCGAGCTCATCCACGCTGTGAAGAAGATTACGAAGAAATAATATTAACTCTTAAACCCAAATCGGTCATTAGGCCGACGACAGGTTGTTTTTTATGGTCTTTTCTGTCATAAATCCTAATGACCGATGATTAGGGTTAAAAACAAACGAAATGATGAAAAAACTATGTCCTATTATTACTTTCATTATTTGCTGTTTCGTTGTTCACTACTTCATGTGAAGAAGATATTATGAGTAGAGGGGCAGAGAAATGTCGCTGATGACATTAAACTAATAACTAAAAAACTCACAACTATCGTTTTCTGGAGAAAAAGTTGTAACTTTGTGGCACATTAATAATACTTACAGCTATGAAAACAAGAGACGAACTGATTGATGAGTTAATCGACCTTGCTTTTGCCGAGGATATAGGCGACGGCGACGCAACCACATTGTGCAGCATTCCTGCCGACGAGATGGGGCGTTCACGCTTGATAATCAAGGACGAAGGAATCCTTGCTGGTGTGGAGATGGCAAAGAGAGTTTTTGAGAAATTTGACCCCGAGCTCAAGATGACAACTTACATCGAGGATGGCGCGCACGTCAAGCCAGGCGACATCGCCTTCATTGTCGAAGGCAAGGTGCAGTCGCTGCTGCAGACCGAGCGCCTCATGCTCAACATAATGCAGCGCATGAGCGGCATCGCCACCGTCACTGCTCGCTACCAGAAGGAACTCGAGGGTTTGCACACTAAGGTGCTCGACACTCGCAAGACCACTCCCGGCATGCGCATCATGGAGAAGGAAGCCGTGAAGATTGGCGGCGGTTGCAACCACCGCATTGGCCTATTCGACATGATTCTCTTAAAGGACAACCACGTGGACTTCGCCGGAGGCATCACTGCTGCCATCGAGGGAGCAAAGCGCTGGTGCAAAGAGAACAACAAGAATCTAAAGATTGAGATTGAGGTGCGCAACCTCGACGAGCTTCGCCAGGCACTTGCCGCAGGTGGAGTAGACCGCGTGATGTTCGACAATTTCACTCCCGAGCTCACTCGCGAGGCAGTGAAAATCGTCGATGGTCGGGTCGAGACCGAGTCGAGTGGCGGCATCACCATCGACACCTTGCGCGCCTATGGCGAGTGTGGTGTCGACTACATCTCGGTGGGAGCCTTGACCCACAGCGTCAAGTCGCTTGATATGAGCTTTAAAGCATTCTAAATCAAATAACAAAGTAACAACAAGACTATGAGAAAATTTCTTTTTGCGACAATGATGACGCTCATGACCATTGCGGCATGGGCAGGTGAAGTGACTTTCGACTTCGCGTCGGTCGAGGGACTGCAAGCCATGGGCATTAATGCTCCAGCACAGAGCAGTGGTGTGAACCTCACCGATGTGGGAACAATTACAGTGGATGGCGTGGGCCTCACGGCAGTCGATGGCTCGACCGAGACCCGCGTGTGGAACTCGCAGGGCAGCTACACGCTGCGCATCTATGTGGGTGGTAGCATCACTCTGGCAGTGGAGAGCGGCAGCATCACCGGAGTGACTATCAACGCGGCCAACACATCTAATTTTGACCTCTTAGCTAACGTGGGCAATTACACGGTTGCTGGTAACGTAGGCACTTGGACAGGTAGCGCAGCGAGCGTGACATTCAGCCACACCACTACCAAGAATGCCCAAATCGCCTCGATAGTGGTGACCACCAGCACCGAGCCTCCCACCGACGGGCCTGGCGATGACCCCGACCCAGTTGACCCCAATATCACCAAGCTCGACTCGCTCGCCAACATTGAGGCACTCGACGACGGCACCGAGTTCCAGTTCACCACCGAAGCCTTTGTGCAATATCAGTGGCAAAACTACTTGTGGCTTATGCAGCTCGATGCCGAGGGCTATGCCTATGCCACAATGGTCTATGGCAACGTGGGCCGCACCTATCAGATTGGAGCCATTGTACCCGCTGGATGGACTGGAGTGAAGACTACCTACAAGGGCCTTGTTGAGGTTACCGATCCCACCCACTTCAACAATGCCACTGGCATGGTTCAGGACATGTACACTGAGCCCTTCAACATGACTGGCTACATGAGTTACATCGAGCCTGACCACTATGAGAACATGCGCGTGAAGTTCAACGGCATCACTCTTAGCGACATTGATGCAAGCGGCAACTTCACTATCACCAGCAACGAAGAGGATGAGAACGGCAATGCCATCACCGTGACCATGGCTGGCTACAACAAGTTTGGCATCGATTATCCCACCATTGACCCTACCGAGAAATATAACATCGATGGCATGGTGACCATCTACAATAACAACTATCAGCTTTACCCAATCATGATTGAGGAAGCTCCCGGAACAAGACTGTGGAAGGTAACATACGATGGCTTGCAGGGCAACATGAAGATTGCCGACTCGCTCTACGTGGTGATGCCATTGGTCGACAACCAAATTCTGGTTACCGACAATGCCGAGCAAATCTTGGTCGACACCTATGCCGAGTGGGGCTACACCTGGTACCAAGACTGGTATCCCACCTGGATTGCTCTCGACTGCGGCGACAATGCCGAGCTCTACAACACTATTCTGGGCATGCAAGTGCTTGCGCCAAACACAGTTAAGGGCGAAGTGGTGGACGTTGAGACCAATCCCCGCATGATTCTGGGTTCTACTCCCACTGGCATCAACGACCCTGATTTCACTAACTATCACACCTATAGCTATAACTTGACCTACGGCAAGATTCAGGCATTTGGCAACGAACTTGGTGAAGCCACAGGCCGCTACAAGCTGATTGGCGGTGAGCCTTATCTGTGCAGTGCTCAAGATACCGTGCAGGTGCGACTCGACTTCAGTCTCAATCCCGAGCTGCAAAGCACACTCGTTGAGGGTGAGCGCTACGACATGATGAGCGTGTTCAAGATTAACGAGGAGTGGGACAGCGACGTTACTTACTATGCCCCTACCAAGCTGCGTAAGGCTCCTGTGATGAAAATGAAGAAAATGCCATCGCTCAAGGTCGACACCACCGACCCCGACTACTACACCAACTATACCATCATGCCAGTTTCGGCATCGGTAGTGACTGGTGTGAGCAATGTAAATGCCGCCAAGCAAGTGACAAATGTGACCTACATCAACACCCTGGGCGTGCAGAGCACCACTCCATTCAGGGGTGTCAACATTGTGGTGACTCACTTTGACGACGGCACCCGCACCGTCACCAAGCTGGTGAAGTAAAAAACAAGTTCTAAATTCATTATATATTTGGAGATTGTGCAAAAAAGTGTGCAGTCTCCAAACTTTTTTGTACCTTTGCAGGCGGTAAATGCAGTGGAGTGGCTTGTCGCTCATGCCAACAGTGAGCATGAGAGGAAAGTCCGGGCAACACAGAGCATCGCATTTCTTAACGGGAAGCTGGGGGCGACCTCAGGGTTAAGGTGACAGAAAAATAACCGCCACCACTCATGGTGGTAAGGGTGAAAAGGCGGGGTAAGAGCCCACCGGGCGCCACGGCGACATGGCGCGCCGCACCACCTGCGAGTTGCAAGGTCAAGTATACCGTCAGGGCTGCTCGTCTATTGGCGGGGGGTAGACTGCTATACTGGCGTGGCAACACGTCAGACAGATAAATGACAAGCGGCGGCTCCACGAGTTGGAACCGACCACATAACCCGGCTTACAGCTCCACTGCTTTTTTACTTTTTCAACTGTTTAAACAAATCCCCAAGGACATAGAAGCTGCCACCAACGAACACTGCGTCGTTTGGCTTGGCTGCTCTCATTGCAGCTTGGTAGGCGTTGAGCGCAACGGGATAGGCCTCACCTTTCAACCCATGCTCGGCTCCCAGGGCTCGCAGCGCTTCGGCTTTGAGAGAGCGTGCCGACTGAGCTTGTGTGAAATAGTAAATGGCATCTTTAGGCATCATGCCGAGCACAGTGTTGATGTCTTTGTCGGCCGAGAAGCCGAGCACCATGTGCAGTTTGTCACATTCCAGTTCTTGCAATTGCTTAGATTGAATTTTCCACGCTCCGGCATTGTGGCCGGCATCACAAATCACTGTGGGCTTCTTGCCAATCACCATCCAGCGGCCCATGAAGCCTGTGAGTTGGCACACATGTGCCAAAGCATTTTTCACAGCCGTTTTCCTGATTTTCACGCCACTCTTTTTCAATATCTCAATAGCATGTAGCACAGTGTTGACATTGGCCACTTGATAGTCTCCGCCAAGTTGGCAAACGAGAGTGTCGTCGTAGCCTGTAGCGAAGATTGAAAAGCCTCCATCGGTGTTTTTCACCGAACCCATCACTAATGGCGAGTCGTTGGCGATGATGATAGGGGAGTGGTGTGCAAGTGCTGTCTCTTCCATTACTTTGCGCACCTCAGGCTGCGAGGCGTCGCCTACCACCACGGGCACTTCATCCTTGATGATGCCAGCTTTTTCGCTGGCAATTTGGGCGAGAGTGTTGCCCAAGAACTGTGTGTGGTCGATCGAGATGTTGGTTATCACGCTGAGCATGGGCGTGATGATGTTGCTGCAGTCAAGCCTGCCGCCCAAGCCCACTTCAATCACGGCGAAGTCCACTTGCTGCTTCTTGAAATGCTCAAAAGCCAAAGCGGTGGTCAGCTCAAAAAACGAAGGCTCACACCCCAGCCCGCTCTGCAGCCATCGCTCAACAAAGCGGCTCACGGTGCGCTTGGCAATCATCTGGCCATCGACGCGGATGCGCTCGCGAAAGTCGACAAGGTGAGGCGAGGTGAACAGCCCCACACGGTAGCCCGCAGCCTGCAGTGTGGCGGCAATCAGGTTGCTGACCGAGCCTTTGCCGTTGGTCCCGGCCACATGGATGCAGCGGTAGGCACGATGAGGATTACCCAGCCAGTTGTCGAGGGCGATGGCTGTGCCCAGCCCTGGCTTGTAGCCACTTGCTCCCTGTCGCTCGAAGGCGGGAATCTGGCTGAAGAGATATTCGGTAGCTTCTTTGTAAGTCATAGTCAAAATATAAAATAACCGGCAATTCCAGCTAAGATTATTACCACAATGGGGTGAATTTTAGTAAAATAGACCACGCAGAACGAGGCAATGCAAATGATAACCGAGATTACCTGATGGGTAGATTCGGTGCCAAAGTTGTCCTGATTCATCAGCAGCAGGGCAGCGCTGGCTATTAGGCCCACCACCACGGGTCTGAGCCCCATGAAGGCGCCCTTGATGATGGCGTTGTCGTGATGATTAGTGATGAAGTGGCTGGCATAGAGTGTGAGCAGATAGGGGGGGAGCACCACAGCAAAGGTGGCGAGCAGTGAGCCAACGACGCTGCCAGTTGTCACGTATCCGATGTAGGTGGCACTGTTGATGCCTATGGGGCCTGGCGTCATCTGCGAGATGGCGACGATGTCGGTAAACATTTGGCTGCTGAGCCATCCGTTTTCCACAATAATGTTCTGCACCAGCGATAGCATGGCATAGCCGCCGCCAAAGCCAAAGAGTCCAATCTTGAGGTAGGCCCAGATGAGTCGCAAGTAGATGCTCATTTCTCGTCCTCCTCCTTCCTGTGCTTGAGCACGGCATGGCTATAGTATATGTAGCCACCCACTGCACCTATTATTATATATAATATGGGATTAGACACAACCGGGAGCTTGGAGTAGATGAGCAGTGCCACTGCCACGGGGATGATGATGGTTTTCCACCCAATCTTTGCAGCGCGGGCAGTGGTGATGACCGGTGCGATGATAAGCGCCACCACAGCAGGCCTGATGCCCTTGAAGATGCGCGAGAGCGCATCGTTGTTCTTGATGGTGTCGGGCGTGAGAAACATGGCAATGGCGAGGATGATGACAAACGACGGCAATATCGTGCCCACGGCTGCTGCGATGCTGCCTTTCACCCCACGCAGGCGGTCGCCCACTACCACCGAGATGTTCACTGCCAAGATGCCAGGCATGGCCTGAGCTATTGCGAGCAGGTCGAGAAACTCATCCTTGGCAATCCATTTGTGATTGTCAACTATCTCACGCTCAATAATCGAAATCATGGCCCAGCCACCGCCAAAGGTGAATGCGCCTATCTTCATGAACGTGAGCCATAGTTGCAAATATATATTGTTCATTTGTTTCTACTAAATTTTTTTTGGCGACTGCAAAATTACACATTTGTTGCAAACTATGACTGGCTTTTTTGGAAAATATTATTAACTTTGCGCCTTAAAAAAACGAGAACTAAACCTGAAGTGAGATATTTCCTGTCTATAATAATGATAGTCACAGCCGTTGCTGCCAGCGCAGCAGCGGGTGTGGAACAGCCCGACACCGTGGCACCAAAGCCTGGATTTTTCAAAAAGGTGCTTGGCTACATTGCCGGCGACCTCGATGCTCCCGACGAGGAAGCAGCCACCGGGCTCAGCGTGATTGGAGGGCCGCACTTCGACACCACCACCAAGTTTGGTGTGGGAGTCGTTGCCAACTATGGCTACCGCATGCCAGGGTGCTACTCGCCATTGCCGCCATCTAACCTCTCGGTCAAGGGTGATGTGTCGACGGCAAAGTTCTGGATTGCCGAGGTGCAGAATAATATGATACTTGCCGCCGACAAGTATCGCGCCAACTCACTGCTCAAGGTCGAGTACATGCCGCTCTACTATTGGGGCATAGGTTATCACAATGGCAAGAACGACAACAACAAGACGCGCATGAAGCAGTTCAGGGTGGAGTTCAGCACCGATTTCCTGTTTAGGCTCGTGCCCGGCCTTTATGTAGGACCCTATCTGCACTGGGAGTACAACAAGGCCGACTCCATCGACATGCCCGAGTTGCTCGACGGACATGGGCTCCACCAGCGCAGCTATGGCGTGGGACTCACTGTGGACTACGACACACGCGACTTTATCACCGAGCCCACCCGTGGTATTTATGTGCATGCGAGCCAGGTGTTCTTCCCAAGATTCTTGTGGAACGGAGACAATGGATTCACCCGAACCAACCTCCGCTTCTCGATATATAAAAAAGCGTGGCGCGGCGCAATCATCGCGGCCGACCTGCGCGCATTGTTTAACTATGGCACACCCTCGTGGGCTACGATGGCCCTGTGGGGCGACTCTAACAACATGCGAGGCTACTATCATGGTCGCTACCGCGACAAGCACATGATGAACGCCACTATCGAGCTGCGGCAGCGCTTGTGGCGATGGCTTGGAGCTGTGGTATGGCTTGGTGGCGGCACGGTGTTCCATGACAGCCGGTCGATGCACTTCCTGCCCAATGTGGGTGTGGGGTTGCGGTGGGCATTCCGCAAGCATGTCAACATCAGGCTCGACATGGGTTTTGGTCGCGCTGGGGAGAAAGCCTTTATCTTTGGAATCAATGAAGCGTTTTAAGTACATATTCACCCATCAGCCTTGCATCTACTGGCTCTTTGTGATAATGGCCATCTTGCCCAATTGCTTGATGTTCTTCACCGAGGCTACATCGATGCTCACCCGTATTGTCCAGATTGTCATGCCGCTGGGCTTCTATGCCTGGGCTTTTACTTGGGCAAAAAAGCCGGGCAAGATGTTCTGGTGGCTGTTCTGGTTTATGTTTGTCGACGCTTTCCAGATCGTTCTGCTCAAGCTTTATGGCGGTTCGCCCATTGCAGTCGACATGTTTCTCAACGTGCTAACCACCAATCCTGGCGAGGCAACCGAACTGCTGTCGAACCTGCTCGTGGTGGTCATCTTTGTCATTGGGTTCTATGGCTTTGGCATTGCCATGTCGATTGTCTCGCTGCGTACTAAAAATGTGCTTGCGGCTGCCTTTCGCAAGACGCAGCGCCGGTGGTCTGTTCCACTGCTTGCGATTGGGCTGGTGCTCATGATTGTCAACGTCTTTGCCGAGCGCACATTTAAGGTGCAAAACGATATCTTTCCCATCAATGGCACCTACAATATGGGCCTTGCAATCCAGCGCGCTATCAAGCAGGCTGGTTATCAAGAGTCGTCACGCGACTTCTCCTACCATGCCACAGCCACCAGACCCGATTCGGTTCCCGAAATCTACGTCCTCGTCATTGGCGAGACCTCGCGTGCCGACAACTGGAGCCTCTACGGTTACAACCGCGACACTAATCCTGGTGCCGACACCATTGCCGGGCTCGTTGTCTACCGCGATGCCCTCACGATGTCTAACACCACACACAAGAGTGTGCCCACCCTAATGTCGAGCGCCGGCAGTGAGCACTACGACAGCCTCTACTACCGCAAAGGTATCATCTCGGCATTCAACGAGGCGGGCTACAAGACTGCATTCTACAGCAACCAGCAGCGCAATCACTCGTTTATCGATGCCTTTGGCAGCGAGGCGCAAGAGGTGAAATTCTTGAAAGACAGTGTCTCGCTCATGGGCAACAACTATGACGACCAGCTCGTCGACTGTGTGGAGCAGTGCCTCGATCGCTACGACGGCGGCAAGCTCTTTATTGTGGTGCACATGTATGGCTCACACTTCAACTATAAAGACCGATATCCTAAGAATGAGGCTTTTTTCAAGCCCGACAATGTGATCTCGGCCGAGAACATCTACCGCCGGGAGCTGATTAATGCCTACGACAACTCCATCCGCAACACCTACAAGGTGCTTTCGACCATTATCGGCAAGGTGCGCAGCAAGAACGTGAGCAGTGCTGTGGTCTTCACCAGCGACCATGGCGAAGACATCTTCGACGACAGCCGGCAGCGCTTCCTTCACGCCTCGCCACAGCCCACCTATTTCCAGTTGAGAGTGCCCCTGCTGGTGTGGACTTCGCAGGGTTTTGCCCAGCAGCACCCTGATGCCGTCTCGCAGCTCAAGGAGCATGCTGCCATTCCAGTCTCGACCAACATGGTCGTCTTTCACACATTGCTCGACCTGAGCGGCATCGACTCGCCGTTCAAGAACTTGGCATTGTCGCTCGCGAGCGACAGCTTCGTGCGGCATCGCCGTCTCTACATTAACGACCACAACGAGCTCATGCCCCTTGATAGTTGTGGCTTGCACAGGCTCGATAAAGAACTCTTCCGCAAGAAAAATCTTGCTTTTCCTTGATGCCTCTCTCCAGATTGCCCCTCGCAAGTTGTGATTAAGATGCCTTGTTAATAACTTTTTGCTTGATTTTATATCTATTCTGAATAATAATAGGCGGTTAGGTTCGTTATAATAATGTAACATTTAAAGAAAGGCTGCCTATGCAAGAAAATTACTCCGAAGATTTTAAATTAGAAACACAAGAAGAACAGGTTGAGCGTGGACCCAAAAACTCCACAATCAATTTTATCAAGCAATTTGCAAGAGCTTTCTCTGCAACGGGTATTATGAACCCTGCTATCGATGGCTTTATTGCTAACTGATTAAAAAAAGAATCAGTAAGAAAACATCCTGTCAGTGGTGCAATAGCATGCACCGCTGGCAGTTTTTTTGAATGTGTGATATTATTTTTTTAAGGAGATTAATACCCTTTTTTTTGGTAATTATCAGTTTTTATAGTAAATTTGCCAGCGTATTAGTTAACTTTATGTTTAATTTAACTTATTCTTTTATGAAAAAGACTACCTTATCAGTGTTGTTGGCATGCCTTATCGTGCCAATGACCGTTAGTGCTAATTCAGGCATTAAAAAGGATGTTAAAGTGATTAACAACACTAGCAAAGAGGTTACCATCGCAAAGCGTGGTGCTGCTATGCCAGTTGCTCTTAAGCCAAGTGCAAATGCTCAGATGCTGGGCATGCCCAAGGCCGAGGGTGAAACCATGGTATGGGACTTCGAGGATGCTACCGCAGGCCTGAGCCCATTCACTGCCGAGGATCGCGACGGTGACGGCTACAACTGGCAGTACTACAACAACGACGGCGTTACAAGCGGCCAAATGAGCACCCACGAGGGTCTCGGAGTTATCTCGTCGGCCAGCTATGTTAACGACGGCCAGGGTGGTGGCACAGCTGTTACCCCCGACAACTGGCTCATCTCGCCCGAGGTAACTCTGGGTGGATTCCTTAGCTTCTGGGCTATGGGTCAGGATTCAGGCTATGCTGCCGAGGTATTTGGCGTGTACGTAACTGTTGACGGTGAGAACTGGACTCAAGTTGGCACCGACAAGACTTCGACTTCGGAGTATGTTCTCTATGAGTATGACCTGAGCGCCTACGACGGACAGACTGGACGTTTCGCTATCGTTCACCACAACGTTACCGACATGTTCATGCTCAACGTTGACGACATCACTTTCAACCCCAGCGGTTACGTAAGCCCAGAGCCCGGTATGCCTACCGAGCTTACTGCTACTCCTGCTGCCACCAGCGCCGAGCTCGCTTGGGTTGCTGGCGAGAACAATGGCACTTGGAACCTGCGCTGGCGTCCTTACACCGACCCATCATTGCTCAGCCCAAGCTGGACTTTCCCAATTCCTGGCTATGAGACCGAGATTGAGGGATGGCAGGTTTATGATGCCGATGGCGATGGCAACAACTGGGGCCTCTATTACAGCGACGACACTCAGACCGACGCCTGCTTCGGTAGCGCAAGCTGGGACTACGCTGTTCTCACTCCCGACAACTGGCTGATCACTCCCGAGGTTGGCATGGGTGGCACACTCACCTTCAAGACTTGGAACTCCAGTGCAAGCTATCTCGACAAGATCATGGTTTACTATGCTCCTGCCGATTGGCAGACCATCGATGATTTCGTTGCTATCAGCGACTTCATCCAGCCAGGCACTACTCCCGAGGAGTTTGAGATTGACCTGAGCGAGTATGAGGGCTCGGGCGTTATCGCTTTCCGTCACTATGACAGCAGCGACATGATGCGCATCTTTGTTGACGACATCACTATCGACGTTCCTGGTGGCGTTAATCCTGCCGACCTTCCCGAGTGGACCGTTGTTGAGGACGTAGCTAATCCTTACACCCTCGAGGGTCTCGTTCCCGAGACTACCTATGAGGCTCAGGTTATGGCCTACAACGAGGATGGCGACAAGTACACCGACTGGACCGAGAGCACAATCTTCACCACTCTTACTGAAGGTGGCGAGGAGGTTGCCGAGGGTACTTGGGTAGTAGGTTCTTTCAACGGCTGGAACCAGACCGCTGAGGGTGGCCGCGTAGCATTCGACGAGGAGAACAGAGCTGAGGTAGCTCTCGAGGCTGGCGATGAGTTCAAGATCATCACCGCTAACGAGGATGGCACTTGGACTTGGCTTGGTGGCGTTGACGACAACCAGGTTGGCTACTTCCTGATTGTTCCTGAGTACTACAGCCACAACCTTACTCTTCTTGATGGTGCTAACTTCCGCGTAACTGAGGATGGCATCTATCACATCAACCTCGTTTGGAACAGAAGCAATCCTGACTACATCGTAGTTACCAGAACTGCTCCTACTGCTATCAGCACTGTAGGTGCCGACGTTAATGCCGACAACGCTTACTACAACCTGCTCGGTGTTAAGTTCAATGGCATGCCCACTACTCCTGGCATCTACATCCACAATGGCAAGAAAGTTATCATCAAGTAATTGACCTTAACTGCCAAATTTTAAAAAAATGCACCCCACGTTCGGGGTGCATTTTTTGTAACTATGTTTCCCTACGGAGGTCAGCCTGTGGCGCTGTGGGATGTTAGGATACTTTATCATTAGTGTCCGATATAACAAGGGGGTCGAGGGGCCGCCTTTCGGGCTTAAGATTATTGCACCGATAGTGCTAAAATTAAAGGAATATTAGCGCGAAGCGCCCCACGTTTTGTTTCTGACATTATTGCATTGACTATCAATCGATAGCATAAGATTTTAAAATTCTAATCGGACACTAATAACTTTGTAATCAAGTAGACGATGCCCATCGCGATAGTAAAAAACTGAAGAGGGAGAACCATCACGGCCCTCCCTCTTTAATGTTATATGATTATATAACTGATGATTGCAATTAATCGGCCATTAGGCGCTCGATGACAGTCTTGACCAGGTCGTTGACGGCCGTCTTGTAGTTGGGGTTGGCCTCGGTGGCCACACGGTTGGCAATGATTGAGCACACTGTGATGGCACGATGGCCCATGAGCTTGGCGAGGCCTTGCAGGGCAGCGCCTTCCATCTCGTAGTTGGTGATGTGGCCGCCGTCGTACTCAAAGGCCTCGATGCGCTTGTTGAGCTCTGGCTCGGCAAGAGGCAGGCGCACTTCGCGCCCTTGAGGACCGTAGAAGCCCACGGCCGAGATTGTGTAGCCTCGCACCATGTCGTCGCGACCAATTTTCTCAACGAGTTCTGGGTCGGCCTCAACAATGTAGGGCTTGCAGAACAATGGGTTCCACTTCACAAAGTCGCAGAACTGGCGCTCCATCTCCAAATCGCAAGCCTCGTTGCGGCCGGCGTAGTAGTTCATGACTCCGTCAAAACCCAGTGCCTTGGCTGCAATCACGGGAGTTCCAACGGGCACGAAGGGCTGGAGGCCGCCACTGGTGCCAATGCGCACGATGTTGAGGGTGCGGTGCTCGTCCTTGACGGTGCGTGTAGCGAAGTCGACGTTGGCCAGTGCATCGAGCTCAGTGATGACGATGTCGATGTTGTCGCCACCAATGCCGTGCGAGAGTGCCATGATGGGCTTTCCCTTGTAGGTGCCGCCAATGGTGTGGAACTCACGGCTCGAGACTTCAAAGTCCTGAGTGTCGAAGTAGGATGCTATCATGTTCACCCTACCAGGGTCGCCGCAGATGATTATGTTATCGGCGAGCTGTTCAGGTTTGAGATGGATGTGGAAGATTGAACCATCGTCGTTGATGATCATCTCGGAATCGGGTATGAATTTTTTAGACATGTCTATAGCGTTTAGTGGTTTGTATTTCAAAATAATGATTATTAAAAAGCAAAGATAAGCATAATTTTTTGTTTTATCGCTTTAATTGGAATGTTTTTTTGAAAAATATTTGATATTGGCAGTATTGGCGGTGGTTTACCGCGAAATTGAGGCATTTGCAACTGCTTTTTCTCTTGGCATCGCAATAGCTGAATGGCTATATTTCGATTTCAAAACTAAAAAAACAATAAAATAATTCCATTTTACAACACAAAACATTAACTTTGTGGATGAAATCATTTTTGATGTGGAAAGATTGAGAGATTTGCGCTATGAATAACGACACACTAAGCATAACAATTTTGGGAAGTGGAACCAGCACAGGTGTGCCGCAAATAGGGTGCCAGTGCCAAGTGTGCCGCTCTACCCACCCGTGGGACCACAGGCTCAGGCAGTCGGCAATCGTGGAGTTCAAGGGCAAGCGAATTCTCATCGATTGCGGACCCGACTTCCGGCAGCAGATTCTCTCGACAGGAAATGCCCATCTCGATGCTTTGCTTATCACTCACATCCACTACGACCACATAGGAGGACTTGAAGAACTAAGGGGCTACGACCGCCTGCCCATTTTTGCCCGTGGCGATGTGGTACAGGCCTTAAGGCAGCGCTTGTCGTACTGCTTTGCCGAGCATCCCTATCCTGGAGTGCCACATTTCAATTTGGTGAAAATTAACGATCACGACAGCTTCGATTGCGCCGGCATCACTGTAGAGCCCATACCGGTGCTGCATTATCGTCTGCCCATCCTCGGCTTCAAAATGGGGCCACTGGCTTATATCACCGATTGCAAAACCATAGGTAGTGAGCAAATCGAGAAATTAAAGGGTGTGCCGTTGCTCGTGATCAATGCATTGCGCATCGAGGAGCACCTCTCGCACCTCTCGCTTGGCCAAGCGCTTGAAATCATTGGGCAGGTGAAGCCATGCAGGGCGGTACTCATTCACATGAGTCATGACATTGGGCTGCACACTCAAGTGTCAAAAACTCTGCCTCATGGTGTGGAACTCGCCCACGACGGCATGAAAATCATGGTAGATGGCGACACAATCACCATTGATTAACAATTGTATACAACACACTTAACACATAATCATATAACTATGGCAACAGTCGACGACAAGAAAATCATCTTCTCGATGGTGGGAGTGAGCAAAACCATTGAGCAAAACCAGAAGCAGATACTCAAGAACATTTACCTCTCTTTCTTCTATGGAGCTAAGATTGGAATTATTGGCCTCAATGGAGCCGGAAAGTCTACTCTGATGAAAATTATTGCCGGTATTGAGACTAAATATCAGGGCGAGGTGGTTTTCGCGCCGGGCTACAGCGTGGGCTATCTGCCGCAAGACCCGCAGCTCGACCCCACCAAAACTGTTAAACAGGTGGTGCAGGAAGGTGTGCAGCATGTGGTGGACGCACTCAAGGAATATGAAGAAATTAATCAAAAGTTTGGCTTGCCTGAGTACTACGAGAATGAAGACAAGATGAACGAACTCTTTGCACGCCAGGCACAGCTGCAAGACGTGATTGACGCTACCGACGCTTGGAACCTTGACTCGAGGCTTGAGAGGGCTATGGACGCTCTGCGATGTCCTGAAGGCGACCAGCTCACTGAGCACTTGAGCGGTGGCGAGCGACGACGAGTGGCACTGTGCCGGTTGTTGCTTCAGAAACCCGACGTGTTGCTACTCGATGAGCCCACTAACCACCTCGATGCCGAATCAATCGACTGGCTCGAGCAGCACTTGCAGCAATATGAGGGAACAGTGATTGCCGTCACTCACGACCGCTACTTCCTCGACCATGTGGCAGGGTGGATTCTTGAGCTCGACCGAGGCGAGGGAATTCCCTGGCGGGGCAACTACAGCAGCTGGCTCGAGCAGAAAACACAGCGACTGGCACAGGAAGAGAAAACCGAGAGCAAGCGTCGCAAGACGCTGCAGCGCGAGCTGGAGTGGGTGCGCATGGCTCCAAAGGCTCGCCAGGCAAAGGGCAAGGCGCGCTTGAACAGCTATGACAAGCTGCTGAACGAGACGGTGAAGGAAAAGGAGGAGAAACTGGAAATCTTTATTCCCAACGGACCTCGACTGGGCAACAAGGTGATAGAGGCGCAACATGTGGCTAAGGCATTTGGCGACAAGCTTCTATTCGACGACCTTAACTTCATGTTGCCACCAAACGGCATCGTGGGAGTGATAGGTCCCAATGGTGCTGGAAAGACAACTCTTTTCCGTTTGATTATGGGACTGGAGAAGCCTGATAGTGGCACATTTGAGGTGGGCGAGACGGTAAAGGCCGTCTACGTCGACCAGCAGCACACAAGCATCGACCCCGACAAGACTGTCTACGAGGTGATTTCGGGAGGTGTGGAACTGCTCAGAATGGGAGGACGCGATGTGAATGCAAGGGCCTATCTGTCTCGGTTCAATTTCTCGGGTGTCGACCAGCAGAAGAAGTGTGGCGTGCTCAGTGGCGGTGAACGCAACCGCTTGCAGCTGGCTCTCGCTCTCAAGGAGGAAGGCAACGTGCTATTGCTTGATGAGCCCACCAACGATATTGATGTCAACACGCTGCGGGCTCTTGAGGAGGGTCTCGACGATTTTGCCGGATGCGCCGTAGTCATCAGCCACGACCGCTGGTTCCTTGACCGCATCTGCACCCATATCCTTGCCTTTGAGGGCGACAGCAATGTCTTCTTCTTCGAGGGCTCTTACTCAGAGTACGAAGAGAACAAACTCAAGCGTCTGGGCAAGGAAGAACCCACCCGGGTGCGTTACCGCAAGCTCACAACCGATTAGAAAACTTGTAAATCTAAAAATAGCATTATGAAAAAAATTTTTACTTTTATTATTGCCGGAATAGCACTGCTGTCTGCTGGCTCTTGCAGCAATACCGGAAATGGTGCAGGGACCTCATCTCAAGGTGCTCCAACTCAGGGCGATAAATCGCTGCGGCAGTTCAACGAGATAAAAGTGGCTGGAGCTTTCCAGGTGATTTATTCTCAGGGCGATAAATGCGCAGTGAGAATCGAAGCCCCACAAGAGTTGAAAGATAAAGTGATTACTATGGTCGATAGCAAGGAGTTGACCATTAGCACAAAAGAAGAGCTTGTGGGGGTAGGAACCAATTTTTCGGCAAGCGACGTGAAGGTCTATGTTATCTCGCCATCAATCAAGGGCATTGAGCTGGCTGGAGCTGGCAGTTTCACAACAAGTGGCCCCATCAAGACAACACTCCTCGATATCGACCTCACGGGCTCTGGACTAATTGATATCACGGCCTCCACCACTTGCACCAACCTTGAGGTGGAGCTTACGGGTTCGGGCAATGTGAAGATTGCCGATGTCAAGACCGAGCGACTAAAAACTAAAGTCACTGGTACTGGCGACGTTAACTATGCTATGCTCAATGCCGGTAAGGTGGAGAGCGAAATAACCGGAACTGGCAACATCATCCTCAAGGGTAACGCCAGGGAGCATAATCAAAGTGTGACAGGTACTGGTAAGGTCGACGCCACAGGGCTGGCCGTGGGTAAATAATCAACCGAGGGCTAAGTGCAGAGTGCGACGTGCGCTCTAATCAAGGTAGCGCTGGTCGAGGCCCTGGTAGTGGTCGATGCGCCGGTCGCGCAAGAATGGCCACCAGCGTCGCACGCGCTCGGTGCGGTCGAGCTTCACGTCGATAATTTGCTCTTCTTCCTCGTTGCTCGATGCGCAGTGCAGTATCTCGCCTTGCTGGCCCGCAACGAAGCTGCTGCCCCAGAACTCGATGCCACGGGTTTGGCCGCTGGGATCTTCTTCGTGGCCCACACGATTGACGGTGACTACAGGCAGGCCGTTGGCAACGGCATGACCCAGTTGCACGGTCATCCAAGCGTTGAGCTGACGCATCTTCTCGTTTTCGTTATCGCTGCTCTCAAAGCCAATGGCTGTGGGATAGATCAGAATTTGAGCTCCGCGCAGAGCCATAAGTCGTGCTGCCTCGGGGTACCACTGGTCCCAGCACACGAGCACTCCTAATCGTCCCACGCTGGTATCAATGGGCTGGAATCCCAAGTCGCCAGGGGTGAAGTAGAATTTCTCGTAGTAGGCGGGGTCGTCGGGGATGTGCATCTTGCGATATTTGCCAGCCATGGAGCCGTCTTTGTCAAAGACTACCGCTGTGTTGTGATATAGCCCTGCGGCCCTGCGCTCAAACATTGATGTGACTATCACCACATTGTTGTCTTTAGCCGCTTGGCTGTAGATGGCGGTGACATCGCCCGGTATGGCGGTGGCAAGCTCGAAGTTTTCTACATTCTCCTCTTGACAAAAGTATAGCGAGTCGTGAAGCTCTTGAAGCACAATGAGCTCGGCTCCTTCTTTTGCGAGGCGGCCTATCTTCTCGACGAGGCGGTTGCGGTTATCGGTAATGTTGCTTGTGTTACTTTGTTGTATAATGCCAATTTTCATAGTTTATTATATTTTTAAGAAGTTCTTGGGAATTTGCATGGTAACGCAGTGTAGCGAGCCATGCTGCTTGATGAGGGCGTTGCAGTCGATGCCCACCACACGGTGTGAACTGAACACACTCTGTATGGCGGCAAGGGCTTGAGCGTCGGCGGCTGGCTGGCCATAGGTGGGCACAAGCACCTGGGAGCCGGTAATCAAGAAGTTGGCATAGGTGGCAGGCAGCCTGTTGCCTTGCTCGTCATGAATAGCAGTGGGGCAGGGCAGTGCAACGAGATTGAACGGCTCGCCCTGGGCATTGGTCATGGCCCTGAGTTCTTCCTCCATGCGTGCGAGCGAGTGGTGCTGCGGGTCGCGCCGGTCGTCGCATTTCACATAGAGGATGGTGTTGTCTGGAGCAAGGCGGGCAAGCGTGTCGATGTGTGCATCGGTGTCGTCGCCCTCGAGCTCACCGCTCTCAACCCAGAGCACCTTCTTGGCACCCAGGCGTGAGCTGAGCACCTTCTCAATCTCATCTTTGCTAAGCCAGGCATTTCGGTTGGGCGATAGCAGGCACTTGCTGGTGGTCAACAGCGTGCCATGGCCATCGCTCTCGATAGAGCCACCCTCGAGCACAAAGTCCTGGCAGTTTTCAAGGCGGGCATCAAAAATGCCGTTGTGCCACAATTTGCGACAAATGAGATTGTCGTGGCATGCTGCAAACTTCATGCCCCATGCGTCGAACTTGAAGTCGAGCATCACCCTCTCGCCATGGTCAATGACCGAGATGGGTCCGAAGTCTCGAGCCCAAGTGTCGTTGGTCTCTATCTGTTGGTATATAATTCTGTCGCTGTGATCGATGCCGCCAAGCTGTGGTTTCACGTCTTCAACCGAAGGCGCGACCACTATCAGTCGCATCTCGCTAACGATGGCGGCAGCTATTTTCTTGTAGCATTCTTCTGCCTCATCAAGAGTGTCAACCCAGTCGGTGTCGCGATGAGGCCATGCCACAACAATGGCGTCTTGCGGCTCCCATTCGGCCGGCACCACACGGGTGGAGAGAGTTTTGTCTTGCGTCATCAATTTTAGTCTATGTAAAAAAAATAAGGGGGGAACTCTATCTTGCTGTAGATGTTACCTCCATGTTCATTCGCTCATGCTTTCCCAGAATTCATCACGGTCGCGCATCTGCTCGTCGATGAAATCTTGATAGCCGGTTTTTCTGTCGTAGCCCAGCTCGTCGCACCACAATTCGTAGTCTTCCTTGAGCTGGGAGTCATTGTTCATCATGTTGGCAAATTCGCGTTCTACTTCGCTTGTGCTGGCAAACTGGTCGAGTAGAGCTCTTAATATCTCCGAAATATCATTCATGATTACAATAATGGTTATTGTTAGGTATAATTAAGTTTTAATTGGTGTTCAAAAATAGTACTTTTTCAACTTCACTGCAATAGTTTTATTAGAAAACTTATTAACAACCATCAAAATAAAGGATAAAATTACTTGTTTAAAGTAAATAATGTGTTACATTTGCAAACAAAAAGTTAAAAACAATGAATAAGGTTAAGTATTTTTTATTGTTGCTGCTTTCGGCAACTATGATGGTTTCCTGCTCATCTACCGACGAAAACCTGCGGGCTATGGTCCCCGACGATGCTGTGGGGGTTGTTGCCATTGATGTGCCGTCAATCCTGAAGAAAGGCGGCATGAAAAGTGCTCAAGAGGGCACAGTGAAGATTCCCGACGAGTTGAAGAAGATTATCGACGATGGCGACCCAAATATCATCTCCGATGTAGTTGGCAACCTGCCAACATCGGGATTTGATTTCAGCAGCAGATATTATATCTTTCTGTCGCCAGGAATCTACAAGTGTGTGGCTCTGATTCCGCTTAGCAATCAGGAGCAGGCCATAAAGATGGTCTCGAAAATCGCTTCGGAGAAAATGAAAGAGGTGGGCGGAGTGAACTATGCTTCATACCTCGACTATGGTTTTGCCATCGACGGCGATGTGCTGCTCATTGGCCTCTTTAGCAATGCTGTGTCACCCGAGGCCGGAGCTAAAGCCGCTGCCGACATCCTCGACAAGAGCAAGCCCAGCATTCTCGACAACAAAGAAGTGGCTAAGGTCATCGACAACAAGCAGGGCGATGTGAATGCCTATATCAATGTCAAGAACTTAGGGTCGCTCATCAAGTCTGAAACGCGTGTCAACACATTGCTGGGCGGCATTCAAGCCATCGAGCTCTTTGCCGAGAGCGGCATTAATGCAATGACGGCCACCATTAGCTTTGATATGTCGAAGAAAGACGGCGAAATTGCGAAGATGAAGACACAATTCATCTGCGACAAGAATGGCCATTACAGCCAGCTCTTTGATAATGTGGTCCTGGCCAAGGCCGACAGTGCAGCCACCGTGCTGCAGCTCGTTCCTGGTGATGAGCTTAACACCTATCTGGGCCTTAGGGTCGATGGCTCCAAGCTGGCACAAATGCCTCAGATGAAAACCCTTTATGAGCTTCTTGAGTCGAATGCCCTGACCCGTGGCTTGAATTTTAAAGACATCTTTTCGTCGATTGATGGACCGCTCGTGGTGGGCATGGGACGTGCTCAGGTCGCCGACTTCAACCTTGCTGTGGCAATGCATACCAACAATCCAGGCATGATAATTGACCAAGTGCTGAATGTGGCAAGCGCTCGCGGCCAGGAACCCATGGATCTTGATGGTGAGTACTATTATGAGCATGGCAACCAGGGTATTGCGCTGGGCGAGACCGACAAGGCTTTCTATCTGCGCATGGTCGACTTTGAGGCCCGCTATTCTGCCGACGATCAGTTGGTGTTTGAGTATAACTTGGACAAATGTGTAGTGACTTTCTTGCGCTATCTTAAGATTGGCCAAAATATGGAGGGCACATTCAACTGGGGCTTGACCGATAAGACCAATGGCGGTGCAATCTATTTTGCCGAGAATCCCAAGGCCAACGTTGTTATCTCGATTCTCAAGCTCTTGTGCTGGAAAGAACCAAAAAGCACAACCGATGATAGCCAGGGCTAAGGCGCCTGTCGAAACGCTCGTAGGCACTTCTCAGTAAAGGATAAATGCAAAAGTCGGCATGCGCGCACTCGCAATGCCGACTTTTTTTGTCGATTAGGGAGATGGGGGAGAAGCATCCGCTACATGCGCCTCACCACCTCCTCGGCTTGGCGCAGGGTTTCGGGCTTGCCCACGTCGAGCCAAGTGTAGTCGTTGGTTTGAACGTAACCTTTTATCAGATGTGTGGGGCACTCGTCAACGTAGAAGGGGGTGATAGAGAATTTGGCCTCGCCACGGGAGTGCTTCTCGAGGGGTTCAAAGATGCTGGGCGAAATCACGTGGATGCCGCCAAAGGCAAGCTCGTGCATGCCCTCGCTGAGCACGAAGCCGCCGGGCCGCGTTTCGCCAGTGGACTTGTTGAGCCAGCCCTGAAGGCGATAATCGTCGTCAAACACAAAGTAGCGGCTGGTCGTGCGGTCCTTGACGAGCAGGGTGGCCATGGCACCGCTTTCAACATGGTTGTTGTACATCGCGTTCAGGTCAATGTCGGTCAAGATGTCGGCGTTGTGCACCAGAAAAGGCTCGTCTCCGTCGAGGAATGGGCGTGCCTTGAGAATGCCGCCGCCGGTGTCGAGCAGCAAGTCGCGTTCGTCGCTGATGTGTAGGTTGAGTCCGAAATTGCTGTTCCGCTCAAGAAATTCGATAATCTTCTCGCCAAAGTGGTGGATGTTGATGGTGATGTCGTCAAAGCCTGCCGCTGCGAGCTTCATGATCACCCGCTCAAGCATGGTTTTGCCACCAATCTCCACCAGAGCTTTGGGACGGTCGTTAGTCAACGGACGCAGCCGGGTACCAAGCCCGGCTGCAAAAATCATAGCTTTCATTCGTCTATGGGATTGAAGGTGCGGTCGTGGCCGTTCTGCTCGCGGTGTGTGAGCTCGACGCGCACGTTGAATTTCTTGTAGATGTGCTCGGCCGTGTGTTGAGCGGCATAGACCGAGCGATGCTGGCCGCCGGTGCACCCGAAGCACACCATCAGGTCGGTGAAGTTGCGCTTCTTGTAGCGCTCTACCGACTCGTCGACCATCGCATAGACGTGCACCAGCCACTGGTCGATGGTGCTTTCCTTCTGCAAGAATTTTATCACGTTGTCGTCAAGTCCGGTGAAGGCCTTGTACTTGTCATATTTTCCAGGGTTGTTCAGTGCTCGGCAGTCAAACACATAGCCGCCACCGTTGCCCGAGGGGTCGTGTGGTATGCCTTTCTTGTAGGCAAAGCTCATTACCCTCACGGTGAGAGTCTTCTCCTCGCTGGTGAAGTCTTTCAGGTTCACCAGTTCATTGATTATCTCGTTCAAGTAAGGATAGCGGTCAAAGGGGTTCTTGGTGACCAGACGACGCAGGTTGGCGATAGCGGGAACAATGCTGTTCTTCATGAAGTCGGGCTTCTTCTCAAAGTAGCCCCTGAAGCCGTAGGCTCCCAGCACCTGTAGTGTGCGGAATAGCACAAACAGTCGCAGATTCTTGAAAAACTCCTGCTCGTCGATGTCGGGCTTGTAGCTCTTGAGCTGCTCGAGGTAGACCTGGATAAGGTCTTTCTTCAGGTCCTCGGGATACTTGGCTCGCGACTGCCACACAAACGATGCCACGTCGTAGTAGAACGGGCCGCGACGTCCGCCCTGGAAGTCGATATAGGCCAGGCGGCACTCGGCAGGGTGCTCGGTGTCACCCACGAGCATTACATTTCGCGACTGGAAGTCGCGATACATGAATGTGTCGCTGGCAACCCCCAGCAGATCGCTCGTGAGTTGCTCAAAGTCGTTCTCGAGCTTGTTCTCGTTGAAAACTATGCCAGTGGCTTTCAAAAAGCAGTACTTAAAGTAGTTCAAGTCCCACTTGATTGAGCGCTCGTCGAAGCACTCGGCAGGGTAGCATTTGCTGTAGTCAAAGCCTCGCGTGCCACGGAACTGAATGTCGCACAGGTCACGCATCGTGCGCCTGAGCAGTTCTTTCTCCTCGTGGGTGAAGGCATGGGTGATGCTGCTGCGGCGAATCTTGTTCCACAGTATGTTCTCGGGCTTGCCGCCCAGGTCTTCTTGGATATACACCATGTGGTCGCTGCTCACACCATAGACCGTGGGCACCGACAGTCCTTGATTCTTGAAGTGGTGAGCCATGTAGATGAAGGCCTCGTTCTCCTCGCGCGACTCTCCTATAACGCCCACCACCGACTTCGCGCCCGTGAGGCGGTAGTAGCAGCGGTTGGAGCCCGCCTTGTCCATTAGTTTGACCTCGGTGGGCTCACTGCCAACGTAATTCTTGTATAATTCTTTTAAACTCTCTATAGGGTCCATTCTTTACTCTTTTTATCTCTTTTTTGTGAAAATAGTCAACAAAGGTAGTCATTAACTCGCTATAGTAGCAAATATTAATGGTTAAAATAGCACAACAGGGCTAAAACTCGCTTGTGAAGTGGAACTTGATTTTGGGGAAGTCTTGCTGAGCCATTTGCAGCACATAGCCCGAGTCGGCCAGAAACACGTCGCGGCCTTCGGTGTCGACTGCCATGAACTGGTGCTTGCGGTGCTTGAAGGCCTGCAGGGCCTCGTCGTCGTCGCTCTCAATCCAGCATGCCTTGTACAGGCTGATGGGCTCCCAGCGGCACTGAGCGTTGTACTCGTGCAGCAGGCGATACTGGATGACCTCAAACTGCAACTGCCCCACGGTGCCAACTATTTTGCGGTTGTTGAACTGGTTCACAAAGAGCTGCGCCACGCCCTCGTCCATGAGCTGGGCAATGCCCTTGTTGAGCTGCTTGGTCTTCATGGGGTCGCTGTTCTCGATGTACTTGAACATCTCGGGCGAGAAGCTGGGCAGGCCCTTGAAGTGGAGATTCTCGCCCTCGGTCAGGGTGTCGCCTATCTTGAAGATGCTGCCACTGTCGGGCAGACCTATCACGTCGCCAGGAAATGCCTCGTCCACCACATCCTTGCGCTGCGCCATGAAGGCCGTGGGCGCGCTGAAGCGGTAACTCTTGCCGCTGCGCACGTGCAGATAGGTGGAGTTGCGGTGGAACACTCCAGAGCATATTTTCACAAACGCGATGCAGCTGCGGTGGTTGGGGTCCATGTTGGCTTGAATCTTGAACACGAAGCCTGTGAACTTCTCTTCGCTGGGCTCCACCACGCGCTCAATGGCCTGAACGGGCTTGGGCGAGGGTGCTATCTTGATGAAGCAGTCGAGCAGCTCCTTCACGCCAAAGGTGTTCAGCGCCGAGCCAAAGAACACCGGCGCCACCTGAGCGTCGAGGTAGTCCTGAGGGTCAAACTCGGGGTAGACGCCATCCACCAGCTCAATGTCGTCGCGCAGCTTCTGGGCATCGTCGGCGCCCACTTGTCGGTCAATCTCGGGCGAGTTGATGTCGTCGATTTCCACGCGCTCGGTCACGTGCTGCTTGTCGGGCTTGAACAAGTCCAGGCTCTGCTCGTAGATGTTGTAAACTCCCTTGAACTTCATGCCAATATTGATGGGCCAGGTGAGCGGCCGCACCGAGATTTTGAGCTCCTGCTCCAGCTCGTCGAGGATGTCGAAGGGGTCGCGTCCCTCGCGGTCGAGTTTGTTAACGAAGATGATTACCGGAGTGTTGCGCATGCGGCACACTTCCATGAGCTTGCGCGTCTGCGCCTCCACACCTTTTGCCACGTCAACCACAATTATCACGCTGTCCACAGCGGTGAGGGTGCGGTAGGTGTCTTCGGCAAAGTCCTGGTGGCCGGGAGTGTCGAGGATGTTGATTTTATACCCATCGTAGTTGAAGCCCATCACCGATGTTGCCACCGATATGCCGCGCTGCTTCTCGATGTCCATCCAGTCGCTGGTGGCGGTTTTCTTTATCTTGTTAGATTTCACAGCTCCTGCCACATGAATAGCGCCGCCAAAGAGCAGCAGCTTCTCGGTCAGGGTGGTCTTGCCCGCGTCGGGGTGCGAGATGATGGCGAACGTGCGCCTCTTGGTTATTTCTTCGTTAAATGCCACTGTAGTAATTTTGTTTTTTTATGTTTTGTTGTGCCATGCGATGGCATTGCAACACGTGCAACTTTAGTTATTGATTGTCAGTTAGTCAGTTAATGTGCTGATACACTGGGCCAGGCTTTCTTCCCAGTGAGGGATTTCGATGCCTAAGGTGCGCTTGATTTTGCTCTTGTCGAGCACGCTGTAGTGTGGGCGGCGGGCGGGAGTGGGGTAGTCCTCGGTCATGCAGGGCAGCACGTGGCATGTGGTGATGCCGGCAAGCCTATGGATGGCAAGAGTGAAGTCATACCACGAGATGGCGCCCTCGTTGCTGAAGTGGTAGATGCCCTGATGCCACTGCTCGCAGTCGATGAAGGTCTTGATCACGCTCGCCAGGTCGAGGGCGCAAGTGGGGGTGCCCACCTGGTCGCACACCACGCGCAGCTGCTCCTTCTCGCGTCCTAACTTGAGCATGGTCTTGACAAAGTTCTTGCCGTGGGGCGAGTAGAGCCATGCGGTGCGCACTATGATGCTCTCGGGGGCAACGTCAATCACGTGCCGCTCGCCATCGAGCTTGGTGCGGCCGTAGACCGAAGCCGGGCACACCGGGTCGTCCTCGCGATAAGGGCGGCAGCCGGTGCCGTCGAACACATAGTCGGTGCTTATGTGAATGAGCCGCGCGCCGTGCTTGTGGGCGGCCTGTGCGAGCAGGGTGGGTGCCTCCACGTTGAGGCGTGTGCACAGTTCCACGTTGCTCTCGGCGGCATCCACGGCGGTGAAGGCTGCGCAGTTCACTATGTAATCAACCTTGTTGCTCGTCAGGCAGTTGTCGATGGCCTGGGCATTGGTGATGTCGAGCTCGTCGACGTCGGTGTAGATTGCTGTCACAAATTGGTCGCTGTCGAGCACCGTTCTCATCTCGCGTCCCAGTTGGCCATTGGCGCCAGCCACAAGTATTGTTTTTTTCTCCATTATCTTTGTTTATTGAATGTCGTCGTCAAAGATGGGTTTCTCCTCGTTTTTCTTGTAATAGGCGGCAAGGGTGCCTATGAAGTGCGAAATCTGGTCGATGGCCACTTGTGTGTCCTTGCTCACCTGCTTGCCTTGCAGCTTGAGCAGCAGAGTGCCGTAGAGGGCGTTGAAGCAGGTCTCAAGCTCGCCACACTGCTCGCCCTGCTGGGCCTTGGCTCGCAGCTCCACGATGAAGGGCAGCGTCTTGTAGAACTCGGCGCCATAGTCAGGGTGCTTCGGGCTCTTCAGCAGCTCGTTGTGCAGGTCGCTCAGGCGAATGAGCACGTTTTTGTTGATTTGCAGGTGTCCACCTTGCTGCTTGCCCTCGTGCCGCATCATCATGATGAGGCCTTCCCACCAGTCGGTGATTTGCTTGCGTGTGTCGTCGTCCACATCGTAGTGGTCGATCACTGCCGCCTTAATCTTGTCGATGTCGAGGTTGCAGGCGCGCATTATGTCCTCCACCTGCCACATGTAGAGCAGGTATTCGGCAATGTTCTCTTTGCGTTTGGCTTGTGAAATAATCATTAGGCGATGAGGTTGTTCAATTTATCCGAATTTGCTGATTTGACGCAGTTTTGCCTCGTCCACTATCTTGATGCGGCGGCCGTCGACGGTGATGATGCGCTCCTGGGCAAAGGCCGAGAGGGTGCGTATGGCGTTGCTCGTGGTCATGTTCGACAGGTTGGCCACATCCTCGCGTGCCATGTAAATCTTGAGCGTCTTGCCGTCGTCTTCAAAGCCGTAGTTGTCGATGAGCAGTATCAGTGCCTCGGCAAGGCGGCCGCGAATGTGCTTCTGCGTCAGGGTCACTATCTTGGTGTCGCTGCCGCCCAGGTTCTTCGACAGCTCGTGAATGAAGAACCATGCCAGCTCGCGGTTGTCGTCGATGATTTCCTTGACCAGCGCCATGGGCAGAGTGCCTACCGCCGATGGCTCAAAGGCGCTCGCGCTCGACACGTAGGGCTCGCTGGCAAAATAGGCACGGTAGCCAAAGTACTGAATGGGGCGATAGAGCCGCAATATTTGCTGCCTGCCGCCAATGCCATCCTTATATAGCTTGACCTTGCCTTTCAAGAGGCACCACAAGTACACCGGGTCGTCTTTCTCGGCATATATTATCTGGTTCTTCTTGAAATTATGAACCTCAAAATTGTCGGTAACAAGTCGCTTTTCCTCGGCGTTGAGCAGGCTCCATATTGCCGCCAAGTCCTCGCTAACCACCTTTTCAAGAGTGCTTTTAATGCTCATGTGCTATAAAATTATGCTTTAGAACATGCAAAATTAGCACTTTTATGTCACACCACAAAATTTAATAACCCTTTTTGCCCAACTTCACGTGTCATTGCTGTCTAAAAATCAAACACATGATGCGTTTTGGCCGCGCCTCGGGTCACCGTGGCCTGTAGCGACAGAGCATGCTCTGTCTGGCACCGCACGAAATTTAGGTGGTGATTGCGTGATTTTTTTGTGGAATTTTTTCTAATACGAGAAGATTTATTAATTTTGCTAACTTTAAAAGGTAATATTATGAGAATATCTCTTAAAATCAAAGCATTAATAGCGATGACGGTTGTACTGGCTCTGTGGCCGGCAGCAGCCGTAGCGCAGACTTGGGAGCAGTGGAACCACATCGACTCGGTGAAACAGCATGCCGAGCAGCTCTACAACATTGCGCAGTACTACTACAATGAAAATGTGGCTCCAGTGCAGCGAGAATTCAATGCCATCCCCGACGACGTGAGCCCCGAGAAGCTGCAGAGCATGAAGCAGCAGCTTGCTGCCGACAGGCTACAGCTGCAGCAGCTGACCGACGCCTACAACAAGAACAACCAGCAGCTCACCGAGCATGTCACGGCGCTACTCAGCTCGCGGTGCAACCCGCAGGCAATAGCCGTGGTCAAGGACTACGACGAGCCCTCGCTCAGGTCAAGCATAGCCCTGCTCAACGGCTATGAGAGCTACTGCCAGGGTCTCAAGGCTCCGTTGCTTGCCGTCAAGGGTGTGCTTGAGCGTGGCGGCTGGCGCAAGCTCGACGAGAACAGTGCGGCACTGCAGGCCTTTGACAAGGCGTGGGACAATGCCCCCTACGTCAACTTCCTTGCCAGCACCAGTGGCAGCGGCATCCCCTTCCTTGACGACTGTGTGCA
The DNA here is from genome assembly GCA_946186575.1 of uncultured Prevotellaceae bacterium. GTDB lineage: Bacteria > Bacteroidota > Bacteroidia > Bacteroidales > Muribaculaceae > Sodaliphilus. Next base: position 46,881 of record CAMHNO010000017.1, read on the forward strand.
GCAAGTGATAGCACTGCGGTTCCAGGGCTTTGACAACTGCCGCTCCCAGCTCGAGCAGCTGCTTGAGCGGCTCACTCCGCTCAGCACTGCCAGCCCGGCCGATGTGGGTGCCACAGTAGCGCAGCAGAGGTCCAACTCCAACCGCATGGCATTGCTCAGGCGCAGCATCAACGACATCGAGGCTCAGCTGGGCACCATCAGCGACATCAACGCGCAGTACAACGAACTTGGTCAGCAGCGCTATGAGGTGGTGGAGCGCTGGTACGACAGGCGTGAGGACCTCGACAAGGTGCTCATTGCAGCCGCGCGCTACTGCCTGTCGTACCCCTGCGACAGTGTGGGCGCCTACAAGTGGATGGCAGCCCAGGTAAGGCCCATGCTCGACAGCGTGTTTCACAAGAGCTATCGTGCACAGCGCGACCGCTATTTGGTGCTGCTTGCCGACTATGACCGCCACACCACCCAGCTTGGGAGCTTCCTCAAGAAGACGCTGCTCTACACCAAGACCGGCAGCATCACTGCCGAGACAAGGAACATGATAACCACGTCGCTCCAGTCGCTTGACTATTACCAGAACTACTACTCGCGCCGCAACGAGGCCAAGCCGGTGTCGAGCCCCTATCTCGATGGCATCATAGCTGGTTTTGAGCAGATGCTCGCCTCGGGTTTTGCGGGCGGCAAGGACCAGATACAAACCTTGAGCGAGAATCTGCGCGGCGATTACTCCTACTATGTGAAACTCGAGGAGGATGCTGAGGACAGGAAATGGCTTAAAAAAAATGAGACCTTTAAGGTGAAGGGCGTTACATTCACTATGATAGCAGTTCGTGGCGGCACATTCACGATGGGAGCCACGCCCGAGCAGGGCGGCGATGCTGATAGCGACGAGAAGCCTGTTCACCGTGTTACCCTGTCGTCATTCATGATAGGTCAGACCGAGGTCACTCAGGAGCTGTGGCAGGCGGTGATGGGCAATAATCCGAGCAATTTCAAGGGCGCCAAGCTTCCAGTGAAGGAAGTGTCGTGGGACGACTGCCAGGAGTTTATCAAGAAGCTGAACGCGCTCACGGGCAAGCGGTTCCGCCTGCCAACCGAGGCCGAGTGGGAGTATGCCGCGCGCGGTGGCGTCAAGAGCCAGGGCTACAAGTACTCTGGCAGCGACAACCTCGACGACGTGGCGTGGTATGGTGACAACAGCGGCAGCAAGACCCACGCAGTTGCCACCAAGCGCCCCAACGAGCTCGGCCTCTACGACATGAGCGGCAACGTGAAGGAGTGGTGTCAGGACTGGTATGGAGATTACAGCAGCAGCGCTCAGACCAACCCACAAGGCCCTACATCGGGCTATTACCGCGTGATTCGTGGTGGCGGCTGGGGCGTCGACGCCAGGTACTGTCACGTGGCGGATCGCGGCAGGAACTTCGCTGGCGACCGCAACGGCAGCCTGGGATTCCGCTTGGCCCTTTAGTTTCCCTCTTCTTAGCGAGCCAGTGATTTTTTGCCTGAAAAAGCGAGGTGCGCCAGCCCGAGCTCAAAAGAGGCAAAAAATCACTACCCTCAAAGGGACGGCATTCTTTTGAGGACATTGAGCATCGTCTTGCTGTAGGGACAGAGCAGCTCTGTCCAGCCTCGCGCCGCACGGCCCGCAAGAACGGTCATCGTGGTGGGTGTTGCAAAACTGCGGAATCCAATGAAAACACCTCCTCTAAGTTAGAGGAGGTGCCCTGCGGCTCTAAAATTTTTAGGAGTAACATGAGACCAACGCTCTTGTTTCTCTTGTACATCATGTCTTTTTTAGACGCTCCCTCTCCCCCTTTATCCCCCTCTCGGGCAGAGGGGGAACCCACAGGAGGAACAGGATTTTTTGCGACTTGTGCTTGCGCTCCTGTCACTCTTGTACATCATGTCTTTTTTTAGACGCTCCCTTTCCCCCTTTATCCCCCTCTCGGGCAGAGGGGGAACCCACAGGAGAAACAGGAGACCAACGCTCTTGTTTCTCTTGTACTTCATGTCTATGATTTTTACCACTCCTGGCGGAGTGGAAATTAAAGAGCCTGCGGCTCTAAAATTTTTGTTTTAAAATTTTCCTCGACGATGTCGATAGAATCATCTTTCACACAAGAGTCACCCAATTTTTAGCGCGAAGCGCTTGCCCAATTTTAGTGCGCAGCACTTTAATTTTGCCCGCAGGGCGCATGACTCTTCATTCTAAAAACAGGAAAAAACCTGATGGGTGATAAGTGATAACTAAAAAGTATTTCGTAACTTTGCACTCGATTTTTGAAAACTATTAAAACACACTACTTATAATGGACAAGAAAGTAAGGGTACGCTTTGCCCCATCACCCACTGGACCGCTGCACATTGGCGGTGTGAGAACAGCACTCTACAACTACCTCTTTGCCCGCCAGCATGGCGGCACAATGATACTGCGCATCGAGGACACCGACAGCACACGCTTTGTGCCCGGAGCCGAGGACTATATCAACGAGGCCTTGGCATGGTTGGGCATCGGCATTGACGAGGGTGTGCGCGAGGGCGGCAACTATGGCCCTTACAAGCAGAGCGAGCGTCGCGACATCTATCGCAAGTATGTGAAGCAACTGCTCGACGATGGCCGCGCCTACATAGCCTTCGACACCCCCGAGGAGCTCGACGCCAAGCGCAAGGAAATCGCTAATTTCCAGTACGATGCCAAGACTCGTGGCATGATGCGCAACTCGCTAACCATGAGCAAGGAAGAAGTTGACAAGCTCATTGCCGACGGCGAGAAATATGTGGTGCGCATTCTCATTGAGCCTAATCGTGAGGTTAAGGTCAACGACCTGATTCGTGGCGAGGTCACTGTCAACAGCTCGGTGGTGGACGATAAGGTGCTCTACAAGAGTGCCGACGACCTGCCCACCTACCACTTGGCAAACATCGTAGATGACCACCTGATGGAGGTGTCGCACGTGATTCGTGGCGAGGAGTGGCTGCCCAGTGCTCCGCTGCATGTGCTGCTCTATGAGGCACTTGGCTGGAAGGATGAGATGCCACAGTTTGTGCACCTGCCACTGCTGCTCAAGCCCGACGGCAAGGGCAAGCTCAGCAAGCGCGACGGCGACCGCTTGGGCTTCCCCGTGTTTCCGCTCGAATGGCACGACCCCAAGAGCGGCGAGGTGAGCAGCGGCTACCGCGAGCGCGGCTATCTGCCCCAGGCAGTGGTCAACTTCTTGGCGCTGCTTGGCTGGAACCCCGGCGACGACCGCGAGATGTTCTCGATGGACGACCTCATCAGGGAGTTCTCGTTTGACCACTGCTCGAAGAAGGGCGCCAAGTTCGACTTCGAGAAGGGCAAGTGGTTCAACCACGAGTACCTTATCAATATGGACGATGCTGCTCTTGCCCAGCTTTTCAAGCCCGAGCTCGCCGGGCATGGCGTCGATGCCTCACAATTCAGCGACGACTACATCACCCGCGCTGTAGGCATGATCAAGAGCCGCATCAGCTTTGTGGGCGACATTTGGGACAACGCCAAGTTCTTCTTTGTGCCACCTACAGAGTACGCTCCCAAGGATATCAAGAAGCGCTGGAAGGACGATACTCCCGCGACCATGCGCCGCCTCATCGAGGTTATCAAGGGCCTTGACAACATGACCAGTGCCCACGCCGAGGAAGTGGTGCTTGGCTGGATTAAGGACAACGAGCTGCACATGGGCAACGTGATGAACGCCTTCCGCCTCACCGTGGTGGGCGAGTGCAAAGGTCCTCACATGTTCGACATCGCCGAGCTAATGGGCAAGGACGAGATAATTGCCCGCATAGAGCGCGGTATCGAGAATATCAAACCAGTAACAGAGTAATCATGCGCAACTGGCTGCTTGCGATATTGATAGCAACGGTGTCGATATTCACACTAAGTTCGCAAGAACTTGAGTGGAGTGTGAACATGAATGCTGTGTTCAATAACCGTGAGGGTGGCAACGGTGAGACTCCCGACCAGACGTTTATCTTCACGCGCATAACTCCACAGATTGGAGTGTCGATGGATAGCGCGCGCCATCGCATTATGGGTGGCGTGACTTGGTATCAGCCCATGAACGACCACATGCATGGTTACAAGGTGTTGCCGGCATTGTATTATCAATATCATAATCAGCAGCGAGGCCTGAGCATGGCAATGGGTGTGATTCCCGATGCCCTTAGAATCAGTCGTTTCCTGCAAAGCGATTCCATCAGCTATGTTAACCCCAACATCAATGGATTCTTGATTAATATAGAAAAGCCACATTTCAGTTTCCTCTCTTGGCTCAACTGGAGGCAAATTCGCACAAACAATCGGCGAGAAGCTTTCGACGTGACGGGACGGGCATTCTGGCATAGTGGCAATTATGGCTATAATCGTTTTCAGGCGGGAGGCACGGCTCGTTATAACCATTTAGCCAAGAGTTTCAATGCCCCCGAGGGCGAGGGAGTGGTCGACAATGTGATCCTGAATCCATCGGTTGGCTTCACACACTATGGTCACGCACGCTTACGCGATTTCTTTAGCATCTCGGCAGGCGTGTTGCTCTCTATCGACCGTGACCGCCCTGGCGACAATAAATGGCTGGCTCAAGCAGGGTTTATGGGTGATATTGAGGGCCGGTGGAAATGGCTTTCTCTGCAACAGCATGTGTATGTGGGAAAAGAGCAAATGCCCCTTTACCACAAGTACGGGCCATTGCTTTATCAGGGTGATCAGTTCTATCACAACAAGTTCTATAGCCGCACCGACGTTGTTGCTACTATATTTGAACGAGACTTTGTTAATGTTGAGGCACGACTCACTTTCCATGCTACCGACAAGACAACGGCTTTTTGGCAACAGCTTGCGGTGCGATTCTATCTTGATAATAAAATCTGGAAAAGAAATAAGCAGCCCAAGAGTTTTGACAATCACAATGGCATTAGAACCTATAGATGGTTGCCTGCGCAATTCTAACAACTAATCCTATTTTTCTTTAATGAATTTCCTGTATAATATTGCTATGGCCGCTACCGGCTGGGGAATGCACTTGGCATCGCCATGGCACCACAAAGCGCGGCTCACGGTGCAAGGCCGGGCAAGAACCATATCCTATCTTAAACAGACTCTCGACCCTGAGGGCGGCTACATCTGGATTCATGCTGCATCGCTTGGCGAATTTGAGCAGGGACGGCCCCTCATCGAGAAAATACGTGACGAGCAGCCCGAGGCCAAGATTCTGCTCTCGTTCTACTCACCCAGTGGCTATGAGGTGCGCAAAACCTATGATAAGGTCGACGCGGTGTGCTATATACCTGTCGACACTCCGCAACGTGTAAAGGAGTTTCTCGACGTGGTGAAGCCCAAGATGGCCATCTTTGTCAAGTATGAGTTTTGGGGCAACTTTTTGGAACAACTCAAGAGTAGGGGAGTGCCCACCTATATTATATCATCTATCTTCCGCGAGAGCCAGTGCTTTTTCAAGCCCTGGGGCGGCATGTTCCGCAAGATGTTGCACTGTTTCACTCACCTTTATGTTCAGGACGATGAGTCGCGACAGCTCTTGCACGGCATTGGCATCGACAATGTGACGGTGTGTGGCGACACTCGCCTCGACCGTGTGCTTCAAATCAAAGCTCAGGCTAAGGAATTTCCTGAGATAGCTGCCATGACCAGTGGCGACAAACTCACATTGGTTGTGGGCAGCTCGTGGCAACCCGATGAGGACATCGTCATTCCTTACTTCAACTCGCATCCCGAGATGAAGCTTATCATCGCTCCGCATGAGTTTGACGAGAACCGCCTCAAAGCAATGATGGCGCGCATCAAGCGGCCAGTGGCACGCTACACCAAGCTCGACCAAGCGGATGACCCATCGCAGCTCGATTGCATGATAATTGACTGCTTTGGCATTCTGTCGTCGCTCTATCGCTATGGTGCAATTGCCTATGTGGGAGGAGGATTCGGCAGCGGCATCCACAATGTGCCCGAAGCCGCCGTTTATGGCATACCTGTGATTTTTGGCCCCAAGCATGAGAAGTTTCGCGAGGCAGTGGAGCTCAATGCTTGCGGTGGTGGCTTTGCCATTGGCAATGCCCAGCAATGCCACTCTGTCCTCGACAAATTGCTGAGCGACCCTCAGGTTCTGAAGCAGGCTGGCCAGGCGGCAAGCCAATATATAACCAGCCACACTGGTGCCACCGAGCGCATCTGTGCCGACTTGTTCAAGGCTTAGCCGCATTTAGTAGTGCAGCAATGATGGGTTAATGGACGAAATAAATGGGCAAAAAGGTATTTTTTCATAAAGAGTGTACAATTATTGAATTTTATTATTAAATTTGCTTGCTCAATGAGAAATTATAACATTCATCATAACAGACAGAAAGTTTAAACTACTTGCCGGACTTTGGGCTCATGTTTAAAAAGCAATTATGTGCCATATTGATAATGCTGCTGGCATCAGTCATGATGCAAGTCGCTAATGCTTATAACGTAAACCAGCACAATCAATGGGTTAAAGTCTCTACCGAAG
>CAMHNO010000018.1 GCA_946186575.1 uncultured Prevotellaceae bacterium
ACCTGGAGGCTAAACACCCAGGCGAATCAGAGTATCTGCAGGCTGTACGTGAAGTACTTGAGTCAATCGAGGAGGTTTACAACCAGCATCCCGAGTTTGAAAAAGCTAAGATCGTTGAGCGCATGGTTGAGCCAGAGCGCATCTTCACTTTCCGTGTAACTTGGATCGACGACAAGGGTGAGGTTCAAACCAACCTGGGTTACCGCGTGCAGTTCAACAGCGCCATTGGCCCTTACAAGGGTGGTCTCCGCTTCCACAAGGCTGTTACTCCTTCAATGCTTAAGTTCCTCGGTTTCGAGCAGACATTCAAGAACGCTCTTACCACTCTGCCAATGGGCGGTGGCAAGGGTGGATCAGACTTCGATCCAGTAGGCAAGAGCGATGCTGAAATCATGCGCTTCTGCCAGGCTTTCATGCTTGAGCTCCGTCACAACATCGGTCCCGACCAGGATGTTCCCGCTGGCGACGTAGGCGTGGGTGGTCGCGAGATTGGTTACCTCAATGGTATGTATCAGAAGCTGGCTCGCCGCTATCACACTGGCGTTCTCACCGGCAAGGGCGAGACTTGGGGTGGCTCTATCCTCCGTCCCGAAGCAACTGGTTATGGTGCTCTCTATTTCACTCAGCATCTGCTCCACAAGGCTGGCAAGGACATCAAGGGCTTGAAGGTTGCTCTCTCGGGCTTCGGTAACGTGGCTTGGGGTGCTTCGAAGAAGGCTGTTGAGCTCGGTGCTAAGGTTGTTGCAATCTCTGGCCCCGACGGCGTTTGCGAGATTCCTGAGGGTATCACTCCTGAGATGATCGACTATATGCTTGTGATGCGTGCTTCTAACCGCAACAAGGTTGAGGACATGGCAACCAAGTTCCCTGGAAAGGCTAAATTCACTGCTGGCAAGAAGGCTTGGAGCATTCCTTGCGACATCGCTCTCCCATGCGCATTCCAGAACGAGCTTAGCGAGGACGACGCTAAGGAGCTTAAGGCTAACGGCTGCTGGTGCTGCTGCGAGGTTTCTAACATGGGTTGCCAACCTGGTGCTATCCACTTCTTCCAGAAGAACGGTGTTTACTTTGCTCCTGGCAAGGCCGTTAACGCTGGTGGCGTAGCTACCTCGGGTCTTGAGATGACTCAGAATGCTGCTCACCTGAGCTGGTCGGCTAAGGAAGTTGACGAGAAGCTTCACTGGATTATGGAGAACATTCACGAGCAGTGCGTTAAGTTCGGTACTCAGCCCGACGGCACTATCGACTATGTGAAGGGCGCTAACATCGCTGGCTTCATGAAGGTTGCTCAGGCTATGCTCGAGCAGGGCGTTATCTAATAGCAATATCAGCAATTGATATAACAATAGATAATATTATAACAGCAATGTCTGCTCCCAGTTTTGGGGGCAGACATTTGTTTAATACATATAAAAATGCTACTTTTGCATCGATTTAATAAAATTCAATTGACACTATTAATATTAAAATTGTTTATTGTTATGAAGAAATTTTTGATTTTGAGCGTTGTCGCTCTTGCAGGGGCATTCTCGATGAGTGCAGCTCAGGGCGAGAAGGCTTTTGGCGCTCAGTTCAACTACGCCACTAAGCATTCAATGGTGGGCTTGGGCCTGAACTTCCAGTATGAGTTTGTCAACAATTTCCGCATTGAGCCAGAGTTCATCTACTACTTCGAGAGCGACCATCTGAATGCCTACAATTTGAACTTGAACTTGAACTATCTCATCCGCACCAGCAATCGTTTTGCCCTCTATCCACTGGCAGGATTCTCTTATGCAAGAATCAGTCCTGAATATGGCGATGGAGTGAATCGGTTTGGAGCCAACGTGGGTGTGGGCACTGAGTATTCAATCAACAATCATTGCGCATTCTATCTTGAACAGCGTTTCCAGATTTTGAAGGACATGAATCAGAGTGTCACAGGACTTGGATTCAAGTATAAATTCTAAGCTTGATTTCGCTCCGCTCTGTGGAATGTAACACGCACAAAGAGCCGCGGCATCTCATTAATGTGCCGCGGCTCTCTGTTGTTTTCTCTTAACACTGAATTGTGAGCTTCGTAGGGTGATTTAAAAACTCAATCCATCCTTCTCCTTGGTCACGTTCCTGAAGTAAAGCTTGCCGTCTTCATATTCTTTAGTGGCAATCAATGTGGGCTTTGGCAACTTCTCGTAGTATTTAGAGATTTCAATCTGCTCGCGATTCTCCGAGATTTCCTCAAGGTTATCGGTCTTCTCGGTGAACTCCTGCAGTTTCTTTTCCAGGTCGTTCTTCATGTCGGCCGAAATCTGGTTGGCACGTTTGCCAATGATAGCCACAGTCTCATAGATGTTGCCCGTTTGCTGAGCAAGATCATTCAGGTCGTGTACTGTAGTGTTTTGTGGAGCGTTTGATTTCTTGTAATCGTTAGCCATTGCAATGTGTGTCTAATTATGTGTTGAGTGTTTATTTATTTTTATTCAAAAATTTGTCGGCAACCTTGAAGATGTTGTCAGCCTCTTTGCGGTACTCGCTGTTGGGGTAGTCGTTGATGAATGCATAGTATTCATCGACCACTGTGCGGTAACGTTCTTCCTTCTTCTCGTCAACACTCATCAAAGCCTCTTTGTAGCGTGAGCGCAGGATGAGCATCTCGAGTTGCTCTTTGTACTTGCTGTAGGGATAGGCCTTGATGGCGTTTTTGGCGGTAATAACAGCACTCTCGTAGTTATTGCCTAGGTAGCTCCCCAGGTTGTAGTAGAGTTGTGCGTTCTCCAATTCCTTGAGCACCAGTTTGTCTTGAAGCTCAAATATGGCATTCTGGGCTATGCCCACCTTGTCGCTCTTGGGGTAGTAGTCAAGAAACGACTGCAGCTCTTCGATGGCCCGCACAGTCTCGCTCTGGTCGAGCTGTGGCTCGGGTGAGTCGAGATAGTAGCCATATCCGGCATAGAATCTTGCCAACTCGGTGTATCGTCCCTTGGGATACTGAGTGTAGTATTGCTTAAAATAAGAGCCAGAGTTGAGGTAGTCATGGTTCTCGTAGTAGCTCAGTCCCAGCAGGTAAAGACATTCTTCACCTTTCTCGGTGCCTTTGAAGATGGGGACCAAGTCAGATAGAATTGTGTAGGCCTGAGTGTATTTCTTGGCCTCAAATGCCTTCTTGGCATAATCATACTTGAGATTGTAGTCGCCACTCTTTAGAACCTTGTTGTACTCTCCGCAAGCGGTGAGCACAACCACAAGTGACAATATTATCAATAAACGACGAGTCATTATAGTATTTACCATATTAGCGTGCAAAGTTACACATAATTCCCCACAAAACAAGCCATTTTAATCTTTTTTTGGTTTTTAAACAATGTGAGTGATTGTTTTGCATGAGCGACAAAGATGCTTAGAGCCTCGTCAGTAGCTATTTTTTGCGAGACAATGCTACTTCATCTCTCACGAGTCAGAACACAGAACATCAAGATGTTTTTCTGGGTCGGTTGTTACCTTGATTTGATTATATAAAACAAAAAGAAAGAGAGCGCTTGGTAAAATCGCTCCCTCTCTTTGATTTAAGTTGATATGTCCTTTGCCTTGCGAGTGAGCCATAGAGAGCACATCGGTGCATGCCATATCGGTGTGGATGTGATCTCCAGTTTCGATGCCGGTTTTTAATGCCTGCTTGTAGTAAGAGAGAGCTTTTAAACCAAGCTCGTGATTGTTGCATTCTTCGGAAATGGTCTGGTACATGCATCCAAAGCCTATGAAGATATTGGCATCTTTTATGCCTGCCTGTGTCGCTATTTCTTGGGCTTGGCTTAAGCAGTCGAAACACTTAGGAAAGTCGTATAAATCGTAGTAGTAAATTGCCCCATGTTTCATGGGCTAACAATGTAAAAGTATTTAAATTTCTGGTTTATTAAAGACTGCTGTGGAGCAGGAGTGGAGCAGGCATTGTGTTGTGCTATGCCATGCTCAAAGCAGTGATCACTTGAGGCAAGAGAGCGGTAACACCATCGTTGATGATGTTGACCACTGGCTTTGGGCAATGCAGCTCAGATGTTTGGTTACCAATGCGCTCCAAGACTTGTTCTCTGGTGGCATTGTTGCGCTTGATGACCCTTGCCACTCTGAGCTCGAGTGGCGCTACCACGTTCCACACGGCATCTACCATAGTGTCGAGCCGGCTCTCTTTGAGAATAGCTGTCTCGATGAAAACTGGCTTATCGTCGGTCATTTCCTTCTTCCACTTGTCGATGTCGTTTTTTACCACAGGGTGAACCACGCTGTTGACAAAACTCAGCGATTCGGAGTCATTAAATATTGTAGCCGATAGCTTAGTACGGTCGATTGTCCCGTCGCTCTTGTATGTGCTTTGTCCGAACCGCAGTGTTAGAGATTGCTTGATTGCTGGCGATGTGTTCATCAGTTGCTTGGCGCGGCTATCGCAATCATAGACTTGATATCCAGCAACTCTTAAGATGGCCGAGACCACGCTCTTGCCAGCTCCTATGCCGCCTGTTATTGCAATTACCCGTTGATTTTTCATGCTATTTATTAATATCTCTCTATCACATAGTTGACGCTGTCGATGCTCAGTATCACATCGGAATAGGCACCTGACACTTCACCCACCTTAACGTTTACCTTATTGGACGACAGGTCAATATCGTTGTAGTCAATCACGACTGTGAGATTGATGGGTTCTTTATATTTGCTTTGGGGCACCAAATAGGAAACTGAAATAGATTGTGGGAAGGTGAGAAGATTAATTCCCTGAGGCTGGTTTCGCACCGAGATGGGCACTTCCTGTTCGCGCTTGATGAGGGGCTCGATTGGAACAATGAGCTTTATGCGTTCGGGGATAGTTCTCACATTTTTAATGGGTTTTATCCTCACTGTTTTGGTAAATGTTTTAGTGAGATTATCGATTTCGACAGCAACAATGTCAACCTCGCTAATGTCGCGCAATGTGCTGTGGTCGGTAGCATAGACCATAACCGAATCGGGCTCGGTGGTAACGAGCTCTGGATTTATGACAAACTGCTTGTTGGCAATGATGTTATGCAGATTGTCTTCCCAATTAACAGGTACTTTCTTGCCTGGAATTGTGGTGTATTTAACATTAAGGCTCTCGGGGTGAATCTTGATGATGCTGGCCTCACGGCTTATCAACTGCCTTACCTCGCTAATGAGCTGCGAAGCAGAGATGTCGATGCTGCTGTTTTTTTCATCAACATACTTGTTGAAGTCAATCTCAATTGTGGGCGTTGACTTCAGAAATGATTTCAGGAATGACAGTCCGCGGTCTTTGATGGTGACTGTGATAGAGGATGGCAATTCGTGGATAAGAGTGACATTGACAGGTTTCTTGATTTTAACATTAACTGTTATGTCATGAGTCATGTTGTTATTGAATGTCAGCAAGACCCAGAATCCAGCAGCCATGACAACGAAAAACAGGAACAAGGCGGTGTCCTTGCTCGAGAACTTGCGAATCTTGTTCCATGTGTGACCTATGCTATCCTTGATTTTGCCCATCTAATCCGTTGGTTGAAACTATCAAAGAGCAGCTGTACACATTATAAATAGTTTATTAAGATGTGCCTCAACCGCTCATGATAGTATTAATATGATTTGGCTTAGTTGTTCTTGATGTTGGCTCCTGATTCCACGGCATCGCTTGCCGAGGGATAAACCATTGCTTTGTCGATAGTGATTTTCACGTTGTCGTCGATTTGAAGGATGATGACATTTTCTTTTATCTCCTTTATCTTGCCGTGAATTCCGCCAGCAGTGGTAACTTTGTCGCCCTTTTGCATAGCGTCGCGGAATTTTTTTATCTCTTTCTGCTTCTTGCTCTGGGGCCTTATCATGAAGAAGTAGAAAATTGCTATCAAGGCAACAATCATGAGAATAGACATCATGCCACTGCCTTGCTGTGGCTGTGCGCCTGCTTGTAATAGAATGGAATTTAACATAGTTGTGAGTTATTTGAGATGTTAGTAGTCATTTAACACTTGGTTCTTGCTTCAGTTATGGTTTCATTATTTCACCTCGGTTCTTGAGGTCTTTGATGGCCGAGTGAAGCACGCCATTGATAAAAGATGCGCTGCTTGGAGTGCCAAACGACTTGGCAATTTCGATATACTCGTTGATGGTGACAGTGGTTGGAATTTTTTCGAAATTCCTGGCCTCGGCAAGAGCTACAAGAAGTATCACCTTGTCGATGAGAGCTATGCGCTCACTGTCCCAATGCTTACTGTCGATAAAATGGCTTATTGTCGCAGTATTTAGTTCTTCTTGCTGCACTGCAATCGTAAACAGCTTGTCGCCGAATGTGCTGTCTTCCTCGTCCTTGAACTGTGGCATGATGGGTAGTTGCTCATGGTCGTTGATGCGCTTTATGGTCTTTATCACAAATTGTCCCATAAACTCAAGGTCGTCGCAAGTCCAGTAGACCGACTGGTTCTCGAGTTCTTCGAGCAGGTCGTCATCGTCGATTAAAACTCTTCTGAATAGCTGGCGCCACAAATTGCAGTCGGCATCAAGATCGCTCCCGGCAGTGTGCATGTATTCTTGGTATATGGTACTGCTTTGAATCTTGTTAAGAATGAGCTTGAGGAAAATTTCGTTGTCGCGCCAGGTGAGATTGTGGCTCTTGACGAAATCTTGCAGTTGTTCGATGTTGCGCAAAATGTCGACCAGCTCGTTGTCGACAAACTTGGGGTTGGGATTTAAATCTTCATGCGATGGTAAGAACTTGTGCTTAGCCTCGTCGAGATAGCGATCTTGCAGGTCGGTGACATCGATGATGAGCTTGAGCAAGTAGTTGTAGAGCTCATACGATTTGTCGAAACTCTGCTGCAGTTCGTTGCGAGCCATCTCAAGGGTTTTTACATTGCGAGTGAGCATGAAGTTGTAAAACATCTGCACAACTTTGATTCTTATTAAAACTCGGTTGATCATTATTGTAAAATCTATTTTATATGTGGTCTTGAGTCGTCTGTGCTATTGGCAGACAGAATTTAGGTTTACAAAATTACATAGAATTTTCTAATAACGCCAAATGGAGCGGTAAAATAATGAAGGAGGATGGCTTTTTTTGGTGATAAGTTCAGTGGTTGTGCGTAGAAGATGCAGTGAACCCAAGAGAAAATCGTGATGTAAGAATGTCTAAAATCCTAAGTCGGCAAAATATTTTTTTTCTTCTTCGTCGGTAATCTCGAGCACCTTGCGCAAGTCGTTGAGCATGTCTTTGTCGCGAGTGGCAAATTTCTCGCGGAATTTCTCAACGTTTTCCTCCCATCGCTCGTATTTCATGACACCGGGCCAGCGCTCACAGTTGCGCACCATCTCGGGCTTGATAGAGTTGATGAGTTTGTCGAACACAGCTGTAGCATTCTGACTGCTAAAAGTCTTGTGGATCAGCAGTGAGGCTCTTTCCAGGAACAGCTGCCTGTAGTCTTCGTTTTTCAACAGTTTTGCGATAAGCAGGTTTACTGCTCTCTCAACTGCGGTGCCACCTGGGTTGAGATAATAGGATGCCGACATTGTGGTGGCCCACGTTGCGTCGAGGTCGTAGTAAACTACATGCCATTTTTTGTCGCCTTTTGGGTCGGAAGAACGAATGAATCTCACGTTTCCAACGTCGGTGTTGCACGAGTAGATTTGTCCAAGTTTATAGTCGGCCAACGACGTGATGTCGAAGTTGTCCTTGACAAAGTTGTAACATTCTTCCTCAGCAAGATCATGACTTTTCACATAGGCCAAAAAGTCGTAGTAGTCCTTTTTCACACCTTCGTCGCAATACATGCCCGACATGATGATTGTGACCGAGTCGTTGTCGACATTCAAGTGCTTGGCCGCAAAATGCTTGTCGATTTTCTCGCGGAGGTAGTACAGACCAAAGTAGCTGCCATTCACATATAATGCCACTGGGCGATAGGCTTGAACAAGCAGTTCAGGGCTGTTAGGCTTCATCAGGCTTGTAAAAAACTCATCGCGAACCATTACTCCATTGATGTCTTGTGAACCAGACCTGAGCACGAAGTTCTTGACTTTAGAAGGCTTGCCCTCGCTGTAGAGGTCGCAAAAGATCTCGGACTTGCCTGTGTAATCCTTGAATCTTATTTTAAATGATTTTTTGGGAAGTGCTCTCGAAAAACCACCGAAGATTGCCATCTCGCAGTCTTCGGAGAAGCCGTCGACGCTGTCGAAAAACTCTACATGAGCTTTTTTCCACCACTTTTTCCAAAAGTTGGCCTCCTTATAAGGAAACACCGACCCCTTTCCAGGTCCATCGGCATAGATGCCTCGGCGCTTATCGAAGAGGTCGGCAGAGTCAACTGTGATATTCATCACAGGAATGGTGTGCTTCTCGGCAAAAATATATGTGCTTGTGGCTGTGGGGCTGAACATCACCGACGAATCGCCCTCACAATAAGCCCTGATAGTTGTGGTCTCGTCGATGGCTATTGCTGTATCGTTGTAGACAGGTGATTCGTTGGTTGGAGTCGACCCGTCGGTGGTGTAATGCACTGTGTAGCCGTGAGTGTTAATTAGGATTGGGATTTTTTTTTATCAGGATAAACTCCTGCTGTGGTTTTAAACTCGGGCTGCTTAGCGATTGTGCGATAATAAGAGCTGTCGTTCTCGGCGTTTCGAGAAGGGGTGGGGAAGAAGAAGAATCCATCTTTGCCAATCACTCTTCCCATTGACACTCCAAATGGAGCTGCTGCACACCACATTCCGTCGACAAACTTATCGTTCTTGATGAGCATGATAGATTTCTTTCCTCCAATCTTGAACTCTTCCTTCATGCAGTCAACAACAAAGAATTCACCTGGCTTGAGAACAACTTCGGGGAATTGCCATGAGTTCACGCCTTTTTTGCCGTTAGTCAGGCTGTAGTCCTTAAGGTTGACAGTGTCGTTAGAGACATTTTTGACTTCGACCCATGTGTTTCCGTCTTTATATCCCTTAGACTGAACCTCCCAAATGTTTAGTTGAGCCGACTTGCGCTGTTGCTCTATGAGAGAGTTGAATTTCTCATAGCCTTGAGCATTGTTGTCAAATCCAGGCGATTGCTCGTAGGTTGCCTCAAAGGCGGTGTCGTTATCGGCAACTCTGCGATAGCACTGGTCATCGGTAATTTTTCCATATTTCACTTCAGAAACTACTTGGCCGTCTTTCTGCAGTTCGATAGAGCCACCCTTAGCCGAGATTTTGAAGCTTGCATGAAGCTCGCCTTTGGGATCACTCTTGTCTTTTTTTGAGGCAAAAATGATGAGGCACTGGCCTGGCTTTATTGTCATCTGAGGAAAATCCCAGCTCTTCTTCTTGCCTGCTTTAGTGTCGTCGTTGTTTTCTTCGCTCTCTTTTTTAGCGTCTTCCGTTGCTTTTTGATCATTATCATTGTTTGAGTCATCGCCGTTGCTATCGTTGTTCTTGTTGTTGTTGATTGTGGGATTTTTCTCAACAACAAGTGAGTAGCCCTTGAGGTTGATGTTCTCCTTTGAGATGTTTTTTATCTCTATCCAGTCGCTGATATCGCCGTCTTGATCTACAATTCCTGCATGATTGGCAGTCATGATCTCATTGATGATGATATCGGGCTTACTTTTTTTATTGCCGCAAGCCACAAGAAATAATGATGCGATAGCTCCAATAAGGCAAACCGAAAGAAATCGCATGTTCAATAATGTTAAACCATCTGAATGTGATGTTCTCATAACGTTTTTTTATGTAAGGTAGTGATTAATAATTGTTCTTACTTATTGTTGGGAATATTATAGTGTGAAGTGATTTCGTTAATATTCGATATGTCAAGCATGAGGTAGATGAAATAGTCGAGCTCCACTTTCTCCATGCCTATACTAATCCAGTAATTATAAAAACATTGTGCGAGATCGTTGTCGGGCCCAAAAGTCTTAATATGGGAGAGCATGCTTTTCAGGGGGCCTCTCTCTCGCTTGTTTTTTTTGCCTAAACTGAATGTCGACAGCTCGTAGTCGCGGCACAGGTCAATCTCGTTCATGCCCAGTAGTCCTTCGATAAGGAAACTCAATGTGCCGCAACGGTCACACCCTATTGCGCAGTGCCAGTCCACGCTCTTGCCCTGCATGAGTTTGGTCAGTATCCACCTCAAATCCACTGTGTAGACAGCATTCTTGTTTTTCATGCCTGGCAGGTAACTGCTGTGATCTAATCTCAAATAATCCATGTCGGCGCCTAAGGCCGAAGATGTGCGTTTTGTTTCATGCCGCAGGTCGAGCTCGGCCACAACCCCCAGGTTGTTGACGAAGTCGTGCTTGCCATTAGCTGTAATTTTGTCGAGACTTGCACTCCTGTACAGAAGTCCATATTTTATGGGCACTCCATATTGTGTGGGCCATCCTCCCAGGTCGCGAATGTTGGCACAATTGTCTATTTTTATCATTCTCACTTGCCCCACTGTTTTGAAAACACCACTTGTCATTTCATTGATGGTGCCGTCTTTTAAGATTTCTTCCACTTTATAATAGTAGGTGCAGTTGGGCAGTAGGTTTCTTATTACAAAGGAAGATGCCGATTTCTCTTCGGGAAAGAATGTATAGCCTTTGGTGTAATCTTCGTTCTCGCTTGCAGTGATTCTAATTTCTCTGATATTCTCAATTGGAGCCGAAGGCGACCACCTGACTTCTTTGCCAGCAGGCCAATAAAGCTTATTGCCATAAATGCTTGAATTATTGTATTTAGTCACAACACTCTCTCGGTAGTCGGTGCTGCTGGAGTAGGTCCTAAAAGCGTCGGCCATGTAGTCTTTAACGGCCTTATTCTCAATGTCAATTACCTCGATGTCTTGTCCGCACAGGTTGAGTGAGAACACCATCGTAAGTAACAAGATAAAAATTCTCATTTTGGTTCTGAAGAAAAGTATAAATTAGCACTTCACTTTTTTTGACCTGCAAAGTTAGTAAATCAATTTTAATTATTGGTTATTTTTATGTTTTTATTGAAAATAATTGTCATATTTTAGGCAATATTACAGGGCAAGAAGATGATTTGGATGAAATGATGTCTCCTAAAACTCATAGCAAAACAATAATTATTGTGTAATCTCGTTTTTAAGTTATGACCAAGATTATACATTTCCTCCTGGCGGCTGTGACAACAATGGTTGCTGTGGCATTGTCGAGTTGCATCGATGATGAGGTTTCAACAAGCTCGAGCGATATTCTCTCGTTCTCGACCGATACTGTGAAGTTTGATACTGTGATAACTAAGCAAGGCAGCCCCACCAAGCAGTTTCTTGTTTACAACAAGGGCAAGAAATCCCTTAACATATCATCCATAAGAGTTGCTGGCGAGAGCAAAGGTCATT
This sequence comes from uncultured Prevotellaceae bacterium, assembly GCA_946186575.1. Lineage (GTDB taxonomy): Bacteria > Bacteroidota > Bacteroidia > Bacteroidales > Muribaculaceae > Sodaliphilus. The sequence goes on from CAMHNO010000018.1 coordinate 11,336, forward strand.
TCTTTCTTAACGTTGATGGCATGAAAGGCGACGAGTTTCATGATGTGGAAGTGCGCGGCAATGATAGTATTTTTGTCTTTGTCGAGAGTCGTCTTGATCCCACCAACCAGGATGCCCCTGAGTATCTTGAAGATAATATTGAGTTTGTGACCAATAATGTTACTCAGAAAGTTGCTGTCACTGCATGGGGGCAGGATGTGGTAATTCTAAATGATACCACATTGAAGGACGGTGCCCACCTCACAGCAAGGAAACCATATCTTGTGTATGGTACACTGAAGGTCGACACACTTGCCCATGCCACAATCGACCCCGGTGCGACATTGCTCTTTCACGACAAGGCATCGCTGCTTGTCAAAGGACAGCTGAATGCTATTGGCACTCAGCAGGAGCCTATAGTGCTGCGTGGCGACCGCCTCGACCATGTGGTGGGCGAAATAGGTTATGACATCATGAGTAACCAATGGGATGGGGTGTTCTTCGACTATGGCAGTTATGGCAACGAACTGCAGCATGTGATAATGCGCGGCAGCACCCATGGGCTCCAGGTCACTTCAAGCGACATGAGCCGTCTTGCACTTCACATGCTCAATTGTGTCTTGCACAATGCCACTTATCTCACATTGCTTGGCGACAATGCATGGATTGAGGCCGAGGGAACGGAGTTGAGCGATGCAGGATTGTATGTGGCCAACTTTTATGGAGGAAAACTAAGATTTGTCAACTGCACCTTTGCCAACTACTATCTGTTTGCTGCCATCGAGGGTCCAATTCTGAACCTCGAAACCTCATATTCCGACGGCGAGTTGGCACAGTTTGATGCTTACTTTGATAATTGCATATTCTATGGCAACACCGACGATCTCAATGTCAACGAGCTCGATGGGATGAACGTCTTCATGCGCAACTGCCTGTTAAAGAGCGAAGGTGAAGACGATGCATGCTTCATTAGCTGTGTGTGGGGTGCCGACCCCAAGTTCTTCACTGAGCGTGAGAAATACATCTTCGACTATCGCTTGCGCGATGGCAGCGATGCGATAGCGCTTGGCGACCCCTCGCTATGTCCCAGCAATGCACGTTACGATCGCTATGGTGTTGACCGTTTCTTGCGTGAGGGCATCGATATCGGAGCCTATGCGTGGGTGCCGCAGGAGCAAGAATTGCGATAGTTAGTTTTCGGCCTTAGTTTTTTTCTTTTTCTTTGTCTTATTTTTTGAGCGGTACAGCGGATTGGGCTTGTGCAGCACATATTCGCTGTAGTAACTGATGATAAGAGTGGTAAGTGGCAAAGCAATCACAAGCCCTACAAAGCCTAAGACATAACCCCAAATCGAGAGAGACAGAAACACAATGGCAGGGTTGAGGCCCATCTGCTGTTTCATGATGCTTGGTATGAAAATCAGGTCTTGAATCACCTGGCAAATGCAGTAGGCAAGTATGGTCCACCCAAATAGCGCCCAGAAGCTACCTCCCTGGTCGACAGAGGCCACTAAGCACAAAAACGCTGCAATAGGGATAGATGTGAGCTGGAGGTAGGGTACCATGTTAAGAACTCCAATCAATAAACCAAAGACGATGGCCATGGGCAGCTTGATAATTGAGAACTCAATGGCAAAAACAATGCCCACCAGCAGCGATACCATTGCCTGTCCGCGAAAGTATCGGCTCATTGAGAGCTCCACATCGCGCATCACCTTAAAAGTGATGCGGCGGTATCGGGGAGGAATAGCAGCTTTGAAGCCACGGGTTATTTTGTCGTAGTCGAGCAATATGAAAAACATATACATCAGCACCAGTAATATCGTGACCAGGCCCACTACCACACTCATAGTTCCGCCCAGCACGCTCCAAGTGCCACTGACCACACTGTCGAGCAATTTCATCCATTCTTCCTTGGTTAGGAACTTTTGCCACTGAGTGATGTCGATGTTCTCCCTGAAGAAATCGTGTATGGCAGCAGGAATATGTGGTATCTTGAATGATGCTTTGGCGTAGTTGGTCAGCATCTTTGTCATGTCACTGACCTCATTGCCAATGTAGGGTATAAGCCACCATAGCAAGAGTGTTATCATTGCAAGTGTAAAGGATATGGCAAGGATCGAGGCAATGGCACGGCTCTTCATGTGCAAAACCTTCATTATCCATTCTACAAAGGGGTTGAGCATGTAGGCCAGTAGACCTCCAACCACAAACGGCAGCAAGATGCCGCTCAAGTAGTTGATGGCCATAATAGCTGCCACAATACAGATGATTGAGATGACAAGTCTGGTAATTCGGTCAAGATCGTAGCGCTTGCGATTTTCAACATTTTCCATACGGCAATTTTTTTTACAAAATTAGTGCAATCCGAGAGAAATACAAAATGAAAAGCTAAAGATTTTCATTTTTATTTCTGGTGTGCCGCAATTTTGGAGACAACATGGTCTCCAAAATGCGAAAACGAGGTCTTAATTCATTCCCTGACCTTGGCAAAATGTGAAATGCTTGCATTTCTCAAGAATTTTGACGAAATTTGCAACTCACAACTAATAACTCACAAACATGAAAAAAACAGTTCTATGTCTCTTATTTGCCACAATGGCTCTTGTGCCGCATCTTACTAATGCGCAAAATCTGAAAAACAGCGGTAAGAGTACCGCCGAAATCGTCCCGTCGGGGTGGGCAGCTATGCATGCCATAGGCGACCTTAATAATGACGGCGTGAATGACATGGCGATAATAGCCACTCCTAACCACAAGGAGAAGATGCGGACTCGCGAAGATGGCTATGTCTACAATTTCAATCAACCTCAGCTGGCCATCTACTGGGGAGTGAAAGGTGGCGGTTACAAGCTCTATAAGAATTATGACAAGGTGATTCCTGCACGCGAAGATGAATTCATCAGCATCGACCCATCGCTTGAAATCACAAAGAACGGTACGCTCAAGATTGGTCTTGAATATTTTGCCTCGGCAGGGAGTTGGACGCAGCCCACAATCATCCACGTTTTCCGCTATCAAAATGGAGAATTTTTCCTAATTGGCAAGGATGTTACCGAACTCGAGCGCAACTCAGGCAAAACAGTTGTCACAAGCGATAATTATCTCACAGGCAAGCGCATCGTTACCACCAGTGACTCCAAGAGCAAAACCCAAGCTAAGCGCAGCGATCTGTCCAAGTCGGCACTAAAGCCCTTGGGATTCAAACTTGACGATTAAATTCTTGTGAGGAATTTTGTGGCAGTTTTTTTACAGATAAGCCCAGCCGCTGCCACGCATTAGAGCTGTGGCAACGATGAATTTGAACTATGGCATGTGATGGCTAATGTGTTCTTTAACACAGGCACTTATGGCTCCTGATGTTTTAGCTGAGCAGGCTCTTGTAAAAATCAAATTCAAAAAAAATGCTAAAAACCATGCGATATTTAATTAAATGTACTATATTTGTAATCGCAAAATGCAACAATTTGTTTATTAACACTTAAAATATTTATTGATATGAAACCAGTTCACATTATTTTAGCTGTTTTAGGAGGAGCACTTGCTGGTGCTGCTGTGGGGCTGCTGTTCGCCCCAGCCAAAGGAGCCGACACTCGCAGTAAAATTGCAGAGATCCTTAAGAAAAATGGCATCAACCTGAAGGATCAGGAAATGGATGAGCTCATCGACGACATAACTAAGGAAATTAAGGAGGAATAATACCACCTTGTATTTACTTAGCGAATTGTAATTAATTGATTTTCTTAATCTTTATAGTGGAAATATAATTATGAGAGACATGAAATCACTTAGCCTGCTCTACGCTTTTTTGGGCGGAGCTATTCTTGGATGCGGACTCGCTTTGCTCTATGCACCTGAAAGTGGTAAAGACCTGCGCACACGCATCAAGGAGCTGCTGAAAAAGAAAGGCATCGACTTCAGCGACGATGAAGTGGAGCAACTGGTCAACCAGATTAGCGCTCAAATTGAGCAATAAATAAAAAAGAAGCAGAAACTAATCATCCACGAGCATCCACGTCTTTATAAGCAATTAAGCAATAAGGTGTGGATGCAAGTGGTGTTGGTGCACATCGGTTATAATCTTGTGTTATGGAAGAAAATAAATATAAGCAAATTATAGAGAGCCTTAAGCAAAGCGCTAAGATTGAGCTTGAGTACTCTAAGTTGACTCTTGCAGAGAAACTCTCAATTCTGCTCTCAAGGGGAATAATCGTGCTGATGTTCATCATTTTTGCCGCATGTGCTCTGTTCTTGCTCGAATGGGGACTCACTCACTGGCTCGTGCAGCTGACGGGACACCTTTGGGTGGGAGTGTTGGTTTCTCTGGCAATTCTTGTTGTGCTGCTTTTAGTGCTTTATGGTTATCGCAAGCAATTAGTGATTAACCCCGTGACGCGATTTGTGACTAAACTGATGTTGAACCCTGAGGATTAACTAATGACCAAGATGAACAATTCTATGCATCCCACTACTACACTACCATCGGCTGGTGGCGATACCAGAGAGCAAGAATGGAAAGGACTCACCATCGACGAGCTCAAGATGCGCAGAGCTAAAGCTCTTGTCTTGAGAGAAGTGAACAGAGCTTCTGTGACCCATCAGTTTGCCAACATGCGCGAAAATGTTTCAAATAATGGAGTCAGGGGGCTGATTTTCAGGCAGAGTACTGTTGCGGGTTTGAAAAAAGCCGACTATGCTTTTATTGGTGCGAAGGCAATTGCTTTGCTCGTAAGATTGTATCTAAGACGCAAGAGATAAACGATTCAATTCTTTTTTTTGCATCTCTAAATCACAAACCCCTTTTAACGTTTCACATCCCATAAAATTGCATTTTTTGCTTTAAAAATTTTGCCAGTTCTCAAAAATATTATAATTTTGCGATGTTTTCCTCACCATTGACGGAGAATGAGAGAATAAACTTAATATTTATAAACTAAATTTTTTGCCTATCGAGTAGACCATTACTTTATTAACCAACACATAAGAAGTAATGACAAAATTTGTTGACGTGAGCGATGATAAATTAATCGCTAAGTATGTCGAAGGGAATAATGAGGCTTTTGACGCTCTGATTGAGCGACACAAAAACCGCATCTTTAATTATATCTTTCACTCAGTCAAAGACGACGACCTGGCTAACGACATCTTTCAGGAGACATTTGTCAAGGCAATAATGACTATCAAGCAAGGGCGATATGTCGAGAACGGGCATTTTGCAGCATGGATAACTCGCATTGCCCACAATCTCATAATTGACTTCTACAGGCAGGAGAAATCCGAGAACCTGCAGTCAAGCGACTCGGCCGAGGTCGACATTCTCAACCGCAAGGAACTTAGCGAAGCTACCGTTGAAGACAATCTCATAATCGACCAGATTCACAGCGACGTGAGAAAACTCGTTACTGCTCTGCCTGAGAATCAACGAGAAGTTCTGCTGATGAGATATTACAAGAACATGAGCTTTAAGGAAATTGCCGACCGCACCAACGTGAGCATCAACACCGCTCTGGGGCGTATGCGATATGCCATCCTTAACATGCGTCGACTCGCCGTTGAGAACAACATTGTGCTCACCATGTGATAGATGGATTAAATAGCATCATACAAAAAGATGGAGATTTCACTCCATCTTTTTTTTTACTGCCATCATGCGGCCAACAATAAAGCGTGTCAAAAATAGATTTGACACGCTTTGCAGTTGAGGTCGCTAGCGGACTCGAACCGCTGTGCCCGGTTTTGCAGACCGGTGACTAAACCACTCATCCAAGCGACCTTTTCACTTTTTGCGACTGCAAAATTAGTGCATTTTTTACAAACAAGCAAGAAAAACCCACTTTTTTTCAAAAAAAGTTGTCATTCTACATCTCAATACATCTCAACATTCATCTCTGCTCTGTTCGTTTTTATAAATTATATGTAAAATTGATAAATAAATAAGCATTATTGGTAGTGAATAATGATAATAAATATATTAATTTTGTACACTAATAAATATCAAAACTTCGACATGTTAGGAAATTTCACTTACAGCAATCCCACCAAACTTTATTTTGGTGATGACGTGATTAAGAACCTGAGTGATGAACTTAAAAACTATGGCCCCAAGGTGTTACTCACCTATGGTGGTGGCAGCATCAAGCGCAACGGCATTTATGACGATGTGATGACAGCTTTGAAAGCTGCAGGAAAGCAGGTTATTGAACTTTCGGGAGTGATGCCTAATCCCACGGCTCAGAAATTGTGTGAGGGAGCTAAAATCGCTCGCGAAAATGATGTTGACCTGATTCTTGCCGTCGGTGGCGGCTCTACTATCGACTACAGCAAGGGTGTGAGCGTATCGGCCTGGTGCGATGAGGACCCTTGGGAGAAATACTACCTGCGCCAGGAAGAGCCATCGTGCAAGATAATTCCCGTTGGCTCAGTGCTGACTATGGTGGGTACTGGCAGCGAGATGAATGGCGGCAGCGTGATTACCAACCACGAGCAGAAGTTGAAGATTGGCAAAGTGTTTGGCGACAATGTGATGCCTAAGTTCTCGATTTTGAATCCACGCTACACCTTCAGCGTGCCCCAGCGCCAGATGGTGGCCGGCTTCTACGATATCATGTGCCACATTCTGGAGCAGTACTTGAGTGATAATGACGATAACACTACCGACTATATCGCTGAGGGCCTGATGCGCTCGCTGGTCCACAGCAGCCGCATCGCAGTGAAGAATCCTGAAGATTATGAGGCTCGCAGCAACATCATGTGGACAGCCACTTGGGCATTGAACACACTACTGAAGATGGGCAAGAGCACCGACTGGATGGTGCACATGATAGGTCAGGCTATTGGTGCCTTCACCGATGCCACCCACGGCATGACTCTCAGTGGCGTGAGCATCGCCTACTATCGCCACATCCTTGATGGAGGCATAGCTAAGTTTGCACGCTGGGCCCAGGCTGTGTGGGGCATAAATCCCGAAGGCAAAACCGAGCGCGAGCTTGCTCTTGCATCACTCGACGCTCTTGAGTCATGGATGAAGGAGATAGGTGTGGCTACTGAAATTTCCTCACTCGGCGTCACCGATGACATGCTCGACGGTATTGCCAATGCAACCTTCATCCTCAATGGAGGTTACAAAGTGCTTGATCATGATGAGATAGTTGAAATCCTCAAGGAAAGCATGTAATTTAAAACTTCAAAATAAACTACAATGAAACGATTAACATCAATTTTAACAGTCTCCTTGGTATTTGTGTTGTGTGCTTGTGCTGGTAACAACACTAAGCAAGCTGTGGGAGAACAAAGCAATTCAGCTAACATGAAAAAGAAAACTACTCTCGTAGCTTATTTCTCAGCTACAGGAACTACTAAGGCTGCCGCCGAGAAACTCGCCGAGGTGGTTGATGCCGACCTTCACGAGATTCAGCCTGCTCAACCTTACACCGCTGCCGATCTCGACTGGCACAACAAAAAGAGCCGTAGCTCGGTCGAAATGGAAGACAAGAGCAGCCGTCCAGCCATCAAGAACAAGGTGAACAACATGGACCAGTACTCAACCGTCTATATTGGCTATCCCATTTGGTGGTACATTGCTCCTACCATTATCAACACCTTTGTTGAGCAGTACAATCTTGAGGGCAAAACTGTTATTCCGTTCTTTACCTCGGGTGGCAGCGAGGCAGGCAAAACTATGAAGTATCTCACACCCTCGGCCCCTAAGGCAAACTGGAAAGACCCCATCAACCTTACTGGCAAAAGTAAGGATGAGATTAAAGATATTGTGAAATAATATCCAAACTATATCTATTAAGCTATCTGTAAGACCCAAAGGGCAACTGTCTTGAACGTTGCCCTTTGGGTATTTTTTGGATTATAATAAATGATGTGTTAATTTTGCAACATGGAACTAATCAATGATCTTGAACAAATAAAAAGCGAGATTGATAATAACGAATTTGCCATGCTCTATATTCAGGCTCCTGATTGCGGCTTGTGCTCGGTAATGCTTGAAAAGATTGAGGCGCTGACCGACTTCTATCGGCAACTGCGCACAATGCGAGCCGAGATTCATGTGGTGCCCCAAATTGCCAGCGCCTTTATGGTTGCCACTGCACCAACGCTACTGCTATTCTGTAAAGGCAGGGAGGTGTATAGAGCAGGCACCTTCATCGACACTCTCGAAGTGGAAAATCAATTAAACAAGTGGAGTAGATGGCTCAGTTGCTTGACTTAATCATGGAAAACTTATCCCGAAACATTGCGTTTACGGTCCGGCACACGGTAAGAACATTCTCATCGGGCGAGACCTTCTCGAGCGCCTTCTTCTCAATCCATTTGTCTTGTATGAGGCCTATGGACTCTTGCAACTGAGCATTGTCGTAGAGGGTGCCATTTTTGACACTCTCTATCATATAGTTGAAATAATAAAACCAGCGTTCAAAATAATAGTTAGAAAGCAAACCAGCCCAGTTGCGGCAAGAATAGTCGTTCAAGTCGCCTCCCCATGTTGTGACAAGGCGGCGGGCATTCATCTCATAGTAGTCTTTGACCTCAGTGGCAATACCCAGATCGCGAGCTTGCTCTATCCACTTGTGCATTGTGCAAAAGGGGTGACAACTATTGAGTGACTCCATTGCGAGCACAATATATCCCATGTCTTCCATGAGCGTTTGCATCGTCGCAAGGTCTTTATCATGATAGGCAGTGTCAAAAGCTTGCTTCTCGGCGTAAAACAAATCGCCCAGCAGCTGCCGTCCAACCCAGATGAGATCAATTGTCATTGCATCGGTTATGATAGCATCTTGCTCAAGAAGCTTATTCCACACTTGAAGCAGTTGTTTGGGATTGTATCGCACCAGGCATCGCCCATGCTCCTTGTCGAGCTCTGGACGCTGGCAGGGTAGCGGACCGCAGAAGGTGGTGGGGCGTATGTTGAGTACGCTGTCATACAACATCTTCCAAGCCTCACGCACGGGTTGTGACTCATGGCCGGCATGGCGGTCGGCAAGTTCGTTAACCACTTGCTCATGGCTTTTGTTAAAATTCCAGGCTTTCTCAAAAATGAACTCATAGGGCATTTGCTGTACATCCAGCCCCTCGAGTGTGGAGCCAATGCCCACGAGGTTTTTGCCACCCTCCTTCAAAGCTCTCTCAAGTTTTTCGCCAGCCTCTTTGACATTGCCTTGAATGTTGCTGTTGCCGCCAAAGTTGCCCAGATAGCACCAGATATAAGGCTGACCAAAGAAACCATTAAGGTCGCGCCACATCTCCTTGTATTCGCAATAATAATCAAGCATTGTCATCTTGCCTCGTGGCACGCCGGTGAGCATGGCCTTGGCTCGCTCGGGTGTGTAATCTTTACGCTGATAATAGAGAAACCATCCCATCTGCAGCCATTCGGCTTGTGGGTCAACAGCTGTAAGGCTTTCATAGATGTGCTTCGACACATTGTGCAAATATTGTGGTTCAAAACTTGGCGGGTCCATCTCGTTAAAGGGGTCGATGCCGTAGATGTGGTCGGTGCCGAACATGCGAGTCTGCTCTTCGAGGAACATCTTCTGAATCTTGGCATATAACGGGTCTTCGCTATTAAGGAAGAAAGTGCGGTAAGGCTCCTCAAACTCATCCCAGGTACTCATGGCCTTGATGTCGGCATTAGGGTACATTTCTTTGAGCTGGCGAGGCACATGGCCGGCAAAGGCCGGCAACACTGGTCGCATGTTTAGAGCACGCTCGCGGGCAACAATTTTTTGCTGCAATCCTGCCTGGCCATCGAGCCACTCTTTAGGCAATGGCCCGCACCATGCGTCAATGTTGGCCATGCGGTGCCAGGGCAGATACACGGGGCCAGTGAAATAGCTTCGCACTTGCTCTTCGGTCATTCCCATCTTGGTCCACACATTATACCACACCGCTTCTTGCCCTGTAATGGCAAGCGGCATGTTAATGCCATTGAGCGCCATCCAGTCGATGAATCTTTCCCAATCGGGCCAGTCCCAAAAAGGCATTGTGTAACCAAAGGTGCAGTAATTCAAGAAGAAACGTTGTGGCACTCTTGCCTCAACCACCTCTTTAGCTGGCACATCGGGCAAAATAGCAGGCAGATCGACGGCAATGTCGGCATACCACGACACTGTAGTCTTGCAATAGCAGTTGAGGTATCGATTTAGTCCCACAGCCATTGAGTTGGCATTGTTGCCACCAACCACCACCTTGTCGCCTTGGCTTTCGAGTGAGAAAATGTCGGTGCCGTTGTGGCTTGCAGTTATTATTTCAAAGTTTACTTTTTGGGCCAATTTTGGTGAGAGGCGTTTGGCCAGTGCTTGTGCTTGAGAAATATCATTGGCAGAGGCACTTGCTGCGAAACAAAATATAATTGTGATTGTGAATAATGCTTTTTTCATGATTTTGACATTTGATTTTTGCAAATTTAGTAATTCTTTTTAAACATATAATGTTTTTTCTCAAAAATGATTTTCAACAAATACAAATAATTACTAACTTTACACCGATAAAATAAAACGTTATGGAACGCTTGAAGAATATGCTCAACAATCCTGAGGTTAGGGGGGTGGTTATGACCACTTCACAAGAGATTATTGAGTTTCGCAGCTCTGGAGTTAAAGATCTTTTCTTGTTAACGGAAACAAAGCCTCAAGCACTTGAAGGAGCCATAGTTGCCGACAGAGTGATAGGGCGTGGCGCAGCGCTGCTGCTGGTGTTTGGTCGTGTGAAGCAGGTTTATGCAAAGTTAATCAGCGAACATGCAATTCAAGTGCTTCAAGCAGCCAGCATCAAGTTCGACTATGATAAGGCGGTTCCCAACGTTATCAACCGCGACGGCACTGATATGTGCCCTGTGGAGAAATTGACAATGAACATCACCGACCCCGAAGTGGCTCGCAAGAAAATAAATGAATTTTTAATAAGCAAAAACATAATTAAATCATGAAATCAACATCATCATCGGTAGCTCTTTATCAGCTTAGCTACAGCCAGTTGAGAACTTATCTCGTTGCAGCGTTATTTATTGTTGGAAACATTGCATTGCCTCAGTTGTGCCACCTCATGCCTCAAGGCGGCTTGATTTTCCTGCCAATTTATTTCTTCACCTTGGTGGCTGCTTATAAGTATGGATTCACCGTTGGCTTGACCACAGCTGTGCTCTCGCCACTGGTAAATAGCGCTCTGTTTGGTATGCCTGCTGCCCCTGTGTTGCCCATTATCCTCGTCAAGAGTGTGACACTGGCAGTGGCTGCGGCTCTAATCGCCAAGAAGACAAACAAGGTTACTTTGCTCACTGTAGCAATGGCGGTTGTTGCCTATCAGCTTGTTGGATCTCTTGCCGAGTGGGCAATGACTGGCTCGATTGAGAAGGCCATGCAAGACGTTATCTTGGGCTGGCCCGGCTGCCTACTTCAGATCATTGGTGGCTATGTAATTCTGCGTTATCTCCTCAAAAAGTAAAGCGATGGAATATAAGTCGTTTAAAGACATTAAACTATCTCGTCTGGGTTTTGGCAACATGCGCTTGCCGCAGCTCGACGGTAAGATTGACTTTGGCCGAGCCTCAGCGATGATTGATCGGGCTATGGCTGCGGGCGTGAACTATTATGACACCGCCTGGATGTATCACAACTGCACGAGCGAGGACTTCCTGGGTGAAGCGCTCAAGAAGCATCCTCGACACTCGTACTATCTGGCCACAAAGTTCAACATCGACTTTAATAGCGATTATAAACTCGTCTTTGAGACTCAACTCAAGAAGTTGCAGACCGACTATATCGACTTCTATCTTATCCACTGCATCATGGATAGCAACATTCACCGCTATGTGGACGATGGCAGTGTCGACTATTTTCTTGAGAAGCAACGTGAAGGCAAGATTCGCTACTTGGGATTTTCATGTCACTCGAGCGTGGATGCATTGCGCTGGTTTGCCGATCATCACAAGTGGGATTTCGCCCAGTTGCAGCTCAACTATTTCGACTGGCTCTACTCGGCTGCTGAGCAGGAGTATAAGGTGCTTGAAGAGCGCGACATCCCCATAATGGTGATGGAGCCCGTGCGTGGCGGCAAGCTGGCTAAGCTCACTCCCGAGATTGAGGCCATGCTTCGTGAGGCTCACCCCGACTGGTCGATTCCCTCGTGGGGGTTCCGATTTGCGCGTAGTCTGGCTCAAGTGCAGACTGTGTTGAGCGGAATGAGCACTATGGAGCAGGTTGAGGATAACTTGGCGACTTTTAATGACGACAACAACTTTGGCGATGCCGACCGTCAGCTGCTCTTCAAGGCGTGTGAGATGTTTCACGACCATGTCAAAATTCCTTGCACGGCATGTCGCTACTGCTGCGACGGATGCCCCATGTGGATTAACATCCCAGAGTTTCTCAAGGTTTATAATAACTACAAGGTGGATGCCGAGTGGGACAACACCATTAAGGCTAAGCTCGCAAAGATCGATTCGCAAGGCACACCTGCCGACTGCCTCGCATGCGGTGCATGCACCAATCACTGCCCCCAGCGTATAGACATTCCCACAATCATGAGCGAGATGAACGAGAAATTCTATAATAAAGCTTGAAAATGTGCCAATCATTTTAGATGGTTTATTTTTGGAGGTAGATATATACACACCAATGCATTGACAACTACAACCAATGTTGTTTACTGCTAAGAGAAGTTAATGCTAAAAAAATGACCGCCTGGATGTTATGCCGAGGCGGTCATTTTTATCTATAACCAATTAATATTGGATTACTGGAAGGCGTTCTCGCTCAGGCCGTTGCCTGTGATGGCAAGGTCTTTCATGTAGGTGGGAACTGGCTTGCCAAGATACTTGTCGACGTAGAGCTTGGCAAGATACTGACCGAGCATGAAGCCATGTCCGCGGAGGCCAGTGAGCAATCCCACCTCGGGGTCGATGATGTAGCGTGGCTCAATGTAGTAGCCTGCCCACACAGCATGGAATCCTACTGATGCGAGATTAGGAATCCACTGGGCGAACATCTCGCTCACAATCTTGAGGAATGCCTGGCTGTTGTACTTGAGATTCTGTCGAGCTTCGAAAGGATCGCAGTCGGGCGAAGCGCAACCGATGATTTGTCCAGTGTGCAGGAACTGCTGTCCATAGACGGCGTTGAATCCCTTGTAGTGACGACGATCGATAATCATGTCGAGCGAATCGCCCCCCACACCAAGATTTGGCAGACGACGGGTGATGAAAGCCTGGTGCTTAACAGGGAAGAGCTGTGTGTCGAGGCCGAGCATGTCGGCAAACTTCTCAGAGCCCCATCCCATAGCGTTGACAAAGTGGTCGCAAGTGAACTCAACGTAGTGCTTGTCGTGACGGCGCACCAGCACCTTGAATTTGTCGCCAGCGCGCTCCACATGCAGCACTTCGCAATCTTCGAGCACCTGGCCACCATGCTGCTTGCCCACGGTGCGCACGTACTCGATGGTGCGGCCTGGTGTAGCCTGCCAGCAGTTCTCTGAGATGAGTGCATGACTGTAGATGTTGTCGTTAGGGTTCCAGTAAGGCGATATTTCCTTGGTGAAGTCCTTGCGGTCGATCATGTGAGCCTCGCTCCATGCCCTCGAAGCATCGAGCGAGCGATAGGTGGCATCGTCGTGCACGAGATTGACGTAGCGGGTCATCTTCAGGTCGATGTTGCAGTGTTGCTGGTCGTCTCGGAAGATTTCAAGGTTATGCATAGCTATGTCGCTGATGTCGGGATTGGAGAATGCAGGGCGTCCTCCACCTATGCAACGCCATGTTGAGCCACGGTCGTAGTTGACCAGAATCACACGCTTTCCTGCCTCGGCAAAGTAGCGGAAAGCTGCGCTACCAGCCATGCCACCTCCTGCAACGATAATCTCGGTCTCGGCCTTATCTACTACTGAGCCGTGCTCGAAGATGAAAGTTTCGTGTGATTCACCATTATACACATCGCCCAAAGTCACTTGGTTGGCCAGCGGAGCGCGTGGAGTGCTGTCGCCAGTGACCTCGATGCCATGAGAGCGTAGAATCTGCTTAGCTCGCGAGACGCAACGCTTGCCACGGCATGGCCCCATGCCCATGCGTGTGGTGTGCTTTAGTTCGTCGACCGAGATGTACTTGCGATCACCAATGACATCCAGCAGAGTTTTGATGTCTACATCTTCGCAGTGGCAAACGAAAGCTTTGCCTTCTTCGGGGTGTGAGAGTGGTCTCAGATTCAGAGGCTGAGGATAACGTTCTTTGACAATGAATCCATTCACATTGTTCAGGTTATCGACCTCTGTGGCTTTGACTCTTGCTACGTTGGTCTTATTATCTTTCTTGAGCACTTTTTCAATCACACCTTCGCCAACCTTTGCTCCATTGTCGTCGACAAGGAACACTTCATTGCCTTCTTCTACCTCGTATTCTACTGGCAAGAACAGCACATTCTTGCGCTTGTCGTAACCGAAAATAGCGAGTCCGGGACAATGATTCACACACTGCATGCAACCAATGCACTTGTTGTAGTCGACCATGGGCACCGACGACGTTGTGGGTTTGGATATGGCACCTTGAGGACAAGAGAAGGTGCATGGATTGCAGGCGAAACCATAGAGACAGTTGATTTTTACGTAGGGCTTTGCCTGCATGCGTTCCTCGTCGGGGAGACGTGGCTCGTCAAGCAGTCGCACAGGGCGCTGCTGTGAGTCAATGTATTGCCTTGAAACTTCAAGATAATCATCGTAAGGAAACCTTAGTCCCATCTCCTGAGCCACTTCATAGGCCACCTGCTTGCCACGCAGCACAGCACTTGTGCCCTCGCCAATGCGCACTGCATCGCCAGCGCCATAGACGTTGCGGCCAAATACTGAACGACCTTTCACGAGCAATTGATTGTCGGGGATAAGACCGGTGCAAATGTTGATTATGTCGATGTCGTCAATCACTTGCTCGGTGCCAGGGATGGGCTTGAAGTTGCGACACTGAGCAATAACGGCACCCTTAACGCCTGTGTAGTCATCGTTGGGGATGGCACGCACGAGCACGTGAGAAGTCATGATGGGTATGCCCAAGCGGCGCACACGGTTGGCTTGGACAGGGAACCCGCCCTCGTGATCCATACCCTCGATTATGGCCTTGATGGTGGCTCCAGCCTGCATTGCCTGATAGCTTGTGAGGTAGCCGATGTTGCCGGCACCCACTGTGAGCACCCTCTTGCCCAGGAGAGTGTGCTCCTGGTTCATCATCTTCTGGAACACGGCGGCAGTGTAGACACCAGGCACGTCGTCGTTCTCAAACACTGGCATGAAGGGCACTGCGCCGGTGGCCACCACCAGATGGTCGGCGTCGATGTAGCTAACCTCTTGGGTCACGATGTTCTTGAGGGCAATGCGTCGGCCCTCAAGCAGGTCCCAAACGGTATTGTTGAGCAGTATGCCATCGTGATTGTCGCCAGCAAGCGTCTTGGCGATGTCGAAGCCACGCATGCCGCCAAACTTCTGCTCCTTCTCAAAGAAGAAGAACTGGTGGGTCTGCATGTTGAACTGTCCGCCTTCGGTGGAATTGTTGTCGACCACAATGTTTGGTATGCCCATTGCCGTGAGCTGCTCGCGGCAGGCAAGGCCGGCAGGCCCGCCTCCAATGATGGCTACGGTGGTTTTGTATATCTTGGTATCGGTAGCTTTATGAGGCTCGGCCTGGGGCAAATGGTCTTTGGGAATCTCGCTTACCTGTTTCACACCATCAACCGGAGTGATGCAGATGCGGCGCACCTGTCCGTCGACCAGCATCTCGCATGCTCCGCACTTGCCTATGCCGCACTCCAAGCTACGATTGCGACCTGTGGCGCTGTGGCTGTGAACAATTAGTCCCGCTTGATGAAGTGCCGCGGCAATGGTTTTGCCTTTTTGTCCGCTGACTGTTTTTCCCTCGAACTGGAATTGCACATAATCTTCTTTAGGAAGATCGATGATGGGATGGTTTTTAATTTTATACATGATAGTTGGTTTTATGGTTATGTTTTTTGGTTTTAATTTTTATTGATGGTAAATCACATATCATTCCTGCAATGATTTTCAGGCAGGGGAGTTTTTTGACCCTAAATTTCAAGTTATCAAGAGTTGTGAGCTCCATAAGTTTGATAATAAAAACTGGGTCAACATTGCAAATTTAGTCAAAAAATATGAAATATTGACATCTTTAAGATAAAAAAAGAATAAAAAATTACTTCGAATGAACACATTATATGCTACTCGATGTTATCATCTCAGCAATATCATATTTCGCCATGATCCTTCAAGAACTGCCGAGCCCGTTCCAGGTCGTGCTCGGTGTCGATGCCAATGCTCGAATGCTGGGTGATGCCAACCTTTATTCTCAATCCGTTTTGTAGCCACCTCAGTTGTTCAAGGCGTTCGGCTGCTTCGAGTGAGGACTGAGGTAGCTGAGCAATCTGTTCCAACGCTCGTGCTCGGTAGGCATACATGCCTAAGTGGGTATAGAACTGATGCTTGCCAGGCCACAAATGCTGATCAATGCCGCGTAGGCAGGGAATTACTGAGCGTGAGAAGTAGAGAGCGTTCATGGCGTTGTCGAAGACAACTTTCACCTTGTTGGGGTCTTCAAGAGCAGCATAATCACCATTTGCGTCAAACGGCTTTACAAGCGTGGCAATGTCGGTCTTTTCATCGTCAAAACAGCGCATTATGGCCTCGATCTGCTGCGGATGGACAAAGGGTTCATCGCCTTGCACATTGATAATAACATCTTCGTTGCCACCCCATAGCTGATAGGCCTGCCAGCAGCGGTCGGTGCCGCTGCTATGATGTGGCGAGGTCATGACAACGTTTCCTCCAAAGCCCGTTACGTGTTCAAAGATGCGCTGGTCGTCGGTGGCGACGATGGTGCGTGCAATGGTTTTAGTCACTTGTTCATACACTCGTTGAACAACTGACTTGCCGGCAAGCATAGCAAGCGGCTTGCCTGGAAAGCGGGTTGAGGCATATCTTGCAGGAATTATAGCAATAAATTTCATTTTGTAAATAATTAATAAAGAATTAATATCTTAATAGTTTAATGAGTCTTGAGTTCAGCTCTATGAATTATACATTGTGTATTACTTGTTAAGGCCATAATTTTAATTAAGTAGGAAGTAGAAGTTTTAAGTAGGAAGTAGGAAGTAGGAAGTAGGAAGTAGAAAGTAGGAAGTAGGAAGTGGTACTTAACACTTAAAACTTAACACTTAAAACTTAACACTTAACACTTAACACTTAAAACTTAACACTTAACACTTAACACTTACCATGAGGCCGTAGGTTAACTGTTCGAGCTTTTCGTCGCCAATGAAAATGCCAAACACGTCGTAGCCGTTGAGGCTGTGCCGGCAATGCTGGAGCTCGTCGTAGTGGATGACGCTCACGTGGTTGTGCAGCACTGGTGCGCCTGTATATCTTGCATAGTCATTGACGTTGCGAACTTTTAGTATCTTTTCCATGTCATGTTAGGCTGAATGTGCATGCAAAATTACATTTTTTTCATTATAATGTCAAGAAAAAGTGAAAATGGTTGATTAATCGTTGAAATGTTTATCAATCGGCGAAAATGGTTTGTGTAACTTTGCAAAAAAATATAAACTATAAAATAAACGCATTGGAAATGAAAAAAATCGAAAATTGCATTAGGCACTTGGGCCTGGGGCCTGGAGTAGTGTGCCTGTTTCCTTGCCAAATTAGTGGCGAGCCCAGCACCATTCGCATTGTAGAAATATATCGCTCGCATCAGGCTTACCAGAGCCACATCACCACCGAGCATTTCATGCGATACAAAAAAGCAACAAGCCACATGGTCAAGTCGCTGAAGCTGGTCGACATCACACCTATCGACAAAGAAAACATGATAAAAATATTCAAACGATTTTAGTAATGAAATACGTAAAATTAGGAAATTCCAGCTTGAATGTGTCTCGCATCTGCCTGGGATGCATGGGATTTGGTGATTCAAGCATTGGACAGCACAGCTGGACCATAGATGAGACTCATTCTCGTGAGATTATTGGCCGAGCACTTGAGCTTGGCGTGAACTTTTTTGACACTGCAATTGCCTACCAGCTTGGCACTTCGGAGCAATACTTGGGACGCGCTCTGCGCGACATGGCACATCGCAACGATGTGGTGGTGGCCACCAAATTCTTGCCGCGCACCGAGCAAGAAATTACAGCTGGCATTGATGGCAAGCAGCATGTGCTCAACTCGCTCAACACCAGTCTCAAAAATTTAGGAATGGACTATGTGGACATTTACATTTATCACATTTGGGATTACAACACTCCCGCAAGTGAGATTCTCGAGGGCATGACCGAGGCCGTGAAGCAGGGAAAGGCACGCTACATTGGCATTGCCAATGTGTATGCCTACCAACTTGCAAAGATGAATGCTCTTGCCGAGAAGATGGGCTGGGCAAAGTTTATTGCGGTACAGAACCACTACAACTTGATAATGCGTGAGGAGGAGCGCGAGATGTTCAAGCTGTGCCATGAGGACAATATTGCCATGACACCTTATAGCGCACTTGCCTCGGGCATCCTAGCCAAGCGTCCTGGCGAGAAATCGCTACGTCAAGAAAGAGACAGCTTCATGCATTTCAAGTATGACTCCACAGCCCAGCAAGACAGTGTGATTGTGAATAGGGTAGTGGAGCTTGCCGAGAGTCGAGGAGTGGAGATGACCCAAATAGCTCTGGCTTGGCTGCTTGCTAAGGTTGAGTCGCCCATAGTGGGGGCAACCAAGATTCATCACATTGAAGATGCTGCAAGAGCTCTTGATGTTATGCTAACACGAGAAGAGATTAATTATCTCGAGGAACCTTACGTGCCACACAATCTGTCGGGCGTGATGGCTGTCAACAAGCCAGCAATGAAAGAAAAACCCGTATGGGTGGCAGCTGCAAGCAATCGATAATGAATGTTATTCTTCGACCTGGTCATTAAAGTTAAAAGTGATCAGGTCGATAACTTTTCTTGCTGCATCTTGCAGGTCGTCACATTCGTAAAGCTTGGTAGACGCATTGGTTACCTGGCAGAAGACCAATGGATACCAGCATGGGGTGTGCAAGTCGCTTTCGGTTTCGTCATCGTCGTCGTGTTTAACATAAAACAAGTGAATGGTCTTCTGCAATGAGTTGGCATACATAATCTCGGCAATAGTTCCGGGACAAGCCGCATCGTCGAGAACAAACACGGCATCGGTGCAATTTTCAATCATCTTTTTTTCACACAAGACAATGTCTTGAGCTTTTCTGCTTTCGGCCTCAAAATAGAAAGGGCCTATGTAGAACACATTGTCATTAATGCTCACTCCATTCATGTCCTTAGGCCTTAGCAATGCTTGAACACTGCCTAAAATCTGCGACCTATAGTCTTCGGCTGCAGCAATCTCGTAATCCTCGTCACGAGAATCAAATCCAAAAGCACCACCAAAGAATAATTTATACTGTGTGTTCATAACTGAAAATATTTTAGAGTTAAGTAAATTCAGATTTCTTAATCTTTATCATGTAAATGCAAAATTACAACAATTATCCATAAAAATGAAGTTTAATGTAGAAAAAAGTTGTGGCATCGCAGTGATGCCACAACTTTTTTTCCAAAGACAGAGAATTATTTCAGTCTTTACTTCTGCTCGGGATCAACACCCCATTGCTGACGTGCCAGACGACGGTAGTTGTTGTATCGCCACTGTGCGTTCTCCTTGGCTGCTGCAAAGAGTTGCTCGGCTTCCTCGGGATATTGCTTCATTACCGATGCATAACGAACCTCACCTTTGAGGAAGTTCTCAAACTCATCCCAGTTAGGCTCTTTGCTGTCGAGAGTGAAAGGATTCTGTCCTTCTTTCTCGAGCTCGGGATTGTAGCGCCACAGGTGCCAGTAACCACACTGAACAGCCTTAGCCTCCTCGGCCTGCGACTTGCCCATACCAACCTTGAGACCATGGTTGATACATGGAGCGTAGGCGATGATGATAGAAGGTCCGTCATAGGCCTCGGCCTCACGGAAGGCCTTTAAGCACTGTGCATCGCTTGCACCCATTGCCACCTGAGCAACGTAAACGTAGCCGTAGGTCGAAGCAATCAAGCCCAAATCCTTCTTGCGGATGCGCTTGCCGGCAGCTGCAAACTTGGCGATGGCGCCAATAGGAGTAGCTTTCGAAGCCTGTCCACCAGTGTTAGAGTAAACCTCGGTGTCGATAACGAGGATGTTAACGTTTTTGCCACTTGCAATCACATGGTCGAGACCTCCGAAGCCAATGTCGTAGCTTGCACCGTCGCCACCAATGATCCACTGCGAACGCTTAACGAGGTACTGGCCAAGGCTCTTAACCTTCTTGTCGCACTCGTTGTCGCTGTTTTCGATGGCGGCAAGAATCTTGTCGCTGAGCTCACGGCTGCGAGCGCCATCGTTCTTGTTGTCGAGCCACTCTTGATACAGGGCCTTAACGTCGGCAGCCACACTGTCGCTTGCGATAGCCTCCTGAACGAAGCCAGTCACGCGGTTGCGCATCTTCTCGTCGGCGATTGTCATGCCAAGGCCAAACTCGCAGAAGTCCTCGAACAGAGAGTTGGCCCAAGCAGGACCGTGACCCTTGGAGTTGGTAGTGTATGGCGACGATGGAACCGATGCTGAGTAGATCGAGCTACAACCAGTTGCGTTGGCCACCATCTCACGGTCACCGAAGAGCTGCGAAATCAACTTAACGTAGGGAGTCTCACCGCAACCCGAGCATGCGCCACTGAACTCAAAGAGTGGAGTAGCAAACTGCGAGTTCTTTACATTGGACTTGATGTCGACGAGATCCTGCTTAGAGCTTACGTTGGCCACGCAATAGTCCCAAAGCTTCTGGTTCTCAACCTGCTGCTCGAGAGGCACCATTGTGAGAGCCTTCTCGCCCTTCTTGCCGGGGCAAACGTCGGCACAGTTGCCACAGCCGAGGCAGTCCATCACATCAACAGCCTGAACGAACTTCAAGCCAGCGAGAGTCTTGCCAATAGCGGGCAGCTTGTCGGCCTCAGCAAATGGAGAAGCGGCAGCCTCTTCCTCGTTCATAAGGAATGGACGGATGGCAGCGTGAGGACAAACCAGAGCACACTTGTTACACTGGATACAGTTCTGGGCGTTCCAAACGGGAACGAAGGTTGCAACACCGCGCTTCTCATAGGCAGCAGTGCCTGCGTCCCAAGTACCATCCTCACGACCACGGAATGCCGAAACTGGCAGCAAGTCACCATTCTGAGCGTTGATAGGACGAACCACCTCGTTGATGAATGCAGGAGCATTGTCGTCGATGTCGTTATCAATAGTGAGGTTGCTCCACTCGGGATCGATGTCGAGTTTCTTGAACTCGTTGCCACGATCCACAGCCTGATAGTTCTTGTTCACCACGTCCTCACCCTTGCGGCCGTATGACTTAACGATGAATTTCTTCATCTGCTCAACAGCGAGTTCAACGGGGATAACGCCGGTGATGCGGAAGAATGCCGACTGCAGGATGGTGTTGGTGCGGTTGCCCAGACCAATCTCCTGTGCAATCTTGGTGGCGTTGATGTAGTAAACAGTGATATTATTGTCGGCAAAGTATTTCTTTACCTTGTTGGGTAGGTTCTTTGCAAGATCCTCACCTTCCCAAACGGTGTTGAGCAGGAAGGTTCCGTTCTTCTGGAGACCACGAGTCACGTCATACATGTGCAGATAAGCCTGAACATGGCAAGCAACGAAGTTTGGAGTGGTTACGAGATAAGTAGAACGGATGGGCTCATCGCCAAAACGCAAGTGTGAGCAAGTGAAACCACCCGACTTCTTGGAGTCGTAAGAGAAATAGGCCTGGCAATGCTTGTCGGTGTTGTCACCAATAATCTTAACCGAGTTCTTGTTGGCACCCACTGTACCGTCGGCACCAAGGCCGTAGAACTTAGCTTGGAAAAGGCCTTCGCCACCAAGAGCGATCTCCTCCTTTTGAGGCAGTGAGGCGAAAGTTACATCGTCTTCGATGCCAATGGTGAACTGGTTCTTGGGCACTGGCAACGAGAGGTTCTCGTAAACTGCGAGAATCTGGGCTGGAGTGGTGTCCTTAGAACCCAGACCGTAGCGACCGCCAACAATCAGTGGAGCATTCTCGGCACCATAGAAGCAGTCCTTAACGTCGAGATACAATGGCTCGCCCACTGCACCTGGCTCCTTAGTGCGGTCGAGCACAGCGATGCGCTTGGCTGTGCTGGGCACGGCTGCGAGGAAGTGCTTGGCCGAGAATGGACGATACAGATGCACTGCTACCAGACCCACCTTCTCGCCTTGCTCGGTGAGGTGGTCGATAGTCTCGCGGATGGCCTCAGTTACCGAACCCATAGCGATGATCACGCGGTCGGCATCCTTGGCTCCGTAGTAGTCGAACAGGCCATATTTGCGGCCAGTGAGGTCGCTGATTTTCTTCATGTAGTCCTCTACAATGGCAGGAACTGCAGTGTAGTAGTCGTTGCACGACTCACGATGCTGGAAGAACACGTCGGGATTCTCGGCAGTACCGCGAGTGACGGGTTTGTCGGGGTTCATCGCGCGTCGGCGGAAACCATCGAGAGCCTCCATGTCGACGAGGGGCTTGAGGTCTTCTTGGTCAAGAGCCTCTACCTTCTGAATCTCATGAGAGGTGCGGAAGCCGTCGAAGAAGTTAACGAAGGGCACGCGTCCCTTGATAGCACTCAGGTGAGCAACAGCTGCAAGGTCCATTACCTCCTGAACGGAGCCCTCGCACAGCATAGCGAAACCTGTTTGGCGAGTCGCCATCACATCTTGGTGGTCACCAAAGATGCACAGTGTGTGAGAAGCAAGTGTGCGAGCCGAAACATGGAAAACGCCAGGAAGCAGCTCACCGGCAATCTTATACATGTTAGGGATCATCAGCAGCAAGCCCTGCGAAGCGGTGTAAGTGGTAGTCAGGGCACCTGCTTGGAGTGAACCGTGCACGGCACCTGCGGCACCAGCCTCACTTTGCATTTCTTGCACGAGAACAGTCTCGCCAAAGATGTTCTTACGACCGGCAGCAGCCCATTCGTCAACGTGCTCAGCCATAGTAGATGACGGAGTGATGGGGTAGATTGCAGCAACTTCGGTAAACATGTAACTGATGTGTGCGGCAGCTTGGTTACCATCACAGGTCATGAATTTCTTTTCTTTAGCCATAATTTTTAGTTATTCAAAAAGTACTTTTTAGAAAAATTTATGAAAATGTGAATTAGTTTTCTTTATTGCAATAGTTTTTTAAATAAAGGTCTTCTTAAAAAACGGTGCAAAGGTACGCATAAAGTGCCACAATACAAAGGAAATAAGGTAAAAATATCAGTATAAGTTATTCACAAGGAAAGGAAAATGAGGGCGGGCGGCGAGCGAGGGCGAGCGTGTCTTTAAAAAGACATGATTAACAAGAATTACAAGAGCGTGAGGGCTTGCTGTTCCCATGTCCTAAAAGGGATGTCCTCAAAGGGACGCTTCTTTTGAGGACAACAAGTTCAATTTTGCGGTTAATAATGCTAATGAATATATAGCCAGGATTGGCAATAAAAATGACATTCTTATGATTGTTCTTGTAATTTTTGAGAGTTGGTATTCACTCGACTAAAGCCGGGATGATACTGCGTCCTGTGTTTAGGCATGCAATGCTATTGTTTTTTTATTATTTCACCCTACCTGTTTTTCTTGGAACAGACTTCTCTAACAATAAGTGTTTAGAACGTTATAGCCATTTGCGCTGGCTGCGCAACTCGCATTAATAATATCAAAAATAACTATAGCTGTAAAATAGCTGATTGTTAACTGTATCTATGACAATTATTCTTTCTTCATTATGTTGTGCGTTTTCAGCACTTATATAATATCCAGCTCCATTAATGATGTGTTTCGCAAAATGTGTGTTATTGAGCACGTCATTGTCACTGCTGCGATCAAACTTCTTGAGATGACTGTTTTTAGCTAAATTATTAATGAAATCAACATCGAGAATTTTATAAGCCTCAATTCTGCATCCATCACCGTGAAAATCGTCCCATTGTTCTTCAACAACTCCAGTATACTCCATTTTGTCTTTAATGGGTGAATTCAGCATCTCCTCTATATCGTTCAAATGATTGGAAGTGCAGCCTAACATGATGAGGCACATGGATAAAACGATGAGTTGTTTCATTGTTCTTAAGTTTTAAATAATCAATAAGCCAATGTAAATAACACCAGCCCTTCGGTGTCTAAATCAATAATGGCACGCACACCCACTTGTGGGGCATCACGAATAATCAGAGTCTTCAAATGCTTGTCAAAATCGCTTAAATCTTTCCAGCAAATCAATGAGGTTAAGTTTATGAAAACTAACCTGTGCCCGTTATGACGGAATCCAAAATATTGTCTCGCATAATTGCTTAACTCCATGGCAGGAGTTCCATAAATTGTGACATTGTTCTTTCGTTTTTCAATTTCTTGGTTCAGGAGATATTTGATCCTCCCAACTTCGACATCAAGGAGTTTATAGTAATCACCGCTTAACGATTCTATTGCCTGTTGCGCCCTTAGGAACTCATCTTCGGGCAGCACAAAGTCGAGCGAATCCTTTGAAATTATACGAATTATACGAGTAGTACTATGAGGACAACTAATTATTTCACCGTCTGTTTCAGGGAAATGGACTTCAACTCTTAGTGGAGCATCACTGTCAACAAGCGATTCTTTAAGTATAATGTTTTCTTTAAAGCTCATCCAACTGAAAACAAGAGTGTCGCCTTTTTCAACCGATAGGGAGAACTTGCCGTCAATGTCGGTTCTGGTTTGGTTGTGGAAATTACTTTTTTCTATGACACGTGCACCAATTACAGGCTCATTGTCATCTATTGATATGACAGTGCCTGTAACCTTGATTATTTCGCCAGTAGCATGACACAGAATAACGTTAAAAAGTAATATAAATAAGACGAATATTTTTTTCATTTGTGCTGTGCGATTTTGAAATATTGCAAATTTAGGCGTTATTTTTAAAATACCGCAAAAAAAAATTACAAAAAAAGGGAGAAAGATAGTGTTTCTCCCATTTTTATGCGATTATTTCTTGATTCCATCGCGCTTTAGCAGGGCGTCGATTTTGGGCTCGCGGCCGCGGAAGCGCTTGTAGAGCGTCATGGGGGGCTCGGTGCCGCCTCGCTCGAGGATATTCTCTTTGAACGAGCGAGCTGTTTCGGGATTGAAGATGCCGTCTTCTTGGAATTTGCTGAATGCGTCGGCATCGAGAATCTCGGCCCACTTGTAACCATAGTATCCTGCTGCATAACCACCCGAGAAGATGTGAGTGAAGTGCGATGACATCATGCAGCCATCGACAGGAGCAAACATCTGCACTGGCTCCATAGCCTTGTGCTCAAACTCAAAGGCATCGCCTTCAACGGGCTCGGTAATGGTGTGATAAGCCATGTCGAGAAGTCCGAAACTGAGCTGGCGTAGGCATGCGTAGGCAGCTCCAAACTGAGCAGATGCCTTGATGCGGTCGATGAGTTCTTGAGGTATTTTCTCACCTGTGACATAATGACGCGCAAAACTGTCGAGGAACTCACGCTCGCTCAAGAAATTCTCATTGAACTGCGATGGCAACTCCACAAAGTCGCGGTAGACATTGGTGCCCGACGTGGATGCATATTTGCACTTCGACAACATGCTGTGCAAGCCATGCCCAAACTCATGCAAGAATGTGCGGACCTCGCCATAGGTCAAGAGCGATGGCTTGGTCTCGGTGGGGCGAGTGAAGTTCATGGTGAGAGTGACTATTGGGCGAACATCATTGCCCTGGGCATCGTGGTATTGCTCGCGGAAGTTGGTCATCCATGCCCCGCTCTGCTTGGTGTCGCGCGGGAAGAAGTCGGTGTAAAGCAGAGCCATGAAGTTGCCATCGTGGTCGGTGACGTCATAGACCTTGACCTCGGGGTTGAACACCTGAGCATCGTGGTTCTCAGTGAAATGCAGCCCATAGAGCCTGGTGGCAAGACCAAAAACACCTTCTATCACATTAGAAAGCTCAAAATAGGGCCTTAGCAACTCGTCGTTGATAGAATATCTCTCTTCTCGAAGCTTGTTGGCATAGTAAGCATAGTCCCATGGCATGATTGTGAACTGTTTTCCTTCGAGCTTGCTGGCGTAGGCATTGAGGTGGTCCATGTCGCTGCGTTGTGTGGCAATGTAGGCATCCTTGAGTTGATAAAGCATGTTGTAGACGTTCTCGGGTTTCTCTGCCATCTTTGTGTCCAACTGATAGTGGGCAAAAGTCTCATAGCCGAGCAGCTTGGCAAGCTCAAGACGGGTGCTGGCAATTTGCTGCAAGATT
The DNA here is from genome assembly GCA_946186575.1 of uncultured Prevotellaceae bacterium. Lineage (GTDB taxonomy): Bacteria > Bacteroidota > Bacteroidia > Bacteroidales > Muribaculaceae > Sodaliphilus. The sequence continues at coordinate 37,676 of CAMHNO010000018.1, forward strand.
TCTATATTGCAATAATCCCCACTTGTGCATTGCTTGTTAAACATCAAGTAGAGTTTCTCTCGCAAGTCGCGACGTGCACTGTACTTCATGAAAGGCATGTAACTGGGCGCTTGAAGGGTTATCAAATATTCACCCTCACGATTTTTGCCGCGAGCCGCTGCTTCAGCCGCCTCAACGGCACTCTCGGGCAGACCGTCGAGGTCACTTTCATTGAGCCACATTTCATATTGTGAAGTCTCCTTAAGAGCGTTCTGGTCGAACTTGAGTGAGAGTTGCGACAAGCGTGTGGACAGCTCGCGATACTTGTCGCGATTGCTGCCTTCGAGAGCTGCTCCACTGCGCACGAACAACTCGTGGGTTTTCTCAAGTAGCATCCAGTCCTCCTGGTCGTGACTTGCCTTGTCAAAATGGTTGAAAACATAGTCGATGCGTTGCCACAACTTGTGGTTGAGCGTTATGTTGTTGCTGTGCTCTGCCATTTTGGGTGCGAGGCGTTGCGAGATTTCCATCAGCTCATCGTCGGCATTGGCCGAGAGCATGGGGTAGAACACATTCAAAACCCTGTTGAGCATCTGCCCCGAGTGTTCAAGCGCAACAATAGTGTTGTCGAAAGTGGGCTCAGCCTGCTGGTTAGCAATAGCCTCAATCTCTACGCTGTGGCGTTTCATGGCCTCGAGGATTGCTGGCTCATAGAGGTCAGTGGTGATGCGGTCGAATGGAATAGCGCCGTTGGTGGTTTTGAACGGCTCAAAGAAAATATTGTTACAGCTGCTCATTGTTGTGAATAATTAATTGCATTATTGGTTGTTATAAGATTGAAGTGTGGCGTCGAGCACTAAGGCGTAATCGCTGGGCGAGACACCAAGAGTGCCCACAATATATTTTGCATCGGCCATGTAAAGACGTGCGAAATCTTGTGGCTTGTTGCCATCAAGAGTCAGCGCCTTGCGGTATTGTTCAACAGCCTCGGCTAATCGCCCCATGACCTGTAGCACATGACCATAGTTGAGATGATCTTGAGATGTGGGGGAGTCGTCGGTCACGATTTTATCATAATAGTTGAGAGCCTGCTCACTCTTGCCTGTTAGTAGCGAGCACCACGCAATAGGCCTCCATGCGCGATGTTTGGCCCGTGGCATGAAGTCGGCTTTATAATAGAGTTTCAATGCATTGTCATAGTCGTTGCGGTCGAGATAGCAATGTCCTAAATTCAAGCACAGATTCACACTTTCGGGCGACATTTCAAGAGCCTTCTTAAAATGCTCGATAGCCTTGTCATGTTCATGCAATTGCCTGTAGCACTGTGCCATCTGCTTTGTGTTCCAAACATCGTCACCCTCAGCAATTTCATATCGAGAGTAGTTTTTAATCGCTTCACGATAGCGGCCCATTGCTTGGTGAGCATAACCCATCTTTTGATAAGCATGGGGGTTGGCATCATGATTGCTCACCATTAGACCATAGAACTTTATGGCATCGTCATAGAAGCCATTCTTGAAATAAAACTCTGCTATGAGTGAGAGTGTGGGTGTGTGAGAGATGTAAGGCCTGAGGCACAGAGCTTCGGTGAGATTAATATCGGTGTCGAAGATGGATTTGAACTCGCGTCGACGAGAAAAGAGCTTGAAAAATCTGTACAAGTCCTGAATGTAGAGATTAACAATAGAATCACGCTTCTTGACAACCGATTCCTCTTGCTCAGTCAACAACTCCTTGAACTGCTCGCGCTGAGCTTCTATTTGCTGGAACATCATGTTGCGTTGCGACTCGGGAGTTGATGCGATATAAAACAGCATCGAGTACTTGTCGCTGTCGCACAAGAACGGCATGAATTTAAAAATCTCGGTGAGTGGATGCCTCTTGCCTCCAAAAGCTCTCGACACCGCATAGGAGTTGTCATGATATGGGAGGAACCAGTTAGACAATGTGTTGAAGAAAGGAAAGTTCTTCAGTTGCGAGAAGGTTGATATGAAAACATCTCCACCTTGAAGGTGGATTTCGTTGAGCTCCTCAATCTTGCGTGTAATGCCACTATTGTCGAGCCACTCTTGCCACTGCGGATTTTCTTCAATTCCCGCTATGTCGATAGCGCCCGGAGCACGACCCTTTATCTTGTTGAGCAGCTCGGGATTCATTTTTTCAAGTTCGGGCATGAAAGTCTCCTTGACCTTGCGTGAGAGATTGTCGGTGTTTCGGGTATGAATCAGTCGAGTGAATATTAGCTGGAGGTCACCTTCAAAATGCGGTTGGCTCTCAAGTCGTTTTAGAGCTTCTGTTATGGCTGGATAGAAACCTATTCGTTTGCGATACAAGTAAATGATGATAACCGCATTGATTAATGACCTCAGTTTGAGCTCTTCATCATCGAGGAAGGCATAGCAATCAAGCAGCAGTTTGAGCTTAGAGGCATCAAAGAATTTTGACAGCCCCAGCATCATAGCCGATAGCACAAGACTTTTAAGGTGCATAGGGAACTTGCTGTCGCCAAGCACCGAAACAAGAGTGTCAAGGTCGGCATGAGAAATTGGGAACACACTCCACACATGATTGAAGATTTCAGTCTCGATTGTCTCACAACGTTGCTTAATAAACCCGATGGCTTCGGTGTCGCTCTCGGTCGACGCTAAGAGATTCACCTTATTGGCTTCTACCAGATAATCCCTTATCAGATTTTGCAGCGAAATGTCTTTGTTGTGCAGATGTCGCTTGTAGAACAGATGGGTCGACTGTGAGGCGGCAAGTGAGATGACAGTTTTGTCGGTTAGCTCATAAGCGTCGGCCATGATTTGCGACAGAATGTTGTCGCGCTGCGGGTCAAGAACACCTTGAGTGAGGTATTGAAGCATGTAACGATAAGAGGTGGTCAGTCGCTTCAATTCCTGTTCAAGTTCCCATTGTTGTGATGCTTCAACCATGAGTGCTAAATGTCTCAGCGCCAGAATGAGCTCACGTCTGTCGAGATATTTATTTATCGAGTTGCGATGCTTTGAAATTTCGAGTTTATCCATTTAAAAAGAAGAATAATAGTGGTTATACTATCAGTTGCATGTAGCAAATCCTGTGCAAAAATAATGAAATTGTTGCTAAACTGACAAATAATCAGCTTTTATAATAACTCATCAGTCAATGAAAAAAGTAGTAATTAAAGTTTTTTTATGTTTTTATTTGGGTATTAAGCATCTTTGCACTACTTTTGCAGTACAATTAGTGAAACACATAAAAACAAATATTAACGTTTAGAATATATTAAAATGGTAATTCAACGCAAGCAATCGTTATATCTGCTCATAGCAGCGATATTGATGGGCATCTATGCTTTTATGCCATTGCTCATCAATTCAAACGGCAACGTGATTCTTGGAGGCATAAGCTATGAAGGCATGGGTTGTGTGATTTTCATCATGAACTGTCTCGTTGCATTGCTCTCTTTTATCACCATTTTTAAATTCAAGAGTATGAGGTTCCAAAAGAGGCTATGTGGCGTTAACATTTTGCTCATCGTTGCATCACTTGCAACCCTGTGCTCGGTGGGCGTCATGCAGAAGGACTTTGATCTTGTGGGAAGTCTCACTTATTTTAATATTATCCCCGTTGTGGCCATCATTTTCTTGCTACTTGCTCACAAAGGGATTTCTCATGATCAAAAGTTGCTTAACGATAGTGGCCGCATAAGATAACTCGTTTCCTGTGTAAAAAAACTTTTTAGAGATGATATATGCATTAGTCACAATCTTTGTGATTGGTTATCTGTTGATTGCACTTGAGCACTCGTTGAAAGTTAACAAATCGACTTTTGCTCTAATTATGTGCGGCATAATGTGGTCGGTCTATTCTTTGGCCACCCACGATGCATCAATGGAAGATGAACTGCTCAAGTTCTTGGGCGAGACATGCGAGATCTTGATGTTTCTGATTGCAGCAATGACAATCGTCGAGCACATCGACCGTTATGGCGGGTTCAGCTTTATCACTGAGCACATTCACGCCAAAAACAAGCGGCGCATGTTGTGGATTCTATCGATTACAACATTCTTTATGTCGGCTGTGCTTGACAACATGACAACAACCATCATCATGATCATGATGCTACGTCGGTTGCTCCCCGACCAGAAGGAGCGTTGGCTTTTTGCGGGCGTACTGGTATTGGCTGCCAATAGCGGTGGCGCATGGTCGCCTATTGGCGATGTCACAACCATCATGTTGTGGATGTCGGACAAAGTCACCGCCATGAGCCTGATCGATAACCTGCTGCTGCCATCCTTAGTTTCGGTTATTGTGCCATTGCTCATTGCCACTCACTGGATAAAGAAAGAGCCCATGCCTAAACCCATGGCCCGTCGCGAGGAAGCAATACAGATGTCGCAAGAGCACCCACACATCAGTCGCGCAATTCTCATTTTGGGTGTGGCAGGATTGCTTTTTGTGCCAGTGTTTAAGACAATAACACATCTGCCTCCCTACATGGGCATGATGCTATCGTTGGGCATAATCTGGCTTGTGACCGAGATTCTGATCACACGCTATAAAATCGATCCTAAACTGGGTGGACGTGTGTCGCAAGCGATGCGTCGCATCGACATGTCGTCAATACTTTTCTTCCTCGGAATCCTGATGAGTGTGTCGGCGCTGCAGCAAGCTGGTATTCTGCACAGCGTGGCTGGATACCTGAACGACAGCATTCACGAACCGGTATCAATAGCAGGCTTGATAGGCGTGCTGTCGTCGATAGTCGACAACGTGCCGCTTGTTGCCGCTTGTATAAAGATGTTTACAGGAATGACTGGTGCCGACCCAACCTACATGCATTATTTCGTAGAGGACGGGCTCTTCTGGCACTTGCTCACCTTTACCGCCGGAGTGGGTGGCAGCTTGCTCATTATTGGTTCGGCGGCAGGCGTGGTGGCAATGGGCATCGAGAAAATTCCTTTCTTCTGGTATTTCAAACGCATTACAGGCATAGCTTTCTTGGGTTACTTGGCTGGCATCCTCTTCATTTGGCTTGAGAACTTCATTTTTGCCTGAGTGTGAATTTGTTTTTTAACGTCCTCACGCATAACTATTTTAAAGGTGGGTTCTATACAATTCTATAGAACCCGCCTCAAGTATTTGGCTGTATAGCTTGTGCTGTGTGTAGCCACCTGCTCAGGGGTACCGTTGGCAACTATTGTGCCACCGTTCTCACCACCTTCGGGCCCGAGGTCGATGATATGATCGGCACATTTTATCACGTCGAGGTTGTGCTCGATTATAATGATGGTGTGGCCACGGTCAATCAGCTGATTGAACGATTTCATCAGTGTGTTGATGTCATGGAAGTGTAGGCCTGTAGTGGGTTCATCAAATATAAATAATGTGTGAGATTTCTTCTCGCCACTCAAGAAGCTGGCAAGCTTCACACGCTGATTCTCACCACCCGAAAGGGTCGAAGACGACTGACCAAGCTTGATATAGCCTAATCCCACATCTTGCAGTGGTTTCAAGCGAGAAACAATCTTTTTTTCATTAAAAGTGCTTGCCTCAGAGAAAAACTCTATCGCTTGGTTTACTGTCATCTCAAGTACATCATATATGCTCTTGCCTCTGTAAAGCACTTCGAGGGCATTGTTGCTGAAGCGGCGACCATGGCATGTGTCGCACGTCAGTGTCACGTTGGCCATGAACTGCATTTCAATCGAAATTTTGCCGTCGCCCTTGCATTCTTCGCAGCGTCCTCCTGGCGAGTTAAACGAGAAGAAACCGGCATTATAACCCATTTGCTTGGCGAGCTGTTGCTGTGCAAAGAGGTGGCGTATTTCATCAAAAGCCTTCAAATATATAGCTGGATTGCTGCGAGAAGACTTGCCAATGGGGTCCTGGTCGACAAACTCTACTGCTTTAACCATATCAAGATCGCCACCAAGTGAAGAATAGGTTCCCGGAGCATCGGCACTATCGCCCAAATGACGGGCAAGTGCACGATAGAGAATGTCGTTGACAAGTGTCGATTTTCCCGAGCCACTCACACCTGTCACCACTGTCATCACCCCGAGTGGAAAGCGCACATCTATGCTCTTGAGATTGTTTTGCGCGGCACCTTTAACTTCGATGTAATTGTTCCAATGGCGGCGATGCGATGGCAAAGCTATCTTCATCTCACCTGTAAGATATTTGAGTGTATAACTGTTGTCAATGTCCTTAAGGTTGCTAATTGTGCCCTGATAAACTACCTGACCACCTAACCTGCCCGCTTCGGGCCCCATATCGATAATATAGTCGGCGGCACGCATTATTTCCTCATCGTGCTCTACTACTACAACTGTGTTTCCTAACTGTTGAAGCATCTTCAAGACATGAATCAAGCGTTCATTGTCGCGTGGATGCAGACCAATGCTGGGCTCGTCGAGGATGTAGATTGACCCCACAAGGGTGCTGCCAAGCGAGGTGGCAAGATTGATGCGCTGGCTCTCACCACCTGATAGTGTCCCCGACAAGCGGTCAAGGGTGAGGTAGGGGAGGCCTACCTCAATCAGAAATGACAACCGATTGTTTATCTCGGTTAGCAATCGCTTGGCCACTATTGCATCTTCCATGTCGAGTTTCAGGTTCTTGAACCACTGCGAGAGTTGGTCGATGGGCATGTGAACCAGGTCGCCAATGCTTTTGCCGGCAATCTTAACATAGGAGGCGTCGGGTTTTAGACGTGATCCATGACAAGCGGGGCATGTGGTCTTGCCACGATAGCGAGCAAGAAGCACACGGTACTGGATGCTATAGGACTTGCTCTTAACCCATTCGAAAAATCCGTCAATGCCCGGGAATTCGGCACATCCATGCCATAGCAAGTCGAGCTGCTCTTGGCTCAACTGATTGTAGGGGCGGTGAATGGGAAAATCATAACGAGAGGCAATCCTGATTAATGCATTTTTCCACTCGCTCATCACCTGGCCGCGCCAGCACATCACAGCGTCGTCAAAAACCGAGAGCGTCTTGTTGGGAACCACAAGGTCTTCATCGATACCCACAACGTTACCGAATCCCTCGCAGGTGTCGCAAGCGCCAATGGGGTTGTTGAAGTTGAACATTAGGTCGGTGGGCTCCTTGAAGGTGATGCCATCGGCTTCAAAACGCTTCGAGAACATCAGCTCTCGGGTGCTGCCATCGGGATTGAAAGCAAGGATTATACATTGGTCCTGACCTTCAAAGAACGCAGTCTCAATTGAGTCGCGCAAGCGAAGTTCATCGTCAAGGCCAATGGGAGCCGCCATGCGGTCGACGAGCAAGCGGTAGCGATGTCCGGGCTCATCGGCGACGTTAATAGCATCGGCAATAGCCACAAATTTGCCATCCTCTTCAAGACGCGAATAGCCGCCCTTGCGCAAGATGTCGAGCTGGGCTCCACGGCTGCGACCATTGGGCACAACTATGGGGGCAAGCAAGGCAAAGCGCGTGCCATCGGGCAGGTGCTTGATGGCAGCAATCACGTCGCTGCCAGTGTGCTTCTTCACCACATCACCACTCACTGGTGAGTAGGTCTTGCCCACGCGCGCAAAGAGTAGCCGCAGGTAGTCATAAATCTCGGTCGAGGTGCCCACGGTGCTGCGTGAGTTGCGGTTGTTCACTTTCTGCTCAATGGCTATGGCTGGCGGTAGGCCTTTGATGAAGTCGCACTCGGGTTTCGACATTCTCCCCAAAAACTGGCGAGCATAGGACGACAAGCTCTCAACGTAACGCCGCTGTCCCTCGGCATAGAGCGTGTCAAATGCCAGGGACGACTTGCCCGACCCCGACAGTCCGGTTATCACCACCAGTTTATTGCGCGGCACAGTAACATCGATGTTCTTGAGGTTGTTGACCCTTGCGCCCTTTACGATAATGTCATTGCTCTTCATTTGCGATGTTTAGAAATCAGTGCACAAAGTTAGCGCAAGTAGAGTGAAATGCCAAATTTATTTGAGCATTAGTGCTTAAAATGCTCGCGCGCACAGAATACGTTTGAGCAAGCTAAGACCTTTGCTTTCTTAATCATATTGTCTTTAATAATGCCTTATTTGTTCATCATTACTTGCTCTTAACATTTAATTATTGTTTTGAGAGTTCTTGTCTAATGCTTCTGGCCTAACACTTAATCCCGGTTTATCTCTTAATAAAGATTAAAGAAGAGAAAAAGTTTTTGATTTCTTGAGCTATTTATGTAATTTTGCACAACAAACATTAGAAAATGCTAATCAATCGAACTAAATCATCGGCAATCTTATCACACAGGTTCCTTAATATTAAGGACTTAGATCATTTTCTGTTCTGTTCTAATCTTATTGATTATTGTGCGTGACATGTTTTGATTTGAAATAGTCACGCTTCATCTCATCTTTAAACAAAACACAATTATTAATATATTGTCAATTGGCATAAGACGCGCTCACGATAGCATCGTCCAATGCTATAGACAAGGGATAAAATCCCATAAAAACATTATTTTCGTTTATGGAACTACCATTTGCAGAATCTTGGAAAATCAAAATGATTGAGCCACTCACAAAGAGCACTCGCCAGCAGCGTGAGCAATGGCTCAAGGAAGCCCACAACAATGTGTTTATGCTCAAAGCTGAGCAGGTCTACATAGACTGTCTTACCGACTCGGGCACAGGTGCCATGAGTGATCGTCAGTGGTCGGCAATGATGCTTGGCGACGAGAGCTATGCTGGTGCAACATCTTTCTATAAATTTCAGGAGGTGGTGCAGCGCATCTTTGGTTTCAAATATGTGATTCCCACTCATCAGGGTCGTGCCGCCGAGAATGTTTTGTTTTCGTATCTCGTAAAAGAGGGCAACGTTGTCCCAGGTAACGCACACTTCGACACAACCAAGGGGCACATCGAGAGCCGCCATGCAACAGCAATCGATGTTACCATCGATGAGGCCAAGGACACTCAGCTCGAAATTCCTTTCAAGGGTAATGTGTCGCTCGAGAAGCTCGAGAAGGTGCTTGTTGAGAACAAAGGCAATGTCCCCTTCATGGTGCTGACAGTGACCAATAACACAGTGGGAGGCCAGCCAGTGTCGATGAAGAACATCAAGGAGACTTGTGAGCTTTGCCACAAGTATGGTGTCCCTGTAGTGATGGACAGCGCTCGCTTTGCCGAGAACTCTTATTTCATTAAGACACGTGAGGAAGGTTATGCCGACAAGACTATCAAGGAAATTGCTCGCGAGATGTATAGCTATGTCGATGCAATGACCATGAGTGCCAAGAAAGATGGCGTGGTTAACATGGGTGGTTTCATCGCAACAAACAACGAGCAGTGGTATGAGGGTGCCAAGCTGTTCTGCATCCCCTTTGAGGGCTTCATCACTTATGGTGGTATGAATGGACGTGACCTCAATGCTCTGGCAGTTGGTCTTGACGAGAACACCGAGTTCGAAATGCTTGAGACTCGCATTCACCAGGTTCAATATCTTGCCAGCAAGCTCGATGAGTATGGAATCCCTTATCAGCGTCCCGTAGGTGGTCACGCTCTCTTTATCGATGCCGACAGGGTGCTATGCAATGTTCCCAAAGAGGAGTTCCCTGCTCAGACACTCACTTGCGAGCTTTATCTCGAGGCTGGAATTCGTGGTTGCGAAATTGGCTACATTCTTGCCGACCGTGACCCTGTAACTCGTGAGAACAGATTCGGTGGCCTTGACTTGCTGCGCCTGTGCATTGCTCGTCGTGTTTATACCGACAATCACATGAATGTGATTGCCGCCGCATTAAAGAACGTTTATGACCGCCGCAACGAGATTACTCGAGGTGTAGCTATCGAGTGGGAAGCACCGCTCATGCGTCACTTCACAGTTAAACTTCGCCGCCTGTAATTGAAATAAATATACAGGTCATAAATTTAAAAGCTTGATTGCTCGGTTGGTGCGATTGTTGCCAACCGAGCATTTTTTTGACCTATAGTTATCTCATTTATTTATGATTAAAAGAAAACCCCGAGAACAGTTTTATATTCTCGGGGTTGTTACGGAATTGTGATATTGCTAATTATCATTTGTTCTTATTCAAGTTGATGAGATTGAAGAACTGTTGCTGCAATTCTACATTCTTGAATTGTCCACAATACTGAATGGTGACAGTTGTTGTTTCTTGCTTCTCAATGCCTCTCATTTTCATGCACATGTGAGCAGCTTCACACACAACAATGACCCCCTTGTTCTTGATGTTCTCTTCAACGATGTCGCAAATGTCGGCTGTGAGTCGTTCTTGCACTTGCAGCCTTCGTGCCTGGCTCTCGACCACTCTTGCAAGCTTACTGAGCCCCACAATTTCTCCATCAGGGATGTATCCAATGGAAATTGTTCCAAAAAATGGTAGGATGTGATGCTCACAAAGCGAGTAGAACTCAATGTCCTTGACGATGACCATCTGGTCGCTGTGATGTGAGAAGAGAGCTTGCTTTATGAGTTGGCTGGCATTGGTGTTATAGCCGCTTGTGTTGTCGATAAGCGCCTTGGCTGCTCGCTGTGGTGTTTTGAGCAATCCTTCGCGATGAGGATCCTCGCCCAGGAGCTCAATGATTGCGCTGATGTGTGAAGCAAGCTTGTCGACGAGCTCGCTGTCGTATTGAGGTTTCTTGTTGTTGCTCATTATAGTTTATTTCCACACGTTGATGTTGTCATGAATGATGGTCATTTCCTTTGCATAGATTGGGAAAGCCTGTCGCATCTGTTTCAAAGCTCTGTGAGCTGACTCTTCATCGGCATAGTCGCCCATTCTGAGTTTCCAGGTTGGAGCTTTGTAATTGAAATAGAAGTGATATTGTGGGAATTTAATAGAAATGTCACGAGCTCTCTTCTGTGCATTGTTCTTAGCGTTTTTAGACTTGTTTGTCTGATAAACGAGAATTCGGTAACCATAACTTCTCATCTCTACTTGCTGTTTTGATGGTGGGGTAGAGCTGTTACCACCAGTGCTGAAATCCTTGTTTAGCGACTCTGGTTTCTTGCTGTCGACAACTTTTTGCACAGCGTTGTCACGTGCGCTCACTGCCGAGTTGTTAGTGGCCTGACCAGCAGGTCTTGCGGCAGGAGCTTGATTGTTGGCTGCTGGCGCTTCGCCTGTGGCATCAGCCTTGGGTGCATTCTCGCCTGCGTTGTCATGAGTTGGGGCGGGCGACTCGGCTTTCTTTTCGGGCTCGCTCAAGCCTTTAGGCGCATTGATGTTGACTTGTGCAAGTCCCACAGCAACAATTGCCACAGCAGTGATTGCAGCAAATATAATGGGCTTAAAATGAGATAGTTTCATAACATTTTAATTTATTACACATTAAATTAGGTTACAAAGATATAAATAATTATCTTTATAACCTAATTTTTGAGAATCAATTGCTCAAAAGCGATAATTCTGCGTTGACTTTGGAAGCATATGGCTTAGAAAGCAGTTACAATGCCCATGAAGTCTTGAGCTTTGAGCGAAGCGCCACCAATTAGGCCACCGTCGATATCGGGCTTTGCAAAGAGTTCCTTTGCGTTAGACGGCTTGCAACTTCCGCCATAAAGGATTGTGGTGTTTGATGCCAATTCGTCTCCAAATCGCTCTGCTATGAGTTTACGTATGAAGGCGTGCACTTCTTGAGCTTGGTCGCTTGTGGCAGTCTTACCAGTTCCAATAGCCCAGATGGGTTCGTAGGCGATGACGATGTTGGCCCATTGTTCATTGCTGAGATGAAAAAGTGACTCGCTGATTTCTTGCTTAATGACGTCCTGTACCTTGCCTGCCTCTCTCTCTTCGAGACTTTCACCGCAACAGAAAATCACTTTGAGTCCTGCCTCAAGAGCAAGATCCACTTTAGTTTTAAGCATTTGGTTAGATTCGTTGTAGTAGCCGCGTCGTTCGCTATGTCCGAGAATCACATAGTTTGCTCCTGTTGAGGCAACCATTGGAGCCGAAACTTCTCCGGTGTAAGCCCCAGAATTGTGGTCGGCGCAGTTTTCGGCAGCAAGTCCTACCTTGTTGATGTCGATAACTTGCTTCACCGCAGTGAGGTGAGTGAAGGGCACACCAAGAATCACGTCACACTTGAGTTGTTCATTCTTGACAGCCTCGTTAACAGCTTTAGCCAGTTCCACGCCCTCTGGAACTGTAGTGTTCATTTTCCAGTTTCCTGCGACAATGTTTTTTCTCATTTTTATAAGAATTTTAAAAATAAAAAATATAGTTATATAGTAAATGATTCAGTGTTTTTGTCGGTGTTTTTATTCTCGATGTTTTTATTAGATAATGATTTTATCTTGTTGGTGATGTAATTGACAACAGGATAGATGCGATTGACAAAAAGCAGTACAATCATCAATAGCATGTATGGCCACAAACTGCTCCACAATTTGGACTGTGGATCAAAATCGTTGCTAAGCTTAGCCACTGGTGTGCCATCTTTGATGAGTTTTTTTGCAGGGAAGGAGCTAAACGTCCTTTTCCACTTCACCACTCCCTGCTCCACATAGACCACTGCCGGATTGCCTCTTGCGAGCATCTTGATTTCTGAGTCATCGCCTCCATAGATTGGGTAGTCGGGTTGAGTGAGATTGGCCCATTGCTGCACTTCATGTTCTGAAGCCGAAGTGATGCAACTCAATTTCACGTTTTGTTTTTCGCAAGCAATGTTGATGTCGTTAAGCGTGAAGGCATAAGCGTGATTAACTCGTGGCAAGTCGGGCATGAGCACCAACAGCTGATTTTGTGTTGAGTCGAGAACTTCGTCGGTTACATCAGTTCCATTGTCGTAGACAGTGAATGCGTTTAGCTCTGCTTTCTTGGCTGGTGACAAATCGGGGGTGACCTTTTTGCGCTCGATGAAAGTCCAGCCATCCTCTTCGTCGGGGACACTGTCGATGCCGAACTCTTGCTGTTTTCCGTCTTTTTCATAAACGAAGACGAAATCGGTCTCGTTGAGAGGCTGTAGTTGTGCTCCGATGTGGCTTCCCACGCTGTAGGGCCTGAAATCGATGAGTGGCTGAATGTTGTAGCCAGTAAAAGCAACATTGGCCCCAACTAAGACAGTTAGCAGAATGACCACCCATTGAATTATGGGGCCATAGATGCAGGGCACCGATCTGTTGAAGCAGGCAAGATAAATGAGCGCGATTGTTAGCGCCACATTCTTCCAAAATGTCTGCCAGTTGGTTAGCTTCACTGCATCGCCAAAGCATCCACAATCGTGCACTGCTCCTGTTGAGGCAATGAAATAGGTGAGTGGTAGCATCACCGCCATCAATGCGAGCATGAGCAGTGGGGTTGTTCGTCGCAGGCAACCTGTGATCATCAAGACGCCGAGCACAAGTTCAGCAATAGAAATGGCGAAAGCCAATACCAATTCACTGCCGGCGAGGTTTGTGAGGTTTAGCACAGCGATGTATTCCTGGAACTTATAAACACTGCCCATGACGTCGATGGCCTTAACAAATCCCGAGAAGATAAATACCGCTCCAACGATTATGCGTAGGGCAATTACCAGGATTTTGTTGAATCGGTTATTCTTTATTTTATTGAATATTTCCTTAAACGAATGTGCCATGGTTCTAAGAAGGAATGATACATGTGCTATATTAAACTTCTCCCTGGTTGTGCCTGATGAGTGCGAAGACGGCATAGTTAATCATGTCTTGAATGTTAGAAGCTATTCCTTCGCTCACAAGAGTCTTGCCGCCATTGTTCTCGATTACCTTGATGCGTTGCAGCTTTGAGAGAATCATGTCGGTGTAGCTGTGCACGCGCATCAGCCTCCATGCCTCGCCGTAGTCGGTGTTCTTGGCAATCATTAGAGCTTTAGTGTTGCTAATGTGCTGGTCATACAATTCCAGCGCTTTTTCTTGGCTGATGTCGACGTCGTCGCAATATCCCATTTCGAGTTGAATGAGAGCGATTATTCCATAGTTGATGATGCCAATGAACTCGGGCCAAATGCCTTCTCCCACTTTTGACACTCCGTTGATTTCGAGGGTGCGAATTCTCTTAGCCTTTATAAGAATCTGGTCGGTGAGAGTTTCAGGTCTTAGTATGCGCCAGTTTGGTCCATAGTCTTTCATTTTGTGCTCAAACATGTCGCGGCACTGCTCTATCACCTGGTCATATTGTAAACTGGTGTTGGTCATGTGTAACAAATATATATTTTTGGCAAAGTTACACAGAATTTTCTTAAAAGTAAAATTATCAGGTTAAAATGCATCCTAATTATATTTATGTAATTTGCGAGTGCTGAGGATGCTGGCTTGTGTTTAAAAGAAAATCCGCACCACCAGAGAGTGTGTTGGGGTGCGGATTATATTGGGATTTTAATGCGTGTGAGGTTAGCAGCCATCACACGTCGTTGGGTGATCTTACTCAGCAACAGGAGCTTCGTCGGCAACAGGAGCCTCTTCAGCAACTGGTGCTTCGTCGGCTACAGGGGCCTCTTCTTGCTGCTCGGGTGCGTTCTCTGAGATAACCTTGAAAGGAATCTCAACGGCAACTTCCTTGTGCAGCTGAACGGTAGCGATGTAGTTGCCAAGTTCCTTCACGTTGTCGACCTTGATGATCTTGCGGTCTACTTCATGTCCGAGCTTAGCGAGCTCCTCGGCTATTTGATTGCTTCCAACCGATCCGTAGATAGTGCCACGGTTGTCGGTCTTGGCAGTGATGGTGAGAGCGATGCCCTTCATTGTCTCGGCTACAGCCTCGGCATCCCCCTTGATTTTAGCGATCTTGTGAGCGCGCTGACGTAGATCCTCGGCGAGCACTTTTAAAGCTGAAGGCGATGCCATGATAGCTTTGCCTTGTGGAATGAGATAGTTGCGGGCATAGCCGTTCTTCACTTCAACAACGTCGTCCTTGTATCCAAGGTTGAAAACGTCTTCTTTCAATATAATCTTCATAGTGTGTTACCTCCAGTTTTAAAATTAT